>NZ_PNCU01000099.1:0-379 GCF_005886915.1 Pseudoalteromonas sp. S3776 | reverse complement strand
CGCCCCCCCCACCCCCCCCACCCCCCCCCCCCCCCCCCCCCCCCCCCCCCCCCCCCCCCCCCCCCCCCCCCACCCCCCCCCCCCCCCGCCCCCCCCCCCGCGCCCCCCCGCCCGCCGAGCAGTCTTATATACAGTCTGATCCCTTAGGCCCCGCGCGAGAGCGACTCGAGTTCAGACGTGCCCTCTTCCGATCTAAGATACTGAAGATTAGAAGTGGTGGAGGGAGCTGGATTCGAACCAGCGAAGGCTGAGCCGTCAGATTTACAGGCTCGGAAGAGGGCCCGGCGGGGCACCCGTCCCGCTCGCGGTGGTACATTTGGCGCGTCTGCAGGTATACCTAAGAGACGGGGGGGGGGGGGCGGGGGGCGGGCCGGGGGGG
>NZ_PNCU01000098.1:0-427 GCF_005886915.1 Pseudoalteromonas sp. S3776 | reverse complement strand
AGACACCCACTCTAATTTAACAAGCAAAACTGTATTATTAGATTTACTTTTTTTTACTCAGCGTTTATCTCTTTTTCTATCGTTATTCATAAAGCACTCATTAAATAAAACATTACCGCTGTTAAACCTAAATTACACGCATAAAAATAACTGCATGTTGCAGTTTCAACTTATCAGCTGAGTAATTAAAGCTTTATGCTAATAACTTTTCACAATTACTTATATTGGCTCGCCGTTTTCTATTTAAATTTTCGCAGTAACCTATTTGTGAAGTAGGCCTGCCTACTGCACCATGAAATACGCGTGTAAATCGGGTCGTGAGTTTTAACCAGTTTTCGGGGGAAATATTCACTCTTTCTAGCATAGGAGGGTTCAAATTATCAATGTGCACACGTTTATCATCTCTTATTATTCGCCATGATATCGG
>NZ_PNCU01000097.1:0-595 GCF_005886915.1 Pseudoalteromonas sp. S3776 | reverse complement strand
GCACCATGAAATACGCGTGTAAATCGGGTCGTGAGTTTTAACCAGTTTTCGGGGGAAATATTCACTCTTTCGAGTAAGGGTAAGTGTGTACTTTTAATATACCCTCGCTTATCTTCTCTTATACAACGCCCTGTTAACTCTACAAGTTTAAGGTACGATTTAAGCTCAAACGGTAACCCTTTTGGCATAATTTGACGTGACATGCCTGCAAAGCGAAGTAACTGTTTAGGTTGCTTACCTTCTGTTGCGCTTTTTAAGCGCCTTTGAGCACTTGTATGGTCAGAGTCTTCTGGTGTATTTGCCACTTTTGCTCTGATGGGGTTTAAATCTACATACGCCATGCAGGCGGCAAGTGCGGCTTCATCAAGGAGTGCTTGAGATTTAAACCGACCTTCCCAAAATCTACCTGTGCAGTTATCTTCTTTATTTGCTCTACGCGCTATATTTTCATTCAATAAGCGCATAAACCAGCTAATGCTTGATAGGCGCTCTCGATATTCTTTTACTGTTTGATTAAAAAAGATAAGCTCTGCTTTACCTAGCTTTTCGCCCTGTATGTACTTTTGCGTAAGTACGGTGCCTTTGCACAGCTTGT
>NZ_PNCU01000096.1:0-365 GCF_005886915.1 Pseudoalteromonas sp. S3776 | reverse complement strand
AAAAAACAAGCAGGGTGTTTTATGGCAATTGCAAGAAAGCGACAAGTAAGTTTGGTTGATACAAAATATTACCACTGTATCTCGCGCTGTGTTCGACGTGCTTTTCTGTGTGGCGAAGACCACATTACAGGTCAATCTTACGAGCATCGACGAGGCTGGGTTGAAGATAAGTTGCTTGAATTAGCCAAGATATTTTGTATTGACGTCTGTGCTTATGCAGTTATGAGCAATCATACGCACTTAGTATTATATGTTGATAATAAAAAAGCGAATAGGCTTAATGATAAGGCGATTGTTATTCGGTGGCACAAGCTGTGCAAAGGCACCGTACTTACGCAAAAGTACATACAGGGCGAAAAGCTAGG
>NZ_PNCU01000095.1:0-306 GCF_005886915.1 Pseudoalteromonas sp. S3776 | reverse complement strand
CTCAGTCAGCCGTTATACTGGAAGAGTTGATTGGCAAATTCCTTCTGGGTTCAGTCAATAAGGACGAATAAAGAAGGTCTGTAAACCGCCTCGATAGAGTGCAGTGCAAAGCGGTACAAATCTGGATAGAAAGCCTGCATAGGAAGATGGAATCAAGAATGAAAATGGTAAAGTCTGTTCAACAGCTCCTGATGGCTCTGGCATGTCTGATGATGGCGGTCGTGTCGTATGCTGCACCTGTCTTGCAGCCTCCTGAAGAAGAAGTTAAAAAAATCACCACTGAGTTGCTGGATACGTTCAATAAGA
>NZ_PNCU01000094.1:0-251 GCF_005886915.1 Pseudoalteromonas sp. S3776 | reverse complement strand
AAACTTAAAAAATATTATCAGATATTTTCCAAATTTATGAGGTGACAGTTAGCGCGTAGCGTTAAAGTTAAATCACCTTGCGCAAAGGAAAAAGTAGCACGATGTGCGTGTCCTTAATCCTTTGCACCTAATTTGCTTGGTAACCATAGCGTTTTGGACCCACCTGACCCCATGCCGAACTCAGTAGTGAAACGAAACAGCGCCGATGATAGTGTAGCATTTGCTATGTGAAAGTAGGACATTGCCAGGCT
>NZ_PNCU01000093.1:0-1389 GCF_005886915.1 Pseudoalteromonas sp. S3776 | reverse complement strand
GTGACCTTGAGCGAGCGCACTGGGGATTTCTATATCCCAATGACCATCCGCCTCAACGGTGGTCGTGAGAGTTTGCTCAGCGCCATCACTGTCGGTCACGGTGAGTGTCACCGTGCCGCCAATTTCGTTACTGTTGCCCTGTAATGTCGGTGTTAGGTCGTTTACATCGCCTACATTTTGTATCGTAAGTGTGGGTGCTTGCGTGTCTAAAGTAATTGTATCGGTTACTGTTGTCGTGTTTCCTGCTTCATCAGACACACTCACTTCGATGGTGTTATCACCTTCATTCAACTCTGTCTGAGGGGTTACTGCCCAATTTCCATTGGCATCAACTGTGGTAGTCAGTGTTTGCTCTACACCGTTTTCATCAGTAATCACCACAGTAACCGTAGTGCCTACATCGGCATCACTCGTGCCTGAAATAGTAGGTGTTGTATCATTAGTTACAGCATCAAAGTCAATGGTTAAACTTGGCCCTGAAGTATCGATATTACCGGTTGCTGTATCTAAAGCACTATTGCCTGCAGCATCAGAAACCTCTGCTTGTACAGTATAATCCCCTGAAGCCAACTCTTGAGAAAGCTCTACACTCCAATTCCCTTGTGCATCCGTTGTCGTATTAAACGAGCGAACAACGCCTTGAGAATCAGTAACAGTCAAGCTTATTACAGTGCCAGAAACTGCGCCTGTAGTATTACCAGCAATAATTGGTGTTGTATCATTACTGGTTTCTAGGTCGTTAATCTGTATAGTCGGCGGCGTAATATCAATTACAGCATCAAGCTCGGTGGTGGCTGAGCCACCGCCTAAATCAGTTACAGTTGCACTGATTGATATATTTCCCTCGGGTAAATCTGCAGGTGGTGTAACACTCCACTGTCCGTTTGCATCAACAACGGTGGTTAGGGTGATCGTTGCCCCAGTAGAGTCTGTTATCTGAACTTCTATAGACGAGCCCACTTCTGCATTAAAAGTATCACCGCTTATTTGCGGTGTTTGATCGTTGGTTTCACCAATCACATCGATAGTGATAGTTAACGCACTTGTATCGATGGTGCCAGAGGCACTTGCAGTGCCTTCATTGCCGACGCTATCACTAATACTAGCATCAACCGTATAAGTACCTTCCGCTAAAGCAACAGGCACTTCAACCGTCCAGCTACCATCAGCAATAACTTGTGCTGTGATTGTTTGCACTGCACCATTTGCATCCGTTACGGTTAAAGTAACGGTTGACCCCGTAGGCTCGCCGCTAACTGTACCAGATAGGGTCGGAGTAGTATCACTCGTATCACCTAACGCATTTATCGTCACAACCGGCGCAGTTATGTCAACTTCACCAGTTGTGGTGGCTGTGGTTTCATTGCCTGCGGCGTCGGTAACCGATAC
>NZ_PNCU01000092.1:0-5310 GCF_005886915.1 Pseudoalteromonas sp. S3776 | reverse complement strand
AATAGCAGCAGCTACCGCAGCTTTTTTATCATCAGCTGGGGCGGTTGCTTCATCGTTTTGTGGTTCAACGCTTTGCTCAGCTTGCGCCACTTTTTTCGCTTTAGCACGAGCAATAGCAGCAGCTACGGCTGACTTTTTATCATCGGGTGCTGATGATGACTCGCCCTCCGCAGCTTTTTGTTCTTTATATTTACGCGCTTTTTCTTTACGCAGTGCGCGCTCTTTAGCTACTTCACTGTTATCTGGCTCTAGCTCTTCACCTTGCTGTTTTTTCGCTTTGGCGCGGGCTATGGCAGCGGCTACAGCTGATTTTTCATCGCCATCGGATGATTTGCTCTTAACGCGGGCAAGGGCATCTGCTACTTTTTGTTTTTCATCTGGTGTTTTGGCCGCTGGTTTACGTTTATGGCGATTTTGACGTTCTTGTTGCTCGCGCTCTAGGCGCTCTTTACGGGCGTCAAAACGCTCTTTTGCTCTATCGGCTTTAATTTTTTCGGCTTGCTGCTCTTTTATTTCTACTTTTGCTACGCGGTAATATTGCACCAATGGAATTTCGCTTGGGCATACATACGCACACGCGCCACATTCAATACAATCAAATAGGTTGTGTTCTTGTAATTTGTCGTATTCTTTTGATTTTGCAAACCATTGTAATTGCTGTGGTAATAACGAAGCAGGGCAGGCATCTGCACAGGCACTACAGCGTATACAGGCTTTTTCAGGGCCAGGCTCTGCCAGCTCTTTATGATCGGGGGCTAAAATACAGTTGGTGGTTTTAATTACCCCAATACGTACCGTAGGCAAGGTAAAGCCCATCATCGGTCCGCCCATGACAACGCGCTGCTGTGGTACGGGTGAAAAACCTTGGCAATCTAGCAGGTGCTTAACTTCGGTGCCTAGTAATGCCCATACATTACCCGCATTATGAATAGTGTTACCCGTTACTGTAACAACGCGTTCAATAAGCGGTTTACCTTCGTATACGGCTTGTTGTACAGCAAACAAAGTACCGGTGTTGTGCACTAAAATACCAATATCGGCCGGAATACCGCCACTAGGTACTTCACGGTTTGTGAGCAATTTAATTAATTGTTTTTCGCCGCCCGAAGGGTAAACAGTAGGCACTGTTTGAATGACAATATTGGCGTTGTGCTCTGCGGCACTTTTCATAGCTGCAATGGCTTCGGGTTTGTTATCTTCTATACCAACAATACACAGTGTCGGGTTTAGAATTTGTTGCATTAGCTCAATGCCTTGCACTACTTGCTTGGCATGTTCACGCATTAATACATCGTCGGCCGTTATGTAAGGTTCACACTCAACCGCATTAACAATTAAAAACTCAATAGGTTGCTTTATATCGGCTTTTACATAAGTAGGAAAGCCTGCTCCACCCATACCACTTATACCTGCTTGATGAATAATATCGACTAATTCATCGTGGCTAAGCTCACTTGGGTTAGGGGTAGGAGTCAGTTCGCACCATTGATCCTTGCCATCAGGCTCAATAATAATACTTAGCTCAGGTAGAGCCGATGGATGCGCCGAAGGCACAGGGCTAATATCTGTTATTGTGCCAGAGCTGGGCGCATGTACAGGCACAGACCAATTCGCAACAGGCACGGTAAGTGCTTGACCTTTTAATACCTGTTGGCCTTTTTCTACAATTAACTTACCGTTAGCACCTATGTGCTGTTTAATTGGTACAACTAACTTATCTGGCAGAGGGAGCCTAGCAATACGCGCACTGTTAGAGAGTGTTTTTTGTTGTGGTGGATGCACGCCGCCCGGGAATGCCCAAACGGTGCCTTTTTTAATTTGTTCAAGTAACTTTTCCACTCAAACCTCTAATCTATTTGCGTGACAGGAATAGCATCAAGTTGCCATTTCCAGTTTTGTTTTGTTTCGGCTACAGGCAGCATATCAATGCAATCTACAGGGCAGGGCTCTACACATAAATCGCAGCCGGTACACTCTTCAATTAATACAGTGTGCATTTGGCGTGTTGCACCAACAATGGCATCAACAGGGCATGCCTGGATACACTTAGTACAGCCTATGCACTCGTCTTCGCGAATATAGGCCACTGTTTTGATCGGCTCTGCTTGCTCACCACCGGCAAGCGGTTTAGGCTCAACGCCCATTAAATCGGCCAGCTTTTTAACCGTTGCTTCACCGCCTGGCGGGCATTTATTAATTTCATCCCCGTTGGCAATTGCCTCAGCATAAGGGCGACAGCCCGGATAGCCACACTGGCCACACTGAGTTTGTGGTAAAATGGTATCTATTTGCTCAACAATTGGGTCGCCTTCTACACGAAAGCGAATAGCTGCAAAGCCTAAAATAAGTCCAAAAACAAGCGCTAGCGAGCCAAGCGCTATCAAGGCATACATTAAGGTCATATTAAAACTTCACTAATCCGGTAAAACCCATAAACGCCATTGACATTAAGCCGGCGGTTATCATGGCTATTGAGGCGCCTTTAAACGGGGTGGGAACATCTGCAGCAGCAAGGCGTTCGCGCAGCGCTGCAAATAATACAAGTACTAATGAAAAGCCAACGGCTGCGCCAAAACCATATACAGCAGATTGTAAAAAGGTGTGATCTTCTTTTATGTTAAGAAGCGCAACACCTAATACCGCACAGTTAGTGGTGATCAGCGGTAAAAATATACCTAATAAACGGTATAAAGTAGGGCTAGTTTTACGCACAACCATTTCGGTAAATTGCACCACAACGGCAATCACTAAAATAAAGCTCATGGTACGTAAAAATTCGATGTCTAGCGGCGCTAAAATATATTGATTAACTAAATAGCTTGTAACAGAGGCAAGAGTAAGCACAAACGTGGTTGCTAAAGACATGCCAATTGCGGTATCAAGCTTGCCTGATACACCCATAAATGGACATAAGCCTAAAAATTGTACTAATACAAAGTTATTAACTAGAACGGTTCCAATCAATAACAAGACATATTCTGTCATGTGTGCCTCGCGCTATTAAAATCCCGTGTATTATCCTTTTTTCTGCCCCGATAAACAACATATGCGAGTCGTTATCAGTTAAATAAACACGGTAAAATAATTAAGCGATCACAAAGCTGTAAAATTTATGTGATTTTAAAGTAAGTGAAAAATTAAACAGTTAAAACACAAAAAGAGCAACATGTGCTCTTTTTGTGTTTTTTTAAGCAGGGCTTAAATGTCTTTTGGTTTTTCTATGTAATAACCTTGCACGCCATCTAGGCATAAGGTCTCTACTATGTGTTTTTCTTCTTGGCTTTCAACGCCCTCTGCAAACACACTCACGCCAATGCGGTGGGCTAAATCAACCATTAGGCGCATAAAGTATTGATTATTTTTATCATCTTCTAGACCGCGTGTGTAACTTGCATCCATTTTAATAAAGTCGGGTTTTAAATCACGGAAAAACTTAAACGAGGTTAATCCTACACCAAAGCGTTCAACCGTTACGCGGGCCCCTACGCGGTGTACCATATCAATAAAGCGTTTACTGGCTTTAATATTTTGCTGTAGGCCAAACTCACTTACTTCAAATACTAATTTAGAGGCTATATGCGTATCTTTTAATAAGCGGCGTTCTAACCAAATAACAAATTGGTCGTTATGTGCGCTTGAGGCGGTCACGTTCAGGCCAAAAAACTTTTCAGACAGGTTGCGGCTTTTAATTTTTTCAAGTGACGAGTCAATAATTAAGCGGTCAATTTCTATGGCCATGTCGAGCTTTTCAGCCATGGCTAAAAATGAGGCAGTAGGAAGCACTTGGTTATCTTCGGTTTTAAAACGTACTTGTATCTCTGCATAAGCCTTAATGCTTTTACCCAGCGGCATAATATTTTGCATTACTAAGTGAACACGTTTTGATTCAATTACTTCGTTAATCACTTTGCGCCAGTTTTGGTTACCAAACCCAGCACTTACATTATTGACTAAATCGGTTTCGCGCTGCACATGCCATGCATTTACTTGCTTAGATTGCGCCATGCTCATTGCGTTATCTACAACCGATAATAGCTCGCCCAGCGGTTTGCCTTTTTCGTAGCCCACAATGCCCGTATTAGCCACAGAGCTGAGCTCTTGATTTTGCTGGTATTGAGTAAAGCGCGATTGCAGGTTTTCACCAAAACGCTCTGCTTCTTTAAGTGGGGTATTAGGTAATACTATGGCAAAGTCTGAGCTATTTAGCCTAAATACTTGGCTACCCGTGTAGGTACCACTTATATGTTTAATTATATCGGCCACACCTTTAACGTAGTCATCACCTTTTTGATAGCCACGGCTTTGGTTTATCGATTGCAGCTCACTACAGCGCACAAGCGCTAGCGAGCCAAAGGTACTGCGCTCACTGTTTTCGATGTGCTTTTCGTAATATTCAACAAACATATTACGGTTGCCTAATTCGGTAATCACATCTTTGTAGGCTTCTTGCTTAATGCTTAGGGCAGCGTTTTGAATATCATCATTTTTATTTTTTAAAAAATGCGAAAGGCGATTAAAGCTAGGGACTAAATCTTTACCTAGCTTTTTCATTTTACTGGCATCAAGCGCGGTGTTTAAGTCGTCACCAATTTGATTTTGGTTAATGTAAATGTCTATTACATCGGCAACGGTCATGCTGATATTTTTATTTAAGCTATGAAAAATAGACTTCATTAATACGATCGGAATAATCACTAACAACGCTGAGATAAAAATAACAATAAACAGTGAAGTTTGAAGTTGTTGGGCTAAACGCTCTATATTGAGAGTAAATTCTACTTTTATGTCTGCGGCGTCGTTAACTGCAAATTGCGGGCGAACTGAATTAAAACTAGATTGAATAAACTCAGCAAACATGGGCAGCTGGGTAGGGGAGTTAACTGAAAATACTTCAGCCCCTTGGTAGTCTCTTAGTATAAAGTTTGAAAACGTTTTACCATCAGCAATCGCTTTTTTTATACTTTCAGGCGAAATCTCGTCGCTTGTTAAGCTGTTAATGTAGTGTGTTACACTGGTTTGTGCCGAAGTTTGTGCTTCACTTACTGCATTATTAAAGCTTACAGATATGAAGTAGCTTCCAGCCGCAACACATACAAGCCAAGACAGGATTTGTATAAAAATAAGTTTTTTAAAGCCAGCCATGTTATCAATCTTTTAATAGTTCAAAAGGAAAGGAATCAAGTCCTTGATCATTCAACTAATAGCAACACATTAGAATAGATATTATGTTTTAGTTATAAAGCAGAAGAGTAGTGGAAAATTACTGAAATGTCTATGAAATTCTTATGATTGGCTCCCCCTCCCCGACTC
>NZ_PNCU01000091.1:0-241 GCF_005886915.1 Pseudoalteromonas sp. S3776 | reverse complement strand
CATTGATGATCACATAGATAATGAGCCTGGTTTAAAAAGAAACAGGAAACTACTCGAGTCTATCCCTGGCATTGGGCCTGTATTATCGAGAGAGCTGACATATTTGTTTACGGCTAAAAAATTTAATAAAGCCAAAGAAGCAGCAGCTTATTGTGGGTTAATCCCACGTCACAATGAATCGGGTAAATTAAAAGGGCGAACATCAATCAGTAAACTTGGGCCAGCCAGAATTCGCTGTAAA
>NZ_PNCU01000090.1:0-324 GCF_005886915.1 Pseudoalteromonas sp. S3776 | reverse complement strand
AGTAGCAGCAGCTTATTGTGGGTTAATCCCACGTCACAATGAATCGGGTAAATTAAAAGGGCGAACATCAATCAGTAAACTTGGGCCAGCCAGAATTCGCTGTAAACTCTACATGGCAGCCATTGTCGCTGGGCAATGGAATAAAAGAATAAAACGACACAAGTTAACATTAATAAATAACGGTAAAACACCGATGCAAGCTGTGTGTGCAAATATGCGGAAGCTCATCCATATATGTTTTGGTGTAATAAAAAACCAAGAAGTGTTTAAGCTCCAAGAAAGTTAAATACGACCTTGAAGCTTAAAATGAGAGATGGTATCTAC
>NZ_PNCU01000009.1:0-64492 GCF_005886915.1 Pseudoalteromonas sp. S3776 | reverse complement strand
ACCAATCCGCATAATTAAGTGATCTATTTTGAGGATGGATAAACGTGTTGATAGCAAGGCAAAAAATTCGCTATTTAGTTGTTCTCGGCAATTGCTCCTGCATTGCTCTACCTTCTGCATCCATGCAGTCGTAAATGAGAATTTTTTAACGCAGATAGCGACACGTTTAGCCCCTGAAAACGATTAAGTATTAATGCGGATTGGTATTAATCTAATACCTTGGCGTCATTTGCTTTATTTAGCAGACTACGGCTTTGTGTTAAAAAGTGCGCAGTAGAGTCTGAAAAATACGCTTTAGCATCAGCAAATGCATCGATGAGTGCCCCTTTATCTCCCGCTTTTAACTTTTCAAGAGTTTGTGCAAAGGTCTCTTGATACTGCGCTAATAAACTCTCAACATTATCAAACTGGGCCAACATTATATCTGAGTATAGCTCAGGAGATTGCGCAAATAAGCGCCCTACCATCATCAGCTCTAACTGGTAAATAGGAGATGAGCAACTTCTTAGCTCCTCAAGCGTATGGCTTTGCTTTGCTAAAAATTGCCCATAAACAAACGTCGTTAAGTGGCGCATTACTTGTATTATTTGCATTGCTTCATCATGCTTTTTAGCATCTAGCTCAACTAGTTGGCAACCCCATACTTGCAACTGCTGTAGTAAGCCTTTTGCCGCATCATGCGCGCGGCCTTCACACACAACTACGGTTTGTTTAACCCAGTGAGAAATATCAGGGCCAAACATAGGGTGTAAACCAACAACGGGCCCAGAGTGTGCTGCCTTTAGTGCCTTAATGGGTGATTGCTTAACGGAGGTAATATCAACAAGCAAACAATCATCATCAAGTTTAGGTAGCTTAGCAACCACGGCCCCAAGTGCATTGATAGGCACACTGATCATCACTAACTTTGCGCCAGCTAAAATGGCTTTAGCCTCGCTTTGCTGACCTTTATCTAAAATTTTAACTTCATAACCTGAACGAATAAACTGCTGAGCAAATAACTGGCCCATAGCCCCTTGCCCACCTACAATCACAATAGGTGATAAATCAGGAGCTGCACAGGCAAGTTTAGCTTGTTGGTTTTGATAGGCTTCGCGCATCATGCGCCTTAATATGTCTTCAACTAGTTCAGGGCTGACTCCTTGCTTAATAGCTTCATCACGACGAGCAGCTAACAAAGCAGCTTCTCTTTCAGGGGCATGCAGAGGAGCACCACTTTGCTGCTTAATAGCCCCAATTTTTTGGGTTATTGCATTTCGCTTTGCAAGTAAAGCAACTAATTGCGCATCGCATTCATCTATGCCATCTCGTAATTGTGATAAATCACTTAATTCAGCCACGTTTCTCATTCCACCTATAAACAACTCATTTCGTAAATTAAAATTTACATTTAAGTAAACTAATCAATACGTTAAATACTAACAGGATCAAGTATGAGTGAAAAGGCTAATGTAGTAATGCGGGTGAAATTTCCCCATACCAATTCGTTTAATTAAGTGATTAATTTTGAGGCTGGAAAAACGTGTTCATAACTAGATAAAAAAACGCTATTTAGTTGTTCTAAATCAGAATTTTTAACGCAGGAAGCGATACGTTGAGCCCCACAAAATGATTAAGTATCGATGCGAATTTGTATTAATACAGAGGGATGCTTTTGTGAAGAAATAGTATGTTATTTAATACTTGAAACCAAAACGGGTTGCAACCGTGAGGCTGCAACCCGTTTTCTTTGCGTTGATAAACAGCGCGTATTAGTTAAGTTTTTCTCTAATACGTGCAGATTTACCAGAACGCTCACGTAGGTAGTAAAGCTTAGCACGACGAACCGCACCGCGACGCTTAACTGTTACGCTATCGATAAGAGGGCTGTGCGTTTGGAATACACGCTCAACACCTTCACCGCTCGAAATTTTACGAACTGTGAATGCTGAGTGAAGACCACGATTACGCTTAGCGATTACAACACCTTCAAAGGCCTGTAGACGCTCTTTGTTACCTTCTTTTACACGTACCTGTACAACTACTGTATCACCAGCGCCGAATGCTGGTACGTCTGTTTTAAGCTGCTCTTCTTCAAGCGCTTTAATAATATTTTGGTTTACTTTTGCCATTATGTTTCTCACTTTCCTAGGTGTAACTGTCTTCTAGCCACAAGCTTTTTGGTACTCTTGCTGAAATTGTGCGAGTAATACCGCTTGCTCCTCAGTCAGAGCTAGGTTATGCAACAAGTCAGGACGTCGTAGCCAAGTTCTGCCTAATGACTGCTTAAGCCGCCATTTTGCTATCTCTTGGTGGTTTCCACTGAGTAATACAGCAGGCACCTGTTTGTCGTCCAATGTTTCTGGCCGTGTATAGTGAGGACAATCTAGCAAGCCATCCGAAAATGAGTCTTGCTCTGCTGACTGGTTATGACCTAACACGCCTGGCACTAATCGCGCTACTGCATCAATTAATGTCATGGCAGGTAATTCACCACCACTCAAAATAAAATCACCAATTGACCATTCTTCGTCAACGTATGACTCTATTATTCTCTCGTCTATACCTTCATAGCGACCGGCAATTAAAATCAGCTTTTCAGAGTTTGCGAGCTCGCTTGCCCCTTGCTGATCCAATTTGCGCCCTTGTGGGGACATATAAATTACTTTTGCGCCATCACCTGCCGCTTTTTTAGCGTCAAGAATGGCTTGTTTTAGTGGTTCAACCATCATTAACATACCTGGGCCGCCCCCGTAAGGACGATCATCTACGGTTCTATGCTTATCTAAAGCATAATCACGTGGATTCCAGCAGTTAAAGTCAATTAAGCCATTTTTCACTGCGCGACCGGTTACACCTTGGTGTGTAATTGCATCAAACATGTCAGGGAAAAGGCTTATCACCCCAACCCACAATGAACTAGTTTGAGTCATTAAAACCCAGGATCCCAGTCTACGGTAATTTCTCTCGCTTCGTGTTTAATGTCTTTAATCACTGAATCAGTTAAAAAAGGAATCAAACGCTCAGCTTGACCAAATGCATCTTTCTTGTTTGCTTTCACAACCAAGACGTCATTTGATCCTGTCTCCATCAGGTCATCAACAATGCCTAAGTTATAACCTTTATCAGTTACAACCGTCATTCCGATGAGATCTCGCCAATAAAACTCACCTTGCGGGAGTTCTGGTAATTGCGCTGAATCAACAGATATCTCTGCATGGGTATAAGCCATAGCTTCGTCTCTGTCGTTTACTTGCGCAATCTTAGCGATAAAGCCTTTGTTGTGGCGACGCCAGTCGACCACTTCTAAGGTCTGCCATTTACCTTGTTGCCCTATCAACCACGGGCTGAAATCGAAGATCCCTTGGGGATCATCAGTAAATGAATGTACCTTAAGCCAGCCCTTTATACCATATGGGGCACCGAGCTTTCCTACGACAATAATTGATGAGGTGTTCTCTTGACTCATGGTTACACTTACGCCTATTAAGCCGCTTTACGAGCGTCTTTAACTAACTTAGCTACACGATCAGAAAGACCTGCGCCCTGACCTACCCAGTGATCAACACGAGGTAAATCTAAACGAAGTTTTTCTTCTTGACCTGAAGCAATTGGGTTAAAGAAACCAACTTTCTCGATGAAGCGACCGTCACGCGAGAAACGGCTATCCGCAACCACAATTTGATAGAAAGGGCGTTTTTTAGCGCCACCACGTTGCAAACGAATAGTTACCATACCGTCCTCTAAATAGATTGACTGTTTTCATTAATAAGATTTACTCCCCAGTATGGGGAGCTGGGGAATTGTACGAGTTTTTAGCAACAATGCAAGTAAGAAGTGAAGCAAAAAGCCACTTTAGTAGGTTAAACTATGATCTGAGCCACAATTAATAGATTAGCATGCACTACGCGCATAATTTATTCAACAAAAAAGGGCCAATTGGCCCTTTTGTTATACATTATATAGCAGGTATTAATAGCGCTACATTAAAATTTAGGGCCACCGCCACCCATCATTCCAGGTGGTAACATGCCTTTCATGCCGCGCATCATTTTTTGCATGCCGCCTTTACCTTTCATTTTTTTCATCATTTTTTGCATTTGCGTAAACTGCTTTAGCAGTTTATTTATCTCTTGTACCTGTGTACCAGAGCCTGCGGCTATACGCTTTTTACGAGAGCCTTTAATAATCTCAGGGCGGGCACGCTCTTGTTTGGTCATAGAGCTGATGATGGCTTCCATTTGAATGAAGGTTTTGTCACCCATTTGGCCTTTTACAGCATCGGGTAAGTTTTGCATACCAGGCAGCTTATCTAGCATCGACATCATGCCACCCATATTTTTCATTTGCTTTAATTGCTCTGCAAAATCATCAAGGGTAAAGCCATTGCCTTTAAATACTTTTTCAGCGACCTTAGCCGCTTTTTCTTTATCTACTTTCATTTCGACTTCTTCGATTAATGAAAGTACATCACCCATGCCTAAAATACGCGATGCGATACGATCTGGATGGAACGGCTCTAATGCATCTGTACGCTCGCCCACACCCATAAATTTAATGGGCTTGCCGGTAATATGACGAATAGATAAAGCAGCACCGCCACGTGCATCACCATCTGTTTTAGTTAAAATAACACCGGTTAGAGGGAGCGCTTCGTCGAATGCTTTAGCGGTATTCGCCGCATCTTGACCCGTCATTGCATCCACCACAAATAATGTTTCTATTGGGTTGATTGCTTTATGAAGGTCTTTAATTTCGCCCATCATTTCGTTATCTACGTGCAAACGGCCGGCGGTATCAACTAAAACAACGTCTATAAATTTCTTTTTAGCATGTGAAATAGCTGCGCTGGCTATATCGACTGGCTTTTGCGAAATATCACTTGGGAAAAAATCTACATCAACTTCGCTGGCAAGTGTTTCAAGCTGCTTAATAGCCGCTGGGCGGTAAACATCAGCACTCACAACTAGTACTGACTTTTTCTTACGCTCTTTTAAAAATTTAGCAAGTTTACCGACACTGGTTGTTTTACCCGCACCTTGAAGACCCGCCATCATAACAACAGCTGGCGGCTGCGCATTTAGGCTAAGCTCTTCGTTGGCCTCACCCATCGCTTTTTCAAGCTCTTCGCGTACTATTTTTATAAATACTTGGCCAGGGCTTAAGCTTTTAGTTACTTCAACACCTACGGCACGTTCTTTGACTTGCTTTACAAACTCGCGAACAACAGGCAACGCAACGTCAGCTTCTAAAAACGCCATACGTACTTCACGCAGCGTATCTTTTATGTTGTCTTCTGTTAAACGGCCGCGGCCACTAATATTTTTTAAGGTTTTACCTAATCGTTCTTGGAGGTTCTCAAACATGTAACGGTTCCGATAAGACGTTTATATTGACCCAATAAGCTCATGCTTATTCGCATTTTACTTATTAGATGGGCGCAATAGTATTAAATTTCAATTAAAAACAGTATACCGTAAATGAGGGCGCACAATACAGTATTGAAGCATAGCTTATTGAGTTTCTTTTTTTAGGTCTATGCAATTGCTTTGCTATAAAATACAATGTGTATATAACAACAAGAATTATTTGACTCTAATTATAAGTGGCCCAAGCATAATGCTAATTATTAGTTTAACTATTATTGCCAGTTTATTTTATGTGTTAGCAACGTCTCATGTGTTAACACGCCTGTTTCATCAACAAGGCCCTAGCCAAAAGGTGACGGTTATTTTAAGTACTGTTGCAATACTCGCGCACATGCTGTTGTTGGTTAATTCGGTGTTTCGCTCCGATGGGCAAGATTTGAGTATTGTGAATGTAGCGCTGCTAACCTGTTGGGTTATTGTGGTGTCGGTTACTGCGGTCTCGCTAAAGTTCCCTGCTACGTTGTTATTGCCGGTCGTTTATGGGTTTGCAGCCTTACTCACCATTGCGAGTTTGTTTATTCCGCATCACATTTTATTACAAAGCTTAAGTATTGAAATAGGGCTTATTGCACACATATCGCTGTCATTATTAGCGTACTGCGTTTTGATTATTGCCACTTTATATGGCGTGCAGTTTTACTTTATTGATAAACGTTTAAAGCGCAAAGATTTAGCAATTGTGCACAGCCATTTGCCGCCCTTAATGGTGGTGGAACGTCAGCTCTATCAACTATTAAATTTAGGCACGGTTATCCTTACCTTCGCACTGCTGACAGGATTTGTATTTTTAGATGGCATGTTCGCCAAAGAATTTATCCATAAAACAGTCTTATCACTTGTTGCATGGGTTATTTTTATCACTGTTGCGCTTGGTCACATTAAAAAAGGCTGGCGAGGTAAACCTGTGGTTATTACCATCATGGTCGCCGCATTTATCCTCACACTTGCTTATTTTGGCAGCCGTTTTGTACAAGAAGTGGTGTTAAATAAGTTTTAACTTGACTCTGTCAGCTCACTCTAGCTTAATACGCATTGGTTTATAAAAAAAGGATCCTTCTTTGGACAGCATATCTACGAGTGTTTTATTTATAATACTCGGTATTTTAATTTTATGTTCTGCATACTTTTCTGGCTCTGAAACGGGCATAATGTCAATTAACAGAATTCGTCTGCGCCACCTTGCTAAAGAAAACCATCGCGCTGCCAAACGCGTCAACAAACTTCTGAGTCGCCCTGATAGACTCATTGGCTTGATCCTCATAGGTAATAACCTTGTAAATATTGCTGCAGCTCAAGTTGCCACTATTATAGGTATTCGTTTATACGGTGATTTAGGTATCGCTATTGCCACAGGTGTACTTACACTCGTTGTGCTTATTTTTGCCGAAGTGACCCCTAAAACCCTTGCTGCCCTCTACCCTGAAAGAGTCGCTTTTCCAAGCTCAGTGGTATTAAAAGGGTTACTTAAAATTCTATTCCCTTTTGTGGTTGTTGTTAACTGGATGACCAATGGAATGTTACGTTTATTTGGCATTAGCGCTGAACAAATTGACGAACATAGCATGAGCAAAGAAGAGCTAAAATCGGTGTTGAATGAATCGGGTGCATTGATTCCAGCTCGCCACCAAAGCATGCTGACGTCTATTTTAGACTTAGAACAAGTGACCGTTGAAGATATTATGATCCCGCGTAACGAAATAGTAGCGATTGATATTAACGACGATTGGAAGATCATCAGCCGTCAATTGACTCATGCGCAGCACACCCGTGTATTACTTTATCGCGATAATATCGATGACGCCGTCGGTTTTATTCATTCGCGCGATGCTCTTCGTCTTTTGACCAAAGAGCAGTTTGATAAACCGTCATTATTACGTGCGGTCCGTGAGATTTACTTTATCCCCGAGGGAACATCTCTAAATACCCAGCTATTAAAGTTCCAACAATCAAAAGAGCGCATTGGTATAGTGGTTGATGAATATGGCGACATACAAGGTCTCGTAACCCTTGAAGATATTCTTGAAGAAGTGGTTGGCGATTTCACGACCACACAAACACGTACGCCCAGTGAAGAGGTAACCACGCAAAGTGATGGCTCTTACCTTGTTGATGGCGGGGCTAACGTGCGCGATCTTAATAAAGAAATGGGCTGGGAATTTCCTCTTGATGGCCCTAAAACACTCAGCGGTTTAATTGTAGAATACTTAGAAGACATTCCAGATGCTAATTTAAGCCTTAAAATAGCCGGCTACCCTGTGGAAGTGTTAGAGGTAAAAGAGAATATGATTAAACAGGTAAAAATTAAGCCTAATCAACGTAAGTTATAAGTTTAAATAACGCGTTAAAAAAGGAGCCTTGGCTCCTTTTTTGCTTTTAAGGTAAGTAGTTAGCCAAAAAGCAGTCGCTCAAACCAACCTTTATCTAGCTCGTCTTCACACCGTTTAAGCTGCGCACCATAACGACTTGCCCGATGCTTAACTTTATTGGCAACACTCATTAGCCACTTTTTCTTTTTATAAGTACCGCGTTTATAACCGCCCCACCCTTCGTGATAATTTAAGTATTGCGCATAAGCATCCCATTTAGATATTTTATTTACTTTATGTGTTTTATAAACAAACCACGCCATAAAATCGATTGCATCATCAAAGTCATCCCTATCAGCACCGCTATTACCCGTTTCACGAATATAGTCAGACCATGTTGGGGTTTTTGCTTGTGAGTACCCGTAAGCATCACTGGCACGCCCTGTAGGGATAATCCATAAAAAATATTCCATCGGAGGGGCAGCATCATGACGAAACGAGCTTTCTTGGTACATCATGCTCATAAGAACATGTTTAGGCGAACCCCACTTTTCTTGTGCGTCTTTTGCATCAAAGTACCAGTCCGGCTTTTCTTCAAAAATTTTACAAAGATCATTAGGTTGCTTTGGTGGCGCAGTGGCACACCCTGCTAAAGAGAGGGCAAAAGATAAAATAATTGCATTTTTTTTCATTTTTATACGATCTCACTGAACTTTTTAAAAAAGTGTGGGTCTGAGTATATGAATGCAGCAGTATAGCATTGTTTCATCCCTGAAGAATATTTACGCAGCCCACTTGGGCTGCGTTTTTTTTGCTTAAAAAAGCTTAAACAACAGCTTTAGCATTAAAATATTCATCTAAAAAGTCAGTAAAGCTTAGCGTGTCGTCGCGCTCTATTTCTTCACGCGCTTTATTTGAAGAAACAACTTGTTGCTCAAGCCATTGCTTAGAAAATACGTTGTAGTTAGATTCTGCATGACTTTGCTTATATTTATTAGCTAATTGGATAGCAAACACACCATTATCTATACCTGCACTTTCCAGTTCAGATATATAGCGTCCCGAAAAAGTCAGCATTGGGTTATCAACCCAGGTAGCCATTTTTGTTATGGTTTCGCTGTAATAGGTCACCCCATACGCCTTATCCATATACTTAGCTACTTCACTTAATTGATCAAAAATCTCTTTACCCCAACTTTGCAAAGTACGCTGTTGGTTATTGTCATTAAGCATAACACCTAACTGACGTCCTTGATTAACCACTGTATCTAAGTTCTCTGTGCTTCGGGCTTGCTCTTTCCACAGCATTTCTGGCGAATCTTTTAATAAACAATACGTCAAAAAAACATCTAAAAAGTGTATTTGATCTATATCAATACCGGTTTCACTAAACGGATTTACATCAAGTGCTCTAATTTCAACATATTCAATGCCGGCTCTTAATAAAGCATCCGTTGGTTTTTCACCACTTTTAGCATTACGTTTGGGGCGAATTGGCGAGTAAAATTCGTTTTCGATTTGAAGAATGTTTTTGTTAAGTTGCTTAGGCGTAGCCGTGGTGTAATCATCAATATCACCGTATAGATCAGAAGGCGTATTGATTGCCTCTTTAAGCCCAGCAACGTACTCATCTAGCGAGTTATACATGACGCGTAATGAAGATTGTGCGCTATTGGTATAGCCTAAATCTCCCAAGCGAAGTGCCGTGCCTACCTCTAAATAAAGTGTACCTTTACCTAATTTTTTAAATGGTAAGTCAGTTTTTCGCCCTTGTAAAAAAGAGTTACATAAGGCTGGTGAGGCACCAAACAGGTAGCTAATTAACCAAAGCTCACGCTTAAAATTACGGATAAGCGCTAGATAACCATCCGAAATAAATGCATCTAGACTTTGCTCACTTTGCTTTAGGGTATGTAAAGACTGCCAAAAAGACTCTGGGAAAGAAATATTAAAATGCACACCTGCAATTGCTTGCATCATACTGCCGTAACGGTTTTTTAAGCCTTCACGGTATAACGTTTTCATGCGTGCGGTATTTGAGCTACCAAATTGAGCCAGTACGATGTCATCTTGATCTTCAATAAAGCATGGCATACTGATAGGCCATAAAAGCTCATCGCCCATGTGTTCAAGTGTAAATTTTTGAAGGTCTTTTAATTGTGCTAAAGTTTCTGTCGCAGATTCACTAACAGGGGTAATAAACTCAAGTAATGACTCTGAAAAGTCAGTAGTAATGTGCCCGTTTGTTAATGCACTACCTACACCTTTAGGATGCCCTAAAGTGGAAATGGCACCATTACCTTTAATACGTAGCGACTCTCGCTCAATGCCACGTTTGATCCCTTTAATTGCCTGCTGATGCGGTGTGGTAGATAACGCGTTAAGCGCGCTAGATAAATCATGTATAGTCAAAAAATGCTTCCTCGGCCACGTGGCTTAATCTTACGGTTATGGGGGCTAATTGCCCATACTCAAGACTAAATTGTTAAGAACAATATAATTTTTCAAAATTGTTAACTATTTACCCTATTGAGCATGCGCTTGATACAATTAGCATCAACCAGCTAGCTAATCTTGCCACTGCTAATACTATTATACAATCGCTTTACCAGGGCGTGTTGAACTTTGCGGATTGAAATTTGTTCAATCTAGGGGCGATTAAAATCGCGGCGCGAGGTTTGTAACCTAGTGGGCTAAGTAAAAACCAAGCAAAGCTTCCGCGTCCTGCTCACGCCCCTTACCTACATCCATGTAGGCAACAAAGAGTTTATCGCCCCTAGGCAGAACCCGAAGGGCAGCGCATGTTTGGCATTTATGCTGCGTTATCGCCTATTTATGGGGAGTAACCACACTTCATAGGCTCTGCCTTGCCTAAAAGCCAAACATACTGCTGCAAATTCAACCATCAAAGATCAACACGCCCTAAAGCCTAAAGACCGTGAATTACTAGATTAGACTTCACAAGCCTTAATATTTTAAGCGCAAAATTTGATATAGATCATAAAAAGTCGCGATTTTAGTAACATTATTATTCAGTGCGTTGCCTTTACTTCACCTCATTAAGTTTACCCAATACAATAACAAGTTAATTAAAAAGGATGATTAAAACTAACATGCGTCATAATCAAAGCTTAATAAATGAAGAAGTCCACTTTAGTGATTCTCAACAATTAGTCTCTACTACCGACTTACGGGGAGTTATTACCTATTCAAATAAAGCATTTTGCGATGTAGCAGGCTTTAGTGAACAGGAACTCATTGGTAAAAATCATAATATTGTACGCCACCCTGATATGCCCAAAGCAGCATTTAAAGAAATGTGGAGTACGTTAAAAAGTGGCCATTCATGGCGAGGGATAGTCAAAAATCGTTGTAAGGATGGCCGGTATTACTGGGTTGATGCTTTTGTAACACCTATTTTTGAAGGTAATCAATTAGTTGGATATCAATCTGTACGTACAAAGCCAGATAAAAAACATGTTTTAACAGCCCATAAACTATACGAGAAATTAAATAACGGTAAAGCCACTTTTAATTTTAAAGAGCACACAAGCTTACGCCAGATGCTTACATTAGCTGTTGTATTTAGTTGGGTAATTATGAGTGGGTTTGCTTTTTCGATTCTGGCAGCAGCTATCAACGTATTAATTTGCGTGCTTATTTTAGCCTTAAATTATCAAGAGCTTGTGGCAACCCCTGCTAAATTAAACGCCTATAAACAGCATTCTGACTCTATCTCGCGCTATGTTTTTTGCGATAACTCGCCGCTAAGTGTGAGTGACTATAAAGAGCAAATGTTACTTGCTAAGCTCAGAACCGTATTGGGGCGCGTAAAAGATGCCACCTATGCCTTTAATAACATTGCTGAAAATCTCGATGATAAATCGACGCTCACCGAAAAAGGTATTGAGGCACAAAGTACACAACTTGAACAAATCGCTACCGCTATGGCGCAAATGACCGCTACGATTGGTGATATTTCAACTAGTACAACAAATACTGCCGATAAAGTTAACTCTACTCAACATAGTTGCGCAGATATAAAACAACATATTGTTGATAACAAAAAAATGGTGTCTGAGCTGGCTACTCATGTAGATCACGCCGCTAATACCGCAAACAACCTCGCACAAGAAGCGGATAAAATAGGCCAAGTAATGAATGAGATTGAAGGCATTGCTGAGCAAACTAATTTATTAGCACTTAATGCAGCAATAGAAGCCGCAAGAGCTGCAGAGCATGGCCGTGGTTTCGCCGTGGTAGCCGATGAAGTACGTGCACTGTCGTCTCGTACGCAAACTGCTACAGGGCAAATTCACAGCTCGATTAAGGATATCCAAGATACGTTAGTTAATTGGTCTAAGGTAATGCAAAATACAAGACTTCAAGCAGAGGGCTGCGTTCAAACAACCGAGCAAACACACCATGAGCTCGATAGTATATTCAATCAAATTAGTGAAATAGCATTACTTACAAACAGTATATCAACGGCTGCAGAGGAGCAGCAGATGGTGAGCCATGATATTGCTAATAATGTAGATAATATAAAAGAGGTAAGTAACGACAACTTAGCGTTGAGCTTTGACGTTGCTAAAGATGCCGCAGAATTAGTTGCCGGCTCACAAAAAGTAAACAACTTGCTTTATACATTTAAAGTATAAAGCAATAAGCCGCCTGCTTGGCGGCTTATTGTGCGCCTATATTAGCGTTTTGAAAAAATCAGGCCTTGCTCGTTTGCATCTATCACAACAATATCGCCAGGGTTATAATCGCCCCCTAATAGTTGCTGCGCCAATGGGTTTTCGATTGTTTGCTGAATAGCTCGTTTTAATGGCCGAGCACCGTAAACAGGGTCAAACCCGCTGGAGGCAATTTTTTCAAGCGCCGCATCACTGATCTCTAATAAGTAGCCCATTTCTGTTAAACGCTCACGCAATTTAACAAGCTGAATATCGGCAATTTCTTTAATATGCTCATTGGCAAGTGGATGAAATACGACGGTTTCATCAATACGGTTTATAAATTCTGGCCTAAATTCGTTAACAAGCACATTCATAACCTTGCTCTTAAGCGTTGCGTAGTCGTTTGTGCCCGCTTGCTCTTGAATAATGTCTGAGCCTAAATTTGAGGTCATAATAATAACCGTATTTTTAAAATCAACCGTACGCCCTTGCCCATCAGTAAGGCGGCCATCATCGAGTACTTGCAATAAAATATTAAATACATCGGGATGCGCTTTTTCTATTTCGTCAAGCAAAATGACAGAGTAAGGCTTACGGCGAACGGCTTCGGTTAAATAGCCGCCTTCTTCGTAACCAACATAACCGGGAGGTGCGCCCACTAAACGTGCTACAGCGTGTTTTTCCATAAACTCAGACATATCGATACGCACCATGGCATCTTCTGTATCAAACATAAAACCTGCAAGCGCTTTAGTAAGCTCTGTTTTACCCACCCCAGTAGGCCCTAAGAATAAAAACGAACCTATGGGCCGATTAGGATCGGCAAGCCCTGCACGAGAGCGGCGTATCGCATTTGCTACTGCAACAACTGCCTCATCCTGCCCTATCACTTTGCTGTGTAGTTGCTCTTCCATTTTTAGCAGCTTTTCTCGCTCACCTTGCAACATGCGCGATACTGGGATCCCAGTCCAACGAGAGAGTATTTCTGCAATTTCGTCTTCGCCTACTTGGTTTTTTAGTAAGCTCATTTCTTGCATTTCAGCTTGCGAGGCTAAATCAAGTTTTCGCTCAAGCTCTGGAATTCTTCCGTATTGCAGCTCCGACATGCGCTGTAAATCGCTTGCTCGGCGGGCAACCTCTAAATCAAGGCGCGCTTGTTCAAGCTCAGCTTTAATTACTTGCGTGCCTTGTAACGAAGCTTTTTCTGCATTCCATACTTCATCAAGCTCTCGATATTGCGCTTCTAAATCGGTAATAAGCTGCTGCATTTCGCTGCGCCGTTTTTGGCTTGCATCGTCTTTTTCTTTGGCTAAAGCGTTATCTTCAAGTTTTAATTGAATAATACGGCGCTCAAGCTTATCTAAAGACTCAGGCTTAGAATCTATTTGCAGACGAATTGACGAGCCAGCCTCATCAATTAAATCAATGGCTTTGTCGGGTAATTGTCGGTCGCTAATATAGCGATGCGATAAATGCGCAGCAGCAACAATGGCTGGGTCGGTAATATCCACCGAATGATGTAACTCATAGCGCTCTTTTAAGCCGCGTAAAATGGCAATCGTATCTTCAACTGAGGGCTCTTCAACCAATACTTTTTGAAAACGACGCTCAAGTGCAGCATCTTTTTCTATGTATTGGCGGTACTCATCAAGCGTAGTGGCGCCCACACAGTGTAGCTCGCCTCGAGCCAGCGCTGGCTTTAACATGTTGCCAGCGTCCATAGCGCCGTCGGTTTTACCGGCGCCCACCATGGTATGAATTTCATCAATAAACAAAATCACTTGGCCTTCTTCTTTGGCCAGTTCGTTAAGCACCGATTTTAAACGCTCTTCAAATTCACCGCGGTATTTAGCACCCGCCACCAGCGCGCCTAAATCTAGCGATAAAACACGCTTACTTTTTAGGCCCTCTGGCACTTCACCATTTATAATGCGCTGGGCTAACCCCTCAGCAATGGCCGTTTTACCTACCCCTGGCTCACCAATAAGCACGGGGTTATTTTTGGTACGGCGCTGCAAAACTTGAATCGTGCGGCGAATTTCGTCATCGCGCCCAATAACGGGGTCGAGCTTACCTTGTTCTGCGCGCTCGGTTAAATCAATGGTGTATTTTTCAAGTGCTTGTCGGGTTTCTTCGGCGTTAGGGTCATCGACCTTTTGGCCACCGCGAATTGCTTTTATGGCACTTTCTATTTTAGTTGCAGTGATATTAAGCGCTCTAAAAATATCACCTAAAGGGCCTTTGTCGTCACAGGCCGCTAGTACAAATAATTCGCTCGAAATATACTTATCTTTACGCTTTTGCGCGTACTTATCACATAAGTTAATAAGCGAAGCCATATTATTAGAAAGCTGTACGTCGCCTCCTACTCCTTCAACTTTAAACAGCTTTTCTATTTCTTGAGAAAGCTTGGTGTTGAGCTCATCTGCACTCACGCCTGCTTGAGCAAGCAAAGCACGCACACTAGAGCCATTTTGCTGTAAAAGCGCATACATTAAATGTACAGGTTCAATAAATTGATGATCGCGCCCTAATGCTAGCGACTGAGCATCTGAAAGCGCAGATTGAAATTTACTTGTGAATCTATCTAGACGCATGAGGGTTTACCTATTTAATAAACTAATTGCTTAATAAATGGGTATGTTAATAGAATTGTTCAAGGTGTTAAGATGAATATTGTGGGGAAATAGTGTTTATTTGCGCCAGATCAAACTTGCCATGCGCCCTGTTTTGCCTTCTCGCCGATAAGAGAAAAACAGTGACCGCTGAGAAACAGTACAATAATCGCCACCGCTAATATTTATAACGCCTAATTGCTCAAGTTCGATGCGAGCGATTAGGTAAATGTCGCACAAATATTTTTTATTGCTTTGCAATTTAAACGCCTCTTTAAACAGCGGGGATTTTGCAATAAACCGCGAAGCGACCTCGTCGCCAACTTCAAATAGCTCAGCACCAATAGCAGGACCAAGCCACGCATATATTTGCTTACTAGGCGCGCTAAAACAGGCAAGCGTATTTTTTATGATCCCTTTTTCGAGACCACGCCAACCACCATGCACAGCTGCAACTTCGCGGCCATCATGGCTTGCAAGCAAAATAGGTAGGCAATCTGCACTCATAATAGCAAGAGGCTGATTTATAACTTGGGTATACAACGCATCAGCAGTGTGTAATGTTTGAAAATCAAAATCTGCATCAACACAGAGCACATCAGCACTGTGCACTTGATTAAGCCAAAGTGCCGGTTTTGGGAGGGATTGCTCTACCAAAGCACGGTTTTTTAGCACGTGCTCTGGAGTATCATCAACATGTAAGCCTAGATTTAAGCTGTTAAAAGGCGGCTTTGACACGCCGCCTTCTCGGGTGGTACTGCACGTACCTACCGAGGTTAAATTAGGCCATGGTGCTGACAAAAAAGTCATTAATACTCTATGTCAGGGTTAGCTTTTGTATCTTCTCTAAGCACTTGAGTCATTGCCACCATGTCATCTGGAATAGGCGCTTGCCAGGTCATCATTTCGCCCGTAATAGGGTGCGCAATACTTAATTTTACTGCATGTAAAGCTTGGCGATTAAATGTACGTAACATTTCAAATAGCTCTGGCGTAGCACCTTTAGGTGGACGAGGACGGCCGCCGTAAGCTCTATCACCAATTAACGGGTGGTTTATATACGCCATATGAACACGAATTTGGTGTGTACGTCCGGTTTCTAGGCGGAGGCGTAAACGTGTATGAGCACGGAATTTTTCAGCAACACGGTAATGTGTAATGGCAGGCTTACCCATTTCGTGAACTGCCATGTGTGTACGCTGCGTAGGATGGCGGCCAATCGGCTTTTCAACCATGCCACCTGCTGTCATAGTGCCATTACATAGAGCTTCGTATTCACGCGTGAAGTTTTCACGTTTTTGCAGTGCTTTAACTAGATGTGTTTGCGCCTGAATAGTTTTAGCCACCACCATTAAGCCTGTAGTGTCTTTATCTAGACGGTGCACAATACCAGCACGCGGTACGTTAATAATATCCGGAAAATGATGTAACAATGCATTTAACACTGTGCCATCTGGGTTACCTGCACCAGGGTGGACGACTAGGCCCATAGGTTTGTTGATAACCAAAATATCGTCATCTTCATAAACAATGTTTAATTTGATATCTTGTGCTTCGTATTCGCGTGGTGCTTCAATGCTGGTTTCAACATTTACAACTTCACCTCCGAGTAGTTTTTCTCGCGGTGTGTTATAGATTTCACCGTCAACGGTGATTTTATCATCCAATATCCATGTTTTTATACGTGAACGTGAATAATCAGGGAACAATTGCGCTAATACTTGGTCTAGACGTTTACCACCTAACTCGGTAGGAACCTCGGCTTGAAGTGAAATTTGTTCTGACATTAGTAACTTTACCCAATTTACCAGTGCAAGCTGTGCCTGACTGGGTTAGAATCGCTTTTAATAAAAGCATAATATAATACGCATAGTTTACTCGGTTTTACCGCCGTGGCCTAGCCGAAGACATCGAAGGTAACAAATAAAATGATAAATAAAATAGGGAAACGTGCATTCGCCATTGTTTTTTCAGCTTCTGTACTTACTTTAGGGGCCTGTTCTTCTGCGCCTGACCAAGAAGATATCCAACGCGTTCCTAACAAATCTGCACACGCTTTGTATGAAGATGCAAAACAAACACTTGACTCTGGTTTATACGCCCGAGCAATTGAGTTATTAACCGCTATTGATTCACGCTACCCATTTGGGCCTTTCTCAAAGCAAGTACAAATGGATTTAGTGTATGCCCATTACCAATCAGGTAATACAGAACAAGCATTAGCGACAATCGACCGCTTTATTCGTTTAAACCCAAATCACAAAGATTTAGATTACATGTACTACATGCGTGGTTTGGTTAATATTAAAGCTGATAAAAATGCCTTCCAAGAGTATTTTGGCATAGACAGAGCTGACCGCGATGCCAACCGTACCCGTGTTGCATTTACCGATTTATCAACGCTTGTAAAACGCTTTCCAAAAAGTGATTACGCACCAGAGGCTAAACGCCGCTTAGTGTGGCTATTAAACCGCATGGCGCGCTACGAGCTAAAAGTAGCAAACTACTATTACGAACGTGAAGCTTACCTAGCGGCCGCTAATCGTGGTAAGTACGTTGTTGAGCATTACTCGCAAAGCAGCTATTTAGATCCAGCCCTTGAGATGATGGAAAAAAGCTACGAAAAGCTTGGCTTGAAAGATTTAAGTGAGCACGCAAGACTAACGCGTGAATACAATAAGTCGAATAAATAAGTTTGATAGCGGTTTTTAATCAAACCTAAATTGTTTAAAGCCCTCACTGAGGGCTTTTTTATTACCTAAAAACAAGGTTACCTGATGCTAATAGTGCTTTATATTACTTAGTGGTTAGCCTTCGCACCACACCGGTCATATCAATAGCACAGCACTACACGCATGTTACAAAGAGGTGCACCGTGTGGCCCTAAGCTTGACTTTTTACTGGCGCAAAAACAAAAAAGGTAAGCCTAAGCTTACCTTTTAGTTAACTCATTATGGGTTATTAAAGTTCAAAGTCTTTTTTGAATTTTAAACCAAACTCGCTACGGTCATTACTGCGCATTACACCAACAAAACCTGACTGCTGCAAACGACCTACATCGTAAACCTCATTTAATACGTTTTCACCGTATAAGGTTACTTCCATATCGCCATACGGGTTAGTGTAAGAAACATTAAAACCAACTAACTCACGCGAATCAATAGTTTCACTTTCATTGTAAACTGACTGGCCTTGCATTTCACTTCTGTAAGAATAGTTAGCATTAAATGCAACGGTTGCACCGCTGTCTAAATCCATAAAGTAAGAAGGGGCTACCATTACAGTCCAACGTGGCGTTAATGCTGGCGAATCACCTTTACCAATACCTTGTACGCCTGCATCAACTTCTGTGATTTCAGAGTCTAAGTAACCGACAGAGCTGCGAATTGTAAAGTCGTCTGTAATGGCAACAGTGGTTTCAAGCTCAATACCTTGCGCTTTAGACTCACCGGCATTTTCAACAATCGTTACAAAACCACCGCCTGCAGTAGGGTCTGAAAATGGTAAAGCAAGGTCAGTATAATCTGTTACAAATACAGCCAACATCATAGATACATTTTCATGTACTTGGCCTTTTAAGCCCATTTCGTAGTTAATCGCTTTGGTTTCATCAAACGATACAAACTGATCTGGGCCACCAAAAGGACGCGGAGGGAAGCCACCGGTTTGGTATCCTTTTTGAATTTGACCATATACATTCATGTTATTGCTGATTTGATACGATGCGTTTACATCCCACGTTACAGCGTCAAACTCTGCACTTACGTATTTACGTTCAGCAAATGTAGGGAAAATCGCATCGGCATCTTTCTCATCTTTTGAATAACGAAGTCCACCGCCAATACTTAAATCATCTGTTAAATCATAACTTGTATTAAAGTATACAGCGTATGAGTTTGTTTCTTGGTTAATCTCAAATTCGCCATAACCACCAAATGAAGGTGTTACACCATCGTTTAATAAACTATTTGGTGTATTAAATGGGCTAAATACAAATGGACCTGAACGTGTAAAGCCATCCTCATTAAAGAAATAAAGGCCTGATACAAAGTCCATATTGTCATAGGTAGCATTTAGTTGAATTTCAAACGAGTATTGGTCTGCACCACCCTCTTCTGGGAACTCAGATAAGTTAAGTGGTGACGCATCATCATCAAGTCCACCTTCGTATTCAGAAGTACGGTAACTTGAAATAAATTTAGCCGCGTACGTATCATCAATTGCCCAATCAGCGGTAAATGACGTCCCCCACCCTGAGTAAGAGGTAGATTCAATACCCGCAACAGTAGTGCCTAAATCATCTGGGTCAGAAGGAATTAGATCCTGTGTTAATAGTGGGAAGTCACCATTAAATACATCGTTTGCATCAAGCGGCTCAGTTAACTCAATAGTGTAAGGTGATTGACCTGATTCGTTATCAACACCGTCAAGTGAAAAAGTTAACGCTAAATCACTAGTGGCCTGCCATTTAAGGGCTACGCGGCCACTAAACTCTTCTTCTTCACCAATTTCTTTTTCTGGGTTAGCTAAATTAACTGCTTCACCCACACCGTCGCGTGTTTTGTAAGATGCACTTGCAGACATGCTCACGTCATCAGTCAACGAGTTATTAAAGTAAACATCGCCAGCAATACGTCCGCGACTACCAATTTTAGCCGAGGTTGTAACAATCCCTTCGTCACCGGGCTGCTTAGTAATTACATTTACTGCGCCACCTAATGTATTACGACCATATAATGTACCTTGTGGACCACGAAGAACTTCAACACGCTCTACATTTGGTAACGATAAGTTTGACCCCATTTGACGGCCTAAGTAAACACCATCTAAATAAACACCGACACCCGGATCGGTTGTAATTATGTGATCTTGCAGACCAATACCTCGAATAAACACAGAGGCATGCGCCGCATTACCTACACCGTAGCGAGTAATATTTAAGTTTGGAACGTATTTACCAATATCTTCTAGGTTACTCATATTGGCTTTATCAATTAAGTTAGCACCAATTGATGTGATAGCGGTTGGAGATTCAAACAAGCTCTCTGTACGTTTACGAGCTGTAACTTCGATTTTTTCAAACGCGTCTTGTTTTGCTGTTGTTTTAACTTCTTCAGCATTTACAGAGGTAGTGAGTGCAGCAACAATTGCTAGGCTTAACTGTGAGAGTTTGCGTAGTTTCAAAATATTCTCCAAAGGATACCGTATAATTTAATTATGCGAACTTATTGGCTAAGGCAATAAGTTTTGGGCATAAAAAAAGACGCTTAATAGCATCTTTCCTCTGGAAGGGCATTATATTACATATTTGTGAAGAAATGTATAAAACCTTTCATTTAGTAAACATAAAAGTACTAATTAATTATAACTTTTGATTTTTATTGGATAACTTACGTGAAAAAACTCCCTCTATAAAATGTAGACGCTGCTATTTTTTATATTAACTATGTTACCTCTGCTGTTCACATACAAAGCCTTCATTATTCCATAAAATACACCAATCTACGCTAGGTATAGCTTATCGGACTATGCACTATGATTGATATTAACCAAAAATAGCAATATAGTATTACTATTGCATCTATGGACAGAAATTATGGATATTAAAAATACTCCAATACACTATATAAAGTGCTTTAATAGTCCAGACTATACTTCACTTTTCTGTGTAGCAGCTAACTACAATATTTTATTAGTTAATTACCAAGCACTTAACGTAATAACGACCTATGAACTTATCAACAAGTTTATGCAGGACAACGGATATAAAAGTTTAGTTATATTTGATGTACCTAAAAATAGTGACGTATTAGCTTTAAAAGAATGGCCTAATTTAAAGGGCCTTTTCTATGAAAGTTCAGATGATTCACTTTTTCAACAAGGTCTTGAAGCCATTGAACAAGGTAAACTTTGGTTTCCACGTGATGTCACTGACAGCTGGATGAGGCAAATGTTAGCCTCTGAACAACAAACCACCTTGCAATCTAGTAATCTCACTTGTAAGGAAATTAAAGTATTAAATTTGCTTTTCTCCGGTTTACACTCTAGCGCCATTGCAGATAGTCTATTCATTAGTGAAGCCACTGTAAGAGTGCATTTACATAAAATTTATCAAAAAATATCTGTAAAAAATAAGCAACAAGCATTACTTTGGTGTCAAAAAAACCTAAGTAAAGTCAATAGTTAAGCGGGCTTATTTGAAAGCGTATTACATCTGAATACTCACCAGCAGCTTGACGTGTAAAGTCCTCCAACTGAATACTAAGCGGTATAAAAAACTCCGTCTGCCCAGAGTAAGAGAAGTTTAAACTTGAAGGTTTTGCTAAGTTAATTTCTTCTGCGCCTAACTGCAATGTATAGTTAATACCATATTTAGTACTATAAATAGCATGTATTAAACGACTTTTATTTTCTGAAGCTACATTAAGTTGGACATCAGTGTTGGTTACTATTTGTAGACTGGGTAACATTGAATAGGTTTGTGCAGGCTTTAACTCCCCCAAATAAACTGTGTTAGAAAAAGTGTTATAGCCTAATAAAGATAAACTAGTACGTGGTTGGATGTTCGTTTCAATTTCAATCTCTTTCTCATCCATAATTTGTTTACTTTCGTCATAGAGTATCAACTGAAGCCTATCATTGTAGTTCCCCGCTTTCACGGGGGTCCCTGCAGGTATTACCAAGCTAATATCAACTACGTTATTGCTTAATTTCACATGACTAATTGTCCTGCTTAATAACTGATTTTCTAATAGAATTTGATAATCGATAACTTGAGAGTTACTTTTGAAGTAGCCTTGATTTTGAGAAGAAATACCAAAATACAAGGTACAACCCGCTGTATTTACTGTACTTATACGAATTACTTTCTCAGCATCGACTCGTGATCTTATGTTGTAAAAAGACAAGTCATCAAACAAATATTCAACTTCACCAATACTTGCATCACACTGAGCATTAACTCTACAAGCTAAAGATAGCGTAAATATACTTATTGCTAAATACACAATTTTAATGAACATAAATAACCCCTTTTCTTTGAAGTTGTTCTGCATCACGAACGTCTATAAAAAATTTAGTATTGACTTTATTTTGCAAGGTTACTTCATAGCGACAAGGAGCAAGGCCTGTTATAGCAAAGCGGCCTCGCTTATTTGTGAAAAAGGTATACTCTTTACCAGATGCATCACTTGAACAAATGGCCTTTCCAACCATTAAGGCTAAGGGAGCCTCGTCCTTGCTTCGAAGAGTTGCAATAACAGAAATATTTGCTGCAGTGCCAATTATTGCTTTGTGCCCAGTTTTATACTGCGGGTAAAAACTAAGCATGCCAGAGCCTATGTCATAGCCGGGGGCTAAATCATCAATATCAACAGGAATGTTTATGCTGTCATATGAGCTCAAGTCATTGAGCAATATAGTTTTAAAGTCGCTATTATCGGCTCTATACTCGTCCTCAACTCGGCCTAATGTAATTACTTTATTTTCTAAGCTTTTATGGGCGTTAACGAGTGCAAAACTATCGTATATAGGTTTTCCGAATGCCCACGTATCGTCTGCAAAAGCGACGCTCGATGCTACACTTAAACGACTTTGATGATAAGCAGAGCGGGCATTTAAATCTTTGTAAAAACTTGCATGCTCTAGGTTAGCAGCAAAACGATTTGCGTTATATTGCATGTTTAGATCAAAGATAGTTTTATTTAAATCATTATTTTCGAGCCCTGCTCGTAAGTTCAACGCACCAACAAACCGTTGGTTACTATCTTGCGTAAACTCTAGTCTTGTTTTATCACGTTTGGAGCGATGAGATAATTTAATCCTGTGCTGATTATTGAATTTATAGGTCAATGATAAACTGAGCCCCCACTGCTTTTCACCTCTGAGGTCATCCCATTGCGCGCCAGCTGTATACCTCCACTGACTGTTGGCTAAGTCTCCTGAAATATTTAAACCCATAGATTGATCAAATTGTTCACCCTCATGTTCACGAGAGATGTTTGCAAAGAAAGATGCTAATGTCCTACTGTTAACATAGTAGCTATAACTCGCTTGCGCATAATGCTCTGTGTAACGGTTATTGAACGCTTCCTGGGTCCTAAACCCCAAAGCTGTAAAGTATTTTGAAGTGTATTCATAACCAAACGTAAACTCACTTCCTAGGTTGCTCATATTATAGCTACTATAAACTGTACGATAGGCATAACCTTGGTGTTTAGCGAAGCTAAGTGCTCCCTCAAAAGCCAGCTGACCCACCTTAGCAGCATAAATTTGTTTAGTGCCTATTTGCTGAGCGTATTTATCTCCTTGGACTGTAAAGCCTGCAGTCCAACTTGGAGTGAGACCATAATCTAGGTAAGCACTAAGGAAGGAGGAATTTTCCTCATATTTGAGCCTATCGCCAGCTTGAGCCGGTACACCTAAGTGAATTTCATATTCAAGCTGTCCTTTAGCAAATAAATCTAAACCAGTTGCAACGTCAAAGTTTACATAGCGAACAACGCCTGCTATATCAGTAATTTTTAGAGAAATATTATTACTACCTTCGCTTATAGGTATATCATCTAAAGAATAAATGCCCGCAACTAAATTAAGACGCTGAATAATACGGCCATCTACATATACCTCCACACTTGAAGGGCTCTGCAGGGTAAAGCTTTGTGAAGCAGTCGGTCTTATAGGCCTATCTGATAATAGAGAAAAGTCATGTGCTAATGAAAAGCCCAATAAACGAGAGGAATTTTGAAAATAGCCACCTGAACTAAAGTTATCCCCAATAGAAAGGCGCATACCTAAGTTTGGTAAATCATGAATTAACCGAGTTCCCCGGCGTTTAAAAATTGAAGAGGAAGGCTGAGATATTTTGTTATATTCAAGCTCATTTTCTACCACCCAGCCTTGCCAACTAGCCACGATTTCGGAGCGTAACGCGTATTGCTCTTGAGCTTGCTGCTGTTCTTGATCATCTTGATGAACATAGCTTGCATAAGCGTTGACAAACCCACTGGCTTTTGCTGGTTCAATAGCCTTTAATTTTTTTCTACGTTTTTGCGCACTTAATTTTTGAGGACGAGTTAACTCTACTGGAACAATAATATCCAAGCTAAAATCACTCATATCAAATACAACACTAAAACCCAATTCTTTTAGTGAAGTTACCGCTAATGAACTACCTTTTAACACCTTGAACAGTTCCTCCTCTTTTTCTTCAAGTAATACTTGGCGAAAATGAGGCTCTAACTCATTCCACTTTAAAAAAAGGGCATCATCTTTATCGACTTTAAGTAAAACCTGACCGATTGAACTTTTATTCAGTTGAGCAGACACATTAAGCTCAATTGTCCTGTTAGAAGGATTAATTTTTGAAAACACAGTAAGTGGAAAAAAGAACATAGCGAATAAAAACGCAGCTGTAATTTTCATTGCACTAAATCTAAACTTAAATGCTCCACCTTGCCTCTTTCAATATTTTCTGGGAGCTTAATTTTTATGGTTTGTGTAGCATACGGCGCAAAAAAAACATCGTATCCATTTTCTAATAAAGCTTGCTTTTCAAACGCAGTCACAACTGATTTATTAGTAGTCACTTTAACTTCGTAATCCCTGAGACGAGTTGCGCCTCTTCCTTCATTTTTTACTTGAGTTAAAAGCTCCCCACTTTCAATTGTTGATGTGAGTATTTTTAATTTTGGTAAATACTCATCCATGTGCACGTGAACAACTAAATTTACATTCATTAATATTTTAAGTTGCGAGGTATCACTATCGATATTAGAAGCCAAAGGCTGCTCAACTAAACTTACTTGATAGCTTTTATCATATTTCGGAAAACTCTCGGCAATCCACCTAAATTGAATTTTCTGGCCTTGCCCCTCTTGTAAAAATAAAGAGGGAGGAAAGACCCATAACGGAGAGTCTTCCAGCTTTTTTAAAGATGGGCTGGGTGTGGAAAAATCAATTTCGTGTACTTCAATATCAAATGCAATTTCTCTGGGTAATTGATTATAAACCAGACTAGATGGTATTTTTGAAGGCTCCTGCGGGGATAGTGTAACCACCATAGGTGTTACTTCAAGTGCATCAACCGAAATAGTAATACTCCAAATTAATATTACTAAACATCGACTGAGCCACTGAATACTAAACATTAGAATACAACCTCTAGCTGACTATCATCAGCTTGAAATTCTTTAGGTATCGATATTGCAATATTACTTTTTGAATTGGGTAGTAGAATTTTCCCTGAAAGAGCTTTGCTTAGCTCCATACCTTCTAAAGTTAATACTTTACCTTTAGATTTAATATTCCATTGACCTTTAGAAAGACGTAAGTATTTATTTCCTCGATTTTCTAACGACACACTCCATTGATTTTCTGCTAATTGTTTTTTTTCTTTAACTATAAGGTTAGCTTTAGCATTTTCAGGCACAACATTAAATAGGGTTCTAAAACTAAGTGACATACCAACCCCAGACTGCGCATTATCATTTAGATCTACCGACACTTGTTCTACGGTAATTCTGTACGACTTGGAATGTTTAATAATAGGCTCCCCGATATATCTAACGATAATCGATTGACTATTTCCAGGTGGGATGATTGTTGTCATAGGAATAATTAAAAAATCGTCTTCATTTTCCTCTAAAGACTCGACTCCTGTATCACTTATACTCATATTATATGCAGAAACATCGATAGTTAACGGTTTATCTGACGGGTTAATAATTCGAAGCGTCTGCTGTGATTGACTACCCTGAGAGCTGAGATCAGCTACCATTGGCCTCACTTGAAAGGCGTTAGCCGAAAAAGAAAACAAACAGAATATTAATATAAGTAAAGCATGCATAGAATTCCCTCCTAAATAAAGGCAGTGGTTATTCACTGCCTTTTTAATTTAACTTTAGTTTGCTGTTACTGTTAGCATTAATGTATCTGCATACGTACCAGCATATACAGGTGCTTGAGTAACTTCTAAATCAATCATCCCTGCTACGCCTGAAGTTGCTAAAGTATTACTTCCGCCACTGCTTTGAAATGCACTTTGATCATTCGTTCCATTCTCGGCTGACAAAGTAAAGTCATATGGGCCTGCTGTTAAATGAGCAGTGTATCCTACACCTCTGTCTTCATGATCAGCGTTTTGAAGGTGCCCTTCAGAAGTAGTTAACGTAAGTGTTGCACCATCTACATCATTACATTTCAAATCAAAGTTAACTGTTTTTGTATTGCCTAGTGCAAGTGCTGGAAAGTAATGAGTTGTTGCGATATTGCTTACTTCACATATAGACTCAACTGCACCACCTACGTTTAAGTTTTCTGCTAATGCTGAACCTGAAGATAGTGCCGCGATTGCTGATATTACGATTAGTTTATTCATTGTTATATTCCTTATCCATGTGACATATAGTTTGTTATGTTTAATAAATGTGCGCTTAAAGCACCCCACCTGATACTACTGATGGTGTCATTTCTATGCGGATCACATCCTGGTAACTTCCTGCATAGATTAAGGGGTCATCTAGAGTTAACTGAATCTGAGCAACACTATCAAAAATAATTTCATTAATATCAAAATTGTAGGTCGATTTGATTGCCTGTGCCGATACAGACACAACGTTTTTGGCACCTTCCAGTGACCAGTTAATATTATATGAACTTATTTTATCGCTTTGCTCATGACTTAAGCCGCCATTGAGAGATTGCATTGATATTCGCATTGGCGAATTACAGTTAATTACTAATGTTGTATTAGCGATGCCATTAGAAGAAAACGCTAGGTTATTACTTTGTGGAGTAAATTCACACACTGGAGCGATATAGCCCAGCAATGTAATACTTACTTCATCGTTGCTATATGCATTGGATGCTAAGCAACATAATACTAACCATGTTAGCCTCTTCATCATTGCCACTTCCTTTGAACTACCTTGCTAATACAGGGGTAATGTTAAGCTAAAATTCAGGTTTAGGAAGTTGTTATTTGATTACAAAACAAGAAGGTGAACTAAATAAATAATGTGAATATATAGCGCCTATTATAAACATTTGAGTGGCTATGAACCTTTAGAGATAATCATATTGTGACTATCTTTCTCTTTAAGTCCGCTGTAGCGCTATGTTTAGTGTTTATAAACTATTAAAATATAAAAAAATCAAGCATAAACAGCAAAATAAACAGTAATTACTATTTCCTAAATCATTAGCTAAACAAACTCAATAAATTTAAAAGTTTTTTAACTTTAATAAAATCAATAACTTCGCTCTAGTAAAAACCCATGAGTTAACAATTGTAAACTCGAAATAAACTAAATTCTCAGTTCTTTTTTAACTAACTAGCTAAAATTATTAGATAAATACTAAATTCACTTCTATAATCCCCCTGAAATCAACATCTAAATAACAAATAGGAAATACATATGAAAAAGCTATCTGTAGCAGTAGCAATATGTGCCGCACTTGCAACAAGCGCTGTAAGCGCTGTAAGCGCTGAAGTTCGTATAAATGGTTTTGCATCTATAGTAGGTGGTAAAACCCTAGACAGTGATCAGACTTTATACGGATATGATGATGACATCTCTTTTAAAAACGAGAGCAAGTTCGCCTTACAACTCTCTGCTGATCTTCAAGAAAAACTAACTGCGACAGCGCAAATTATTGCGCGTGGAGAAGATGACTTTGACGCAACATTTGAATGGGCATATGTTACCTATGAATACAGCGATGAACTGCAATTAAGCGCGGGTAAAATGCGTGTTCCTTTTTACAAATACTCAGACTTTTTAGACGTTGGCTATGCTTATCGTTGGGTTCGTCCACCGCGTTCTGTATACGGTATTCCATTTTCTACTTATGAAGGACTTAGCGTAGTATATAACAGCCAATTAGGTGACTGGGATTCTACATTACAAGGATTTTATGGCGCTTTTGATGGCGATATAGATGTATTTGGAAACGAGCTACCTGCAGAATTGAATAACTTAGGTGGTATTAACTGGAGCGTTTCTTACGACTGGTTTAGCGCAAGAGCTGCATACATTGTGGCCGACACTAGCATTTCTATAGATAACAGTGATTCAAGTAACTTAAGTGCCCTAAATGGTATTATTGATGTACTTAATGCAAGCGGTTTAACCAGCACAGCGAACGACCTTATCACTGACGAAGATGAAACAACTTTTTTCGGGATTGGTTTCTCTGTTGACTATGATAACTTTTTATTTGATGCCGAATATACTCAGTTTGAAGTCGAGGGAAGTATTTTGGCTGAGCAATCACAATACTATGCCTCAGCTGGCTACCGTATAGATAATGTTATTGTTCATGTAACTTATGAAAAAAATGATGATGAACATGATTCATCACGCTTTAATACACTCGAATCAATTCCATTATTAAATACAAACGTAAACCTCGCCCTTGATAGCATGCGAGCAGAGAGTAACGTATACACCATTGGCGCGCGCTATGACTTCCACCCTTCAGCTGCATTTAAAATTGATTTTAGTCGATTTGACGATGACGTAACGAACCTTGAAACTGATGTAGTAGCTGTTGGCGTTGACTTAGTATTCTAATTGGAGCGAAATATGAAAAAATTAATCCTAGCAAGTGTACTGTCGCTATGTACGTTTAGCGCCTCAGCTGAAGTAGCGGTGATAGTAAACCCAGGCAATGCAAGTGCACTTGATGCCGATACAATTAAAAAGATTTACCTAGGAAAAGCAAAATCATTTGCTAACGGTAATAAAGTTAGCCCTGCTACTCAAAATGGTACCGCTGTGGCTGATGAATTCAATTCTAAAGTAGTTGGTAAATCAAGCAGCCAATTAAATGCCTATTGGTCAAAACTTGTTTTTACAGGTAAAGGTACACCACCAGAAAAATTTGATTCTGACCAGGCTGTTATTGATTTTGTTGCTAGTAATGGCGACTCAATTGGTTACATAGACAGCAGCAAGGCAACAGATAAAGTTAAAGTAGTTGCTACGTTTTAAGTGCGGTAGCTAGATATAAAAAACCACCGATTAGGTGGTTTTTTTATATCTAAATATTACGGCTATATACTAATATGCTTAAACAAATGAGCAATTGAGTGGCGGACAAGTGTGTAGATAGCGAGGCAAAAAAAACGTTATTTAGTTGCTCTAAATAACGTTTTTTGAATGCAACTAGCACTTGGCTTAGCCTCTAAAATGTTTAAGTATTATTACAGATTAATATTACTCAATTTTAAACTTCGCAGTCGCATCTAATAGGTTATCTGAAAGGTAGTGCAGGTTTTTCGCTACATCCCTTACCGCCGCGAGTGAGTCCATTGTATCTTCAAACGATTCATGCATATTCGTCACATTTTCTACGACCATCGCAGCAACGGATGTTTGCTCCTCTGTAGCAGCGGCAATTTGTGAATTCATACCATTTATTTCTAGCATTTGCTCTGCAATTTTTTCTATCGACACACCAGTTTTCTCTGCGGCTGTTGCATTATCTGTGGCCATATCTCGCGCAGATGTCATCGCCGTTACCGACTCATTTGCAGCCTCAGTCAATGTGCTTAGTAACTCACGAATTTCATTTGTAGAGTGGGCAGTACGTGATGCAAGCTCTCTTACTTCATCTGCAACCACAGCAAAACCGCGACCATGCTCACCCGCACGGGCCGCTTCTATAGCAGCATTGAGAGCTAATAAATTAGTTTGCTCAGCAATAGATGTAATTACATTAAGGATTTGAGACACATTTTTTGTATCATCCGCTAGCTTATTAATTGTTGAAGCTGCTTGATTGATTTCGTCACTCAACGTTCGTGAGGCGCTGACTGACATTTGAACTTGAGTTCTGCTTTGCTCTACCTCTTTTTCTGCGGTTTGCGCTGCATTTGATGCACTTGCCGCTGATTGAGAAATATCACCCACACTTTGCTTCATCTCTTCCATAGACTGCTTAACCACCTCAGCCTCAGTTGTTTGCTTTGTGGTTGCGCGCTCAGCCTGCTCCATACCTTGCACTAAGCGAGTTGAATTTTCCATTAGTGGCTCACATACCGCGATTACCTCAAGAACTGTTTTTTTCAACAGAGCGATAAATGAGTTAAAGTTAATCGATACTTGACCAATTTCATCCTCTGAATTAACGCTCAGATTAGTGCTCAGTGACCCTTTACCGTTCGCCAGTAAACTCAGGTTATTAGCCGCATCACTCGCAGAAGCAGCAATACGTTTAGCAATCCAAATAGCCATAAATAGCAGTAAAATTAACGAAACAATAGATACCACTAGCATAAGCGTAAGGGCGTGATCAGAACGCTCTTTTGTACTTGCAACTAGCTCAAAGAAACGAGCGTCTGCTTTAGCTTGCGCGGTTTTAAACTTTTCAAGTACATCATTATACAGGGCTGTTTTTTTCTGCGCTTGTTGTTGGATTTTACTAAAATCGGCTGTCCCATTAACCATACCATTCGCAATGCTGGATGATATTTTTTCGTAATTGGCTAATTGTACTTTTGTATCGCTATGAATATACGACGCGTTTATTTGCTCAACCGCATTTATGTTGTTACTTAGTGCATTGTATGTATCTGCTGCTTTTTCTACTAACTCCTGCTCACCAAAAGTAACAGCTTGCGTATAAAGCTCATCGAGCTTTTCTAAAAGGCTTACATTTGCCGATGTTAATTTAACCACCTGATACGAAGACTTTTCCATTTCATCAAGTGCGATTCTATTATCATTCATTGCAAAGTAATTAATCAAAACGATCGCTAAAAATGCTAGAACCGCAATGCTGGTAATAGCATGAATTTTTTTACTTATGCTGAGGTTTTGAAAAGAGAAGCCTGAAGCCATTGTGTATACCTTATTTTGTTGTCTATATCTATTATCGGCTTATTACCTATAAGTGTTAACTAAATTTGTAATATTTCTAGTTTTTTTTACAAATACAGCGAGTATTCAACAACTGGTAAGCTCAAAAAGGATAAGGTGGTTAATAAGCAAGCAAAATGAAATTTTTCCATAAAAAAACCAGTAGCATTACTGCTACTGGTTTTATAATTTGGTGCGGATGGGGGGACTTGAACCCCCACGCCCGAAAGCACTACCCCCTCAAGGTAGCGTGTCTACCAATTCCACCACATCCGCATTTTTAAGCTTTCGCTTAGGTGTTAAACTTATTGACTTAATTTGAGGAGTATAAATCGTTTAACGTTAGCTTTACGCTAAATTAGTTTGGTACGTCAGAGCTCTGCTGTTGAGTAACAGGTACATCTTCTTCTGCTGGCGCTACAGTTTCTACTGCAGGTGCCGCTTCAAGGTTTTCCCACTCATCGGTCTTTTTGATTTGACCGGCAGTTAAGTTACCTAACACAATACTTAAAACAAAAAACACTGTTGCTAAGCTTGTTGTTGTTTTGGTCATAAAGTTACCTGCACCTGATGAGCCAAAAACTGTGCCCGAAGCACCGGCGCCAAATGAAGAACCCATGTCTGCGCCTTTACCTTGCTGGATTAAAACCATACCAACTAAAGCTAAAGCAACAACTAAATAAACTACTAATAAAATTTCGTACATCTTATACGGTCCCTTTTGCACTGTTACAGATTGCAGTGAACGAATCTGCTTTTAGACTAGCACCGCCAATAAGGCCGCCGTCTATATCTGGTTGTGCAAATAATAATTCGCTATTTTTTTCGTTAACGCTACCACCATATAAGATGGTAAGCCCTTGTGCTAAATCGCTGTCTAAAGAAGCAATTTTACCACGGATAAATTTATGAACAGCTTGTGCCTGTTCTGGCGATGCAGTCTTACCTGTGCCTATGGCCCAAACGGGCTCGTATGCTATCACAGAATCTTTCAGTGCTGCTACACCTAATTTCTCAATTACCGCATCAATTTGTGCAGCAACTACGTGTTCGGTTTGACCGTTTTCTTGCTCGCTCTCGCTTTCCCCAATACACAAGATTGGTGTTAGTCCAACTTGCTGTGCACGGGCAAATTTTGCGGCTACGGTTGCGTTGCTCTCTTTGTAGATACTGCGTCGCTCTGAGTGGCCTACGAGTACGTACTTAGCTCCTAAATCTTTAATAAGCTGAGCATCCACTTCACCGGTAAAGGCGCCTGGGGTATTTTCGCTTAGCGTTTGAGTCCCCGTGGTTACACCGCTTTCAACCAGTGCTGGTACTAATGGGAATGGAGGAAATAAAACAATGTCTATCTCATTTGATTTAACACTGTTAATGGCATCAGACAGTTGAGTAACAAGCTCTAAAGAGCCATTCATTTTCCAGTTGCCTGCGACCATTGCCTTACGTATTGCCATTTTCCACTCCAGATTAGAAAGCGGGCGAGATATTAACTTTTCTCGCCCTAAGTTACAAGAGGTTATTGTTATCAACCAGTTTATTTGCTCATAGATTCGACAACTGCTGCAATTTTTTGCGCACTGTCTATGACTATTTTTTCTTGTTCGGCTTCAACCATAACACGTACTACCGGTTCGGTGCCTGATTTACGAAGTAAAACACGGCCTTTGTCGCCTAAAGCTTGCTCTACTTGCGCAACCGCATCTTGTACTTCTGGTGCTTGTGTGGGATCTGTGCCAGGTGTGTAGCGTACATTAATCATTTTCATTGGGTACTTTGTGAAACCTGCCCCTAAATCTTGTAATGTACGATTTTGAGCCACCATTGCAGCCAATACCTGAAGGCTCGAAATGATACCATCGCCTGTGGTGATTAAATCAAGATTTAATACATGCCCTGAGCTTTCACCACCAATTTTCCAGCCTTTTTGCTGCAGCATTTCCATAACATAACGGTCGCCAACTTTACTGCGTGCAAATTCAATGCCTTTTGCTTTTAATGCATTTTCAAGCCCCATGTTCGACATAACCGTGCCAACAACACCACCACCTAGCATGTGATCTTCAGCCGCTTGGCAGGCAATAATGTAAACTAAATCATCACCGTCAAATACACGACCGTTATGATCAACCATCATTACGCGGTCGCCGTCACCATCGTAAGCAATACCTACATCGGCCTTGTGCTCTAGCACTTTGCGCTTTAACGTATCAACGTGTGTAGCACCACATTCATGGTTTATATTCACCCCATTAGGCTCGCAAGCATGAGTAATCACTTCAGCGCCTAGCTCACGCATCACCGACGGTGCAATATGGTAGGTTGCGCCATTGGCACAATCTAGTACAACTTTTATACCTTCAAGTGATAAACCTTGAGGGAATTGGCTTTTACAAAATTCAATATAGCGCCCATCAGCACTTACTAAGCGCGAGGCTTTACCAAGCTTATCGGAGGCAACACAGGTCATTGGTTCATCAAGCATCGCTTCAATTTGTAGCTCAACGTCGTCGTCCAGTTTTAAGCCTTGGCCATTAAAAAACTTAATTCCGTTGTCGTAATAAGGGTTATGCGATGCACTAATTACGATACCCGCTTCGGCCCTAAACGTCTGCGCTAGATAGGCAACTGCAGGCGTCGGCATTGGCCCAAGCAATACAACATCTATTCCTGCGGCGATTAAACCAGCTTCAAGCGCGGTTTCTAACATGTAACCTGAAATACGGGTATCTTTACCTATAATTACTTTTTTTGTTCCACTAAGTGACAAAACTCGGCCAGCGGCCCAGCCTAATTTCATTGCAAACTCAGGGTTAATTGGCGCTGCGCCCACTAAACCACGTACCCCATCGGTACCAAAATATTTTCTTTCGCTCATTATAAAGCTCCTTTTTCGCATGCCTGGAGGACACCAAGCACATCTGCCGTTTCTTTTACATCGTGTACACGAATAATTTTTGCGCCATTTTGCGCGGCAATTAGCGCACCGGCTAAGCTGCCCGCTAATCGCTCATCTGTTTTTCTGTTTAGCAAATTACCTATCATCGACTTGCGTGAAAGACCCGCTAAAAGTGGTAGTTCAAACTTATTGAATGCATTAAATTTAGCCAGTATTTCAAAATTATGCTCAAGGGTTTTGCCAAAGCCAAAACCCGGGTCGAGGATAAGTTGCTCTACCTTAATACCCGCTGTTTCGCATGCCTTTATACGCTGCTCAAAAAAATGGTTAACTTGCGCTAATAAGTCAGTATAAGTGGGCAAATTTTGCATTGTGCGGGGCTGCCCTTGCATGTGCATCAAGCACACTGCAACATCAGGGTATTTAGCGAGTGTACTTAGTGCACCTGGTTCTTGCAATGCACGCACATCGTTAACTATATCTGCACCTGCTAAAATGCCCTGCTCCATAACCTGCGCTTTACTGGTATCTACCGATATAACACAGTCACTTTTAGCTCTAATGGCTTTTATTGCAGGTATCACACGTTTAAGTTCATCGTCTAAACTAACATCTGGTGCGCCTGGGCGTGTAGATTCACCGCCAATATCAATAATAGTTGCACCCTCATCTAACAACTGCATTGCCTGCCTTACCGCGTGCGCTGTATCTAAAAACTTTCCGCCATCAGAAAATGAATCCGGAGTCACATTTAAAATACCCATCACACATGGTTTTTCTAAATTTAATTTACGCCCGCGGGGAAGGTTTATTGTGTTAGTCATCGCCAACCTTTGAGTTATTTGATACAAAAAAGCCCCGAAGTACGGGGCTTTTAAAACATTATTTTAACGATTATTCAGCTTTATCATCAAGGTTTGTTTCATCTTTTTTCGATGAATCATCCGGTTTTTGGCTTTCATCAGCCGGCTTTTCTTGAGGTGCCACTGTTTTAGTTGGCTTATCGTCTAAACGGTCATGTGCATCTCGTGGTTCACGCACAGGCTGACGCGCCATTAAATCATCAATTTGTTTAGCATCAATTGTTTCGTATTTCATTAATGCATCTTTCATCGCATGAAGAATATCAATATTTTCTTTTAATATATCTTCTGCTCTTTGATAATTGCGGTCAGAGAATAAGCGTACTTCAGCATCAATGACTTTAGCTGTTTCATCAGACATGCTCATTGCGCGACCACCGCCGCCGCCCATGTACATCTCGTTTTGATCTTCAGCGTACAGTAACGGACCTAGTTTTTCACTCAAGCCCCACTGCGTTACCATTTTACGTGCAATATCTGTTGCACGCTCAATGTCGTTACTCGCACCCGTAGTTACTTTGTCTTCGCCATAAATAAGTGCTTCAGCAATTCGGCCACCGTAAAGGCTAGAAATCATTGACTCTAAAAGCTCTTTAGAATGGCTAACACGGTCCTGTTCAGGTAAGTACATGGTTACACCAAGGGCACGGCCACGTGGAATAATCGACACTTTATAAACTGGGTCGTGCTCTGGCACCATACGGCCAACAATAGCATGTCCTGCTTCATGGTAAGCCGTCATTTCTTTCTCTTGCTCACTCATCACCATGGTCTTGCGCTCTGCACCCATCATGATTTTGTCTTTAGCAGCATCGAATTCAGCCATACTTACAACACGCTTATTACCACGTGCGGCATAAAGTGCAGCTTCGTTTACAAGGTTTGCTAAATCAGCACCAGAGAAACCAGGTGTACCACGTGCAATAACTGCCGCTTCTACGTTATCGCCTAATGGCACTTTACGCATATGTACTTTAAGGATTTGCTCACGGCCACGAATATCAGGTAAGCCAACCACTACTTGACGGTCAAAACGACCAGGACGAAGCAATGCAGGGTCTAGTACGTCAGGGCGGTTAGTTGCCGCTATAACAATTATACCTTCGTTACCTTCAAAACCGTCCATTTCTACTAGCATTTGGTTTAGTGTTTGTTCACGTTCGTCGTGTCCACCGCCCATGCCAGCGCCACGCTTACGCCCTACAGCATCAATCTCATCTATAAAGATAATACAGGGTGCAGCCTTTTTAGCTTGCTCAAACATATCGCGTACACGAGATGCACCAACACCAACGAACATTTCAACAAAGTCAGAACCTGAGATAGTGAAAAACGGTACTTTTGCTTCACCGGCTACGGCTTTAGCAAGTAATGTTTTACCCGTACCAGGAGGACCTACCATTAGTACACCCTTAGGAATACTACCACCAAGTTTTTGGAACTTAGAAGGGTCACGTAAAAAGTCTACTAACTCTGTTACGTCGTCTTTTGCTTCATCGCACCCTGCTACATCAGCAAAGGTTGTTTTAACTTGGTCTTCGCTCATCAGGCGCGCTTTGCTTTTACCAAACGACATTGCGCCTTTTCCGCCACCGCCTTGCATTTGACGCATAAAGAATATCCACACCCCTATAAGCAGCAACATTGGGAACCAAGAAATAAAAATACTTGCTAAAAACGATTGTTCTTCAGGCTGAACGCCTTTCACATTTACATCATTTTTAAGTAAATCATTAATTAAGTCTTCATCGTACATTGGCATTGTGGTTTGAAAACGCTCACCACTGCTTTTAGTACCGGTTATATTACCCGTTCCACGGTCAATAATAACTTCTTGTAAAGAGCCGCTACGCACGTCTTTTACAAATTGAGTGTAACTTGTTTGACGATCAACTTGATCGCCACCATTAAAGCTCTGAAATACTGACATTAGCACAACTGCAATAACCAGCCAGAGTATTAGATTTTTCGCCATATCGCTCAAGGGGTTAACCTCTTGTATCCAATTAATTTAAATTCAACTAAACGCCAAGCAACTGTACTACAGTTTGTAGCCGGTCGCTACTATATATACTTCCCGAGAACGGGCACGTGAGGCATCAGGTTTGCGTATTTTCACTGCTTTAAAACTATTACGAACGTCTTGCAAGTATTGATCAAAGCCTTCACCTTGAAACACTTTAACAACAAATGCACCATTTTTCTTTAATACTTGATGACACATATCAAGTGCTAATTCTACCAAATACATGCTACCCGCTTGATCTACCGAGTTATTCCCGCTCATATTTGGTGCCATGTCAGAGAGTACCACATCAACATTTTTACCATCAATGCGTTTTAACAATGCATCAAGTACGGCTTCTTCACGAAAATCGCCTTGTAAAAAGTCGACCCCCGCAAGTGAGTCCATGGGTAATATGTCACACGCAACAACCTGACCTTTATCAGATACTTTCTCGGCTAAGTATTGTGACCAGCTGCCAGGTGCAGCACCTAAATCAACAACGGTCATACCAAAGCGAAGCAGTTTATCTTTATTTTGGATCTCATCTAATTTGAAAACAGCTCGAGAACGCCAGCCTTTTTTTTGCGCTTGCTGAACATATTGATCATCAAAATGTTCTTTCAGCCATCGCTTTGAACTGGCTGAATGTTTTTTATTTGTCATAAATTAACACGCAACTAATTAGTAATATTCTTTAGATGGCGTTAGAATACCCTTAATTCAAGCCATATTCAGCAAAATTTGTATAAACATGACATTATCAAACAAACAAAAGCAGTTTTTAAAAGGCCAGGCGCATAGCCTTAAGCCTGTAGTTTTACTAGGTTCTAACGGTTTAACCGAGGGCGTAGTCGTTGAAATTCAAAGTGCATTAGAGATTCACGAATTGATTAAAGTAAAAGTACCTACTGACGATCGTGAAACAAAAGCACTTATTTTTGATGCAATCGTTCGTGAAACCGGCGCTACTAAGCTACAAACAATAGGTCACACTGTTGTATTGTATCGTCAAAGTGCAGAAAAAAAGATTCAATTACCACGTGCATAAGTTAATTGTGCAGTGAGCTTTTTATAAAAAAACCAGCATTAAGCTGGTTTTTTTATTATAGGTGCTTAATTATACTTTTTACTTTTAAAAAATAAATTTAAAAGTACGGCTCTGTTTAAGCAATTTAAGGCCTGTTTTATTTAGTGCGTTTGTATTTTAATAAACGGTCTAAAAATTCAGTGGTTAATTCATTTATAACGCCGGTCTCCGCGTTTACAATCAAGCTAAACCCCACATTTAAATGCGGTATAACAACCAAATCACTACGATAGCCTTGCACCCAACCACTATGATAGTACAGCGTTTCATCGTTATAGTTATAAATACGCCAGCCTAAACCATAATAAGCTTGTTCTAATTTCCTTTTCCATACGCGTCTATAACGTTCTTTTTTTGTAAGTGTATAAGGGCGTGCTTGTGTAGCAAGTGCTTCTAAAGAAAGTACATCTAGGTTTTGCCCTAATTGCGCTTTTAACCATTTTGCCATATCGGTTGCGCTTGCATTTACGCCCGCAGCTGGGCCAACTTTATAATAGTTTTTTTTCAACTTGGCTGTGTACCAACGTTTTTTTCCTCTAACGTGCGGCAATGCATAATTTTTATCCTGCACCATTGCATCATAGCCTAAGCTGGTATCTCTCATTTTTAATGGTGTGAAAATCCCCTCTTGCAGCCACTGATCATATTTTTTATTGGTACTGCGATAAATTACATCATCAATTAAACTAAACATCACATTCTGATACCCATAGCATTGGCCGGGTTCGCAAATGGGCTTTACTGTTAATAGCTTTTCGACAATATCGGGGTAACTCATTCTTGATTCGATTAAATTGTCATATGCATTAGGGACCAAACCGCTGGAGTGGCTTAATAAGTGAAACACTTTTAAATTGTCTTTATAAACAGTGTCTTTAAAGGCAGGTATATACTCGCTTACCGGTTTAAATAAATCGATTACCCCTTCACTTGCAAGCTTTGCAGTTAACGATCCAGCAAAGGTTTTTGACACCGAAGCCAACCTAAAGCGGGTGTGGCGATTAACCTGTGTACCACTTCTTGCCTTAGTGCGGCCCATGGTGTGAATATAATCAGCGTTACCAATACTCACTATAGAGAGCGCAGCGCCAGGTATACCTTTACTGTTAAGTTTTTTTTCTGCGTAGCGTCCATACTGTTTTACGAATCCATCCCAGTTTGAGTCTGCTTTAGCTATTGCCTTAAGCGGAAGAGATAGACAAATAGCGACCCAAACATACATAAAATTAGTGAGATACTTCATTCGTTACAAATTTATTCTTTTTTAACTACATCTATGAGCATAATATCATGAAGTTTTAGTGGGACTAACGTACAATGTTGCGATTATTGGCTTTTTAAGTGGATGTTAAGTAGTTATGCGTTTTATAGTTGTATCACTTTTTATATTATTATCAGCAGGTTGTGCAATTACCAAACAGCCGGCCGAGCCTTTGGCTTTACCGTTAAAGCCAACATTAAAGAGCGAAACTTACCAGCTTGAGTATAAAACAGAGCACGCATCGCCAAAAGTTAAGTCTGTACAGTTACCGGCGCACAAAGTAACACGCGGCCAAACAGTGCGTATTACAACAGATAAAGCAAGCGTAACAGACACACTATTAAAACAAATAACACAAGCCTTAAACGATAAAGGCTTAGAGGTAACTGATAATAAAAGCAGTGATTACACGCTCGCTATTCATCAGTTAGACCTAGCATTTACTGACGATACCAAATATGCGTTAACCCAGCCTGAAAACCCTTACCCTTTATTTGTAAAAGTAGCGCAGCAATACCCTACTCAGCAATGCGCCACCATACTCGCGCAAGTAAGTATGCGCATTACGCACCGTGCTTCAGGCGATGTGGTATGGTTTGCAAAATCATCAATAGACAGCGCAAGCTTCCACCGTGAGCCTTTATTGTTTAGCTTTGCCCAAGAGCAAAAAATTACTAATGAGTTAGAAGTCGCAACATTTGTACATCAGCAAAATACCGAGCAAGCCCGTATAGCGCGCGCAGGTAAAGAAGTAACTGTACCGCCTTTTAAAACCATTACTAAATTAAGCAGCTTAACTAAATTACAAGGTCCATGTACGCGTACCGAAGTGAGCGCCTTAACACCTATGATGCAATATTACTTAAGCAGTATTTTAATTGACAAAATAAAAGTGCAATAACGTAAAAAACTACATTTTTTTACAGATTCAAGGATTCACTTACTAATATACTACGTTTAATAACACATAATAATTAGGTCCCCAGGGATGAAAATCGCTTTCTTACAGCATACTTTAATTAATAGCGTATTGCTTTGCGCCAGTTTTTTGAGCTTTCAAAGCCAGGCAAGCAATCGATACTATGCTGATAACACGCTAGAGCCTACCCAAGGTTTTGCGTGGGATTGGAGCGCTGGGGCTGGTTATTATGTAGAAGACTCTTACCTAATTGGCCTTGACTCATACGACGATGGTATTGAACTCGATTTAAGCCTGGCTATTTCCTACGAAAACTTTTACCTCGACTTTGATCATAACCAGTTAAGCGGCGGTTTAGTCGTCGGTTACAGCCTTATAGATAAATTTGATTGGGGCCTAGATATATTGGGCACTAATACACAAGCCGGATTTGACGAAAAAGGCTTAGGTTTTTACAACCATGGTGTAATAGAAGAGCTTGCGGGTATAAAATCGCGTAATTACGATTTTGATGCCGGACTTAGATTAACGCGCCGCTTTGAAAACTCGCAAATTTCGTTTGAGTTTTTACATGACATTACAGGTACACATAACGGTTGGGTATTAAACACCTTTTTTAGCCACATTTTGCCATGGCGTAATTGGGAGTTTAGATCAGGGGTGGGTATAAGCGCTTACTCGGGCAGTTTTACAAACTATTATTTTGGTATAGACGCCGACGAAGCCACCGCTAATCGCCCTATTTACACCCCGAATGGCAGCACCAGCATTATGTTTGAATTTCATGCTGAGTACCCTATATCTCAAGATTGGGTATTTTTGTCTGGCTGGTTAACAACGTGGTTTTCAAAAGAAATAGACGATAGCCCTATTATTTCACAAGGGTATCAGCATAAAGCCAAGGTAGGCCTGCGTTATGTATTTTAAATGGATCTGTTTATTATTGATCTTCCCTGCTATTTCATCTGCTAAAACAACAGATAAAACAGCCCCCTTAATTGCGCTTCCAGACACCTGTGTAGCACTGCGTGAAGGCCGCAATTGCTATGCTGATATTACACTTAGTTGGCAACAGCCGACTATTGGAAACTACTGCTTACGAGACGCAACATCAAAATATATTATGCAATGTTGGTTAAAACAACAACAAGGCGTATTCGAATATACATTTGACTCCCAGCACAGTATTTCTTTTGAACTGTTTGATAGTAATACAGCCCAAATTATTGCCACCACTGAAGTTAAACTTCAGTGGGTTTATCAAAATAGACAAAAAAAACGCCGTTGGCGCCTATTCTAATCTACTAAGGAAGCTTTATGGATAATTACGGCACTATTTTATTAGTCGAAGATGACGCCTCTCTAGCCCAATGGGTGGCAGAGTACTTAACCGAACAAGGCTATACGACCCATGTTTGCCACCGCGGTGATGAAGTTATAAGCCAAGTAAAAAACTTAAACCCTAACATTGTGCTACTCGACATTATGCTACCAGGCCAAGACGGTATAAGTGTGTGCAGAGAACTACGTAGTTTTTACATTGCCCCCATTATTATGTTGACCGCCCGCGATGATGAAATGGATGAAGTTATTGGCTTAGAAGTAGGGGCAAGTGATTACATCATGAAACCAGTGCGTCCTCGCGCATTATTAGCCCGTATTAAAGCAGCGCTGCGCCTGAGCAGTGAACCAACTAAAGTGCCCAATGACAGTGTGATAAAAGTAGGCGAACTCAGTATCGATACTCAATCTCGCAGTGTAACATTTAACAAGCAAGATATTACTATTTCCAGTGCTGAGTACCTGTTACTACACTATTTAGCAAGTAATGCAGGCCAAGTGGTTTCGAGGGATGCAGTGTTTAAAGCAACGAAAGGCCGTGAGTATGATGGACTTGATAGAAGTGTGGATGTATTAATCTCCGCGCTTCGCAAAAAGTTTCATGATGACCCTCAAAACCCAGAAAAAATAAAAACAATTTGGGGGCGTGGTTATTTACTTGTTGCCACTGCGTGGGAAGAGTGACCGTGGCGCTTTAAATGAAAAAATTTTACATTTCACTACTCGGTAGTGCGCTACTATCTATTGTTGTATTGGGCTGGCTAATTGATGCATTTAGCCAACAAACACAAACACCCCATGATGAATTTAGCCTACAAAGCCAAATGATCAACGGCTTTAGTAAGCATTTAGCTAATGTAGCTACCTCTGAACGCGCAGCTTATGTAAAGCAATTGGCAAGCGACTTTAATGTAAAACTCGATTATAAAAGTAATGAATCTCTTGCATTAACCCCGCCCTTAATACTACAGATGCATGCCCAAAGCGGGCTTATTTTAGAAGACCAACAAGGTTTTTATATGCTCTACAGCAGTGAAGTGTTGTCGCCTTATCATCTTTCTATGCGCCTAGATAAAGGGGTTGAGGCAGATCAACGCAACGATATAATACTTACTTTGCTGTTTTATGCAGGGCTATGCGTTTTTATGGGCTTTATTATTGCCCCACTTGCCAAACGCTTAACTGTGTTAAACGAAGCGGCTAAAAAATTTGCCGCAGGTGATGTGCAAGCGAGAATAAAGGTCTCACACTTTACCTATATAAGAGACGTTGAGCTTACATTTAACCGCATGGCAAGCCAAATAGAAAAGCTCGTGGCGGAGAATAAGTTAATGGCATCGAGCTTATCGCACGATATCAGAACCCCTATCGCTTGTTTGCGCTTTGGCTTAGATGCCGCTTTAGAGACGGAAGACTTGTCTAAAATTCAGCAGTACCTTGGGCGTATGGAAAACGACCTCGACCATATGGAATCGATGCTTAAAAGCTATTTAGCCTTTGCAACACTTGAGCAAAATGCCAATCAACTTACCTACTCGCAAACTCATTTATCGCACTATCTTGAGGACTTACTCACCCAGCTTTCGCCAAAAATTGAAACCAGCCACCTCAAAGTACAATTAAATAGCAGTGACGATATAGTTTTTGCTGATTTACATTGGCTTGCTCGGGCTATTAGTAATTTAATTGGCAATGCCTGCGACTTTGCAAAAGACACTATTTATGTCAGTGCAAAGCGTGATGAGCATTATTTATATATTACGGTTGAAGATGATGGACCAGGCATTGCACCAGAGAACTTTAATAACGTTTTTAGCCCATTTTTTAGAGAAGAGAGCCACCGTAACCGTGCTGATAAAAGTTATGGTTTAGGCTTAGCAATCGTTGCCAAAGTGGCAGATTGGCATCACGGCAGTGTAAGTGTTAGTAAAAGTACGCGACTTAACGGGGCCTGTTTTACCCTTAAAATTGGTCAGCACCACGATACGTAAAAAAATATTTACTAACATTTATTACACAAAATCAATTCCTTATTCTAAACCTGTTGATAACATTAATTAAATGCATCGCGCGACAGACACATCAGACGATAATTATTGTCACAATTGGGTAAATAAGTGCTTTTTATTTATTTGCAATTCCAGTAGATTGTCTGCGCCGTCAAAAAATAGAGAAGTACAACAATATGAGCGCAGTTAGAGGTGAGTTTAGCTCTCGCTTTGGATTTATAATGGCCGCCGCAGGCTCTGCAGTAGGTCTAGGTAATATTTGGGGGTTTCCGACCCAAACAGCAAGCAATGGTGGTGCAGCTTTTTTAGTCGCTTATTTGATACTAGCGTTTTTTTTAGCATACCCAGCACTTATGGCTGAGCTTATAATTGGCCGACACGGACAAGCTAATGCGGTATCTTCTTTAACAAAAATAACATCACACACGTGGCAAAAGCGCTTTGCTTTTATAGTTGGTTTTGGCGGAATTTTATGTGCGGGCTTTATTTTAAGTTTTTATGCTATTGTGGCAGGCTGGATGCTCAGCGCTACAGTCGAGCCTATCACTACGTTGGCTGGCGCAAACGGGGCTTCAACGTGGCTAAGTGAGCAGTCACTTTCACGAAACATCATTTTTACAGTGATATTTATTATACTCACCGTGGCTATTATTAGTCGTGGCGTAGAAAACGGCATAGAAAAATGGTCTAAGCGCCTAATGCCCGCTCTTTTAGGTATTTTATTTGCCCTAATTGCCTACGTTATGACTCAAGAAGGTGCTATGCAAGGGCTAAAAGCCTATTTAGTGCCTGATTTCTCATCGATATTTGATGCAAACTTACTCGTAAGTGCACTCGGCCAAGCGTTTTTCTCATTGTCGCTAGGCACCAGCGTGATGATTATTTATGGCTCTTACATAAGTAAAAAAGAAAACCTAGTTACACTGGGCGCTTATGTAACGTTAATAGATGTGTTTATCGCGTTTGTAGCGGGCCTTTTAATTATACCCGCCATGTATGTAGCACAAGCACAAGGCGTAGAAATTTTTTCATCTACTGGCACACTTCTTTCTGAAGACACATTAGTATTTCAGGTATTGCCAGCTTTATTTGATGGTATGGGCTCAGTAGGTTTATTTATTGGTTTTGCATTTTTTGCCCTAATGAGCATAGCCGCGCTTACCTCTTCTATTTCAATGTTAGAGGCGCCCGTGTCGTATACTGTGGAGCGCTTTGCAATGAGCCGCCTGCAGGCAACATGGTTAATTGGTGCGCTAATAAGTGCAGTGAGCATTACCATAGTATGTAACTTAGGCAGCTTATTTGGTTTAGTGATCACCTTAACAACTAAAGTCGCTCAGCCTTTACTTGGCTTAATGTGTTGTATTTTTGTTGGCTGGATTTGGTACCGTGGCTCGCTGCTAAAAGCAATACAACAAGGTAACCCTGAGGTTCATAACACGCTTTTTTGGAAAATATGGCCTGTATACACAAAGTTTGTGTGCCCTATAGCCATTGGCGCTGTGTTTTTACACTCAGTGTTAAGTTAAAACGTTTTTTAACTAACCTGAGTTCAGGTTAAATACTACATTAAGCAAAAAGCCCATGCATTAAGTGGGCTTTTTAATAGCTTAAATTTATCCCTAATAAATTAGTTTAGAGTATTTAACACCATATCCTGATGGGGGATGCCATCTTCTAGGTATTGCTCTCCTACTTCTGCAAACCCAAAAGAGCGATAAAATGCTAACAAATAGGTTTGTGCACCTATATAAATAGGGCGCTGTGGCCACTGCTTTTTACAACATGCTATAGCCGCATTGACAAGCTCAGTAGCCCGCCCTTTACCACGCTCACTTTTACAAACCAGTACGCGACCTATAGCACTGTACTGCTCACTTTTTTCATAGCACCGAGCATAAGCTAATAAATAATTATCTGAAATTGCATATAAATGCTGAGTACTAGCGTTAATGTCTACGTCATCGAGTTCAGGGTAAGGGCACGTTTGCTCTACTACAAATACGTCAACGCGACCGCGCATTATCGTAAACAAAGTACGCGAATCAAGCGCATCAAAATGCGCACATTTAAACGACATATAAAATCCTAAAATAAAAAACCCAGCTTGAGCTGGGTTTAATTAAACTACGGCATCACTTAGGCAAACAAACGCTCTAATTGGTCGCACAACTGCGATAAATTAACATGGTCGTGCTCTATGGTTAAATCAACATAACCATCGCCTCTAAATGCTCTATCCAACTCGATTAGAACATGTGTTTTGTGTGCTTCTGGTACAAACGATAATTCAATTTCTTGAATACCAAATAAGCTGCGGCTATTGGGCTTATACTCTAACTCTTGATAACACCCAGAAACCGACTGAAAAGTAGGCGCGCGTAAATGGCCTTTTTCAACATCAGCTTTTAATAAACTAAACCCTAATTTATCCATTGCTTGCATACAGGTTTTAACGGCTTCGTTAGGGTAAATATGCAAATGGTCTTTATCTGTTGGATCTAGTGCTAAATCAATATCAAGGCCCGTTTCAATCCATACATGTGATTGGTTGTAGCCGGCATTAATTTCGGTAATTGGCGTTTCTGGATGAAGGCGCGCTTCAAATGGAATACTTTTAACTTCGCCTGGCTCAACAGTGCCTATGTCGGTTATACGCCACTGATCAATCACGTGGTTAGTAAAGTATTCACCATCTTCGCCATCAACTTTAACGCGTGTCATTAAAAACAAATCAAGACCCGCGATTTCTTGAGCCACATCGCCTGCAGTTATAACGATATTAGCGTTAAAAAGTTGTCCCGGCTGAAGATGCTCAGTTTCTAAAATTGTATCTACTTTTGCAGCGCCAATACCAACCGACGCTAAAATCTTTTTAAACATATCTATCTCCTTAAGCTGAGCGGCTCAGTTTGTTGCTCAAGCTTAAACTCCTTCGTTAAGGCATCTTAACCATATTTAAAAGCCAATGTCAGTGAAAAAATGTTATTTACATGCTATTTACTATTAAATACACGCTTAATGTGCATTTTTTATACATGGCTAGACAAGTAATTGATTAAAGGCGCTCAATTTTAGGGCTATTTTTATTTTCAATGGTATAAAATTTTCGCTACACTGCAATCCCAAATGAAGTGATATTAAGAATTATGGAACTAATCTATTTTGCCACCGCATTTGTGTGTGGATTTGGTGTTTATCAATTAAAACTTCCCCCTCTTATTGGCTTTTTACTTGCTGGTTTTGCATTAAATTTATCTGGCTATAAAAGCACCGAGCTACTCGATACCATTGCCGCCCTAGGTGTAACACTTCTTTTATTTAGTATTGGTTTAAAACTTAAAGTAAACAGCTTAATAAAGCCCCAAGTTTGGGCACCTGCAACCCTGCACATTATTTTTAGCAGTGCTTTATTTAGTGGTTTTATGTTACTCCTCGGTATTTTTGCTGTGCCTATGTTTGTTGATTTAAGCTGGCAAAGTGCGTTATTAGTTGGTTTTGCACTAAGCTTCTCGAGCACTGTATTTGCCGTAAAAGTACTTGAAGAGCGAGGCGAAATGGCAAGCCTGCACGGAAAAATAGCCATTGGCATCTTAGTTATGCAGGATATTTTTGCGGTTATATTTTTAGCCATTAGCACCGGCAAAGTACCTAACATGTGGGCACTTGTTATAATTATCTCACTTCCTTTAATACGCCCGCTTATGTATGCCGTGCTTAACCGCTCTAAACATGGAGAGCTATTACCCTTATTCGGCTTTTTCTTTGCATTGGTAGCCGGTTATAACGCATTTGATTTTGCAGGTTTAAAAGGTGATTTAGGCGCACTTATTATGGGGATGATGTTTGCACCACATAAAAAGGCGGGAGAGCTTTCTAAATCACTCCTTAATTTAAAAGATATTTTGCTCGTCGGTTTTTTCTTAAGTATTGGTTTGAACGCAGAGCTTACAGCTAATTCATTAATTGTCGCGTTAATCCTTATACTTGTGCTGCCAGTTAAAACCTTACTTTATTATGTGTTTACGAATACCTTTAAGCTCAGAGCGCGCACCTCGTTACTCACTGCGTTTAGCCTTGCCAATTTTAGTGAGTTTGGCCTTATTGTGTGTGCTGTGGCAGCCTCTACAGGCATGATCACCTCAGAGTGGCTGGCGGTAATGGCTATTGCGGTGTCTATTACGTTTGTTATTGCATCGCCACTTAATAAACGCTCAAACGAGTTATACGTAAAAATTGAGCGCTGGTTATTAAAGTTTGAAAGCAAAACCCGCTTAGCTGAAGAGCTACCCGTTAATCTAAACGACACTAAAATCGTTATATTTGGCATGGGACGCATAGGTACAGGTGCCTACGAAACAATAAATGCGACTCACCCTAATGTAGTGGCGGGCATTGATATAAAACCAGAGGTGGTAGAAAAACATATTAAACGCAATAGAAAGGTACTCCTTGCCGATGCCACCGACCCTGACTTTTGGCAGCGCGTTAATCACTCCCATGTAGAAATGGTGATGTTAGCTATGCCAAAACATATGCAAAATATTTTTGCATTAGAACAATTACAAGCCTCAGGCTATAACGGTCAAGTAACAGCTATCGCCAATTACCCAGATCAGCAAAAAGAGCTCGAACAAATGGGCGTAAACTCGACCTATAACTTTTACCTAGAAGCAGGAAGTGGTTTTGCGGAGCACGTAAAGCAAGAGCTATTTGAAAAATAATACTTTAAAACTAAAAAATAGAGTAAGCAAAATAAAAAAGCCTTATTATTAATAAGGCTTTTTTATTAGTTTTTGTTTGAAAACTCATTTTATTTACATTCCTTTACATTACTTCTCTCTATCAACAAGAAAAACAGATAAACTACCGGTGTTGCTTAAATAAACGCCTTCGCACCTTTGTCAGTTAATTAGACTCCAGCTAGTTAATGTAAGGTAAGCATTTATTTATCAACATAAATTTATTCAATCAGAGGGCCTACTCCCTCATTCAATAGGCTGTTTCTTGCCCGTCACAGCCTATTTTATTTATTTTTTCTCGCCCATTTTAAAAACCACAATTTAATGCGTTTTTAGCCAAAAAGCAGTAGTATTCCCTCCTACTTTTTATCAATGACTGACTCATTATGGATACAGCAGAACTCAAGCTCGCCATTAATACAATTATGCCCTTCGGGAAGTATGCTGGCAGGCCACTGCTTCTTTTGCCGGAGCCTTACCTAGTGTGGTTTAAACAACAAGGGTTTCCAGAAAGTAAACTCGGGGCGCAGCTGGCGATGATGTACGAGGTTAAATTAAATGGACTTGAGCAAATGCTAATGCCTTTACTTAAAAAAAATGAAAAATAATTGAGAACTTTTTCCACGTAGCTGGGTCTATTATTATGCTACTTGTTGATTTTGGTTTTTAACCGCAAAAAGCGCCTTAGGCGCTTTTTTTATGTCCGGTATTTTTAGGTAATTTGCTTTTATACCAATCCGCGTAATTAAGTGATCTATCTTGAGGATAGACAACCGTGTTGATAGCTAGGCAAAAAATTGGCTATTTAGTTGTTCTCGGCAATTGCTTCTGCATTGCTCTACCTTCTGCATCCATGCAGTCGTAAATGATGATTTTTTAACGTAGGTAGCGACACATTTGCCCCCACAAAATGATTAAGTATTATTGTGGATAGGTATTAGGTAAGGTAACTATAAACTTTGCCCCACCAAGCTGTGAGTCTGTTATTGCATAGTGCCCTTTATGCCAAGATACAATTTTTGCCACTATGGCTAAGCCTAAACCAAAGCCCCCTGTGCTTTTATCACGGCTTTTATCTAAACGAGTAAAAGGTTTAAATACGCTTTCTCTGTCGTTTTTTAAAATTCCTTCACCGTCATCTTCCACAATAAAGTAAATTGCATCACCCTGCGCTTTGAGTGTCACATCAACACGACTAACCGCGTACTTTAACGCATTGCCCACCAGATTTTGCATCACACGCGCAATAAAGTGTGCATCACACTTGTACACTAGAGCCGGTGGTAACACCGCATTAAATTCTATGCCGCTTGCAAAATTTAGTTTATCAATGACCGATTGCGTAAGGGCAGCCAAGTCAACGTCGCTTGTCGCTAAACTTGGTTGCTGCGAATCAAACCGAGCATATTCAAGCATTTCACACACAAGCGCTTCAAGTTCGCTTATATCTGCCTGCATATTAGTTAGGTAATGCCGCCCTTTTTGTGATTGCAGTGTTTCTTCTAGCATAGCTATGCCAAATTTTAATCGTGCAAGTGGCGTTCTAAATTCATGAGATACAGAGGAAGTCAGTTCTTGCTGCGCACTAAGAAGATGCTCTATGCGCTGCTGCATTACTTTTAGAGTATCAGTAACAGGTAAGAAAAACGATTTAGAAGGAGTACTTAAAGTAAAGTCTTGCGAGCCATCTACCGCTTCGCACGCATGGCGTAACTTAGAAAAATCACGCCATAGTAAAAAGCTCCAAAGCCCCACAGGTAACCCTACAATAGCCAGTAACATTAAATACGGGATAACAGAGCTTTCAGGTGCTTTTAAAACGCCTACAGGACCAATTTGAAGTAGCTTGTTATCACCAAGCTCAACATACCATACTATGCGCTGCTTTTTATCATACAGGTACAGGTAATGATTTTTATCTAATGAGGCTTGCTGCTTAAGGGGTAAAATAAGATCTTTACGGGCAATAACATGGCTTTCAAAACTGTGTTTGAGCTTATCTAACCCATCATCAGTTTGCGATAATAACCAAAGTGCTTGGCCAAACTCATCATCTAGCAGCACTTGCTGCTGCGTCTCTTCGTAAGGCCAAATTTGTTCTATAACACCACTAACAATAAATAAAGAAACAATGATATAAACATATAAACTTATAAATAGTTTGCCCATTATTCCTTATTTACCTTCATATATTATTTTTCCCAAGCATCAGATACAAACAAGTAACCTTGTCCCCACACGGTTTTTATACGGTAAGGTTTATCACTATTATCACCTAACTTTTTGCGAATGCGTGATACACGTACATCAACAGTGCGGTCAAGCCCATCGTATTGGCGACCAATCATATGTTGATGAACCTGTTCACGGCTTAGCACTTCGCCTGCATTTGAGGCAAGTAACCATAATAGCTCAAACTCATGGGATGTAAGTACTATTTCGTTTTCATTTAACTTAACAATTCGGCTAGTTTTATCAATGACTAAATCACCAAATTGAATCTCTTCGGCCGCTTTAACTTCTGGTTGCCCGCGACGCAGTAAAGCATTTACACGCGCCAGTAAAACACGCGGCTCAGCAGGCTTTACAACATAATCATCTGCACCTAGTTCTAATCCAATCACTTGGTCAAAATCTTCACCTTTTGCAGTAAGCATTAAAATTGGCAACGAAAATTTATCACGGACTTGACGACATACGCTAAAACCGTCTTTACCTGGCAACATAATATCTAAAATCATTAAATCAGCAGCGTTATTCTCAAGATAACTAAATACTTCATCACCACGGCTCAATACATCTACTTCTAAGCCATTATGTTCAAGATAATCTTTTGTTAATTGTTGTAATCCTAGGTCATCTTCAACAAGTAAAATTTTTGGCATGAGTTGCTCCTAAATTAAAAATAGCTCCATGGAGAGCGAAGTCTGCGCCTACTTTTTTTAGCATCAGCACTTTGCACTTCAACGTGTGTTTTAGCAATTAACACACCGGTATGAGGATTGATTAAGGAGTATATGGTCTCTACCTGAACACGCGCTTTATACTTAAACTGACCAATAGCCTGCTGTTGCCAGCATTTAATAAGTTTACTTTGTTGGTACAGACATACATCGCTTGGCGATGGCTGCTGCCAATCAAACGTTAAATCGAGATCGCAAAATGCTTGCTGCTTAGACACAACGCACACTTTAGGGGAAACCTTTAAAAACGCATTTTGCGCTACAACGGGAGGGCTAAACAGAAAAACTGTAAGCACAATCAACATTAAATACTTCATATCAAAAAGTATGATCGAATCCTATAAAAGCAGTCATTGAATAGTTACGTTCAAAAAGCGGACTGCTATCCATAGCTGAATAGTCATAATATGCTACATGAAAACGAAGACTGTTAGCCTCACTTAATGGCCAACTGGCGTCGATTTTAGCATAAGGTTGCCAGCTACTACCAACGTCAATTTTACCTAATGAAGTTTCGTGTGCTTTTAAACCATAAAAGTGGCTGTTTAATTCAGCCGATTTGTAGTTAACACCCAGTGTTGGTTTTAACTTTAAACGCCCTATTCTACTGTGGTACTGCCATTGTACGGCGCCGCGAATACCATTATAAACATTACTTATATCGTGTAATAACTGTATCGATAGCACATGGTTTTGCTGCACATAATGATAGCTACCCCCGGCATCTAAGGCTAAATGGCGTTTATCAATATTATCGACATGTATTTTTTTAGGCTGGGGCTTGTTTAGCGCTTGCGCGAAGGCTGCTCCCCCCGTGGATGCCGGTAAAACAAAAAGGTTATTAGGATGCCAATTAATAAAAAACCGAGACTCTGCATTGAGTTCTGAAACAATATTAAAATGATGTTGTTGATTTTCTTTAAGTGTATAGCCTAGGCGGCCATTATCAAAAAACCAACGTTCACCATAAAAAGCAATTCGCGGTATCAAAGGAAGTGGGACATTTTTGCCGCCATGCAGTGGGTTGGTAATAACACCCACGCCAGCGCTAAGATTTACATGCCATTGCTTAACAGTAATATGTTGCTGCGCATATTTTTGCTCACTATTGGCCTGTGACGCTTGGCTGGGCAAACAAACGAAGCAAACAACAAAGTAAAAAATATAAACTAAAAGTTTTAGCCGCATTAAACTAATCTGAGTGAGTAAAAATAAGTAAGTGACTCATACTAGCAAGGTAAGCACAAATGTGCGCCACCTGATTACAATCATTCACAAATTTTACACACCTAAATAACATTTAAATATCAGGCGCTATTTCAATACGGTTACGACCATGGGTTTTAGCAATATACAAAGCACGGTCGGCACGCTCAATAAGCACCGAACCTTTGGTAAAGGGGCGTAAAATTGCAAGCCCAAAACTTGCAGAAATTGCACGTTTAGAATTTATATCGTCTTTTTTACGGATAGTTAATGAGGCAATATCTAAGCGAATTTTATCAGCAAACACCATAATGTCGTTAATGCTGTCAAAATACCCGGTAATACAAAATTCCTCTCCGCCATAGCGGTAAACATTTAGGCTATCACTGATATTTTGCGACACTTTTTTGGCAACCAATTTAAGTACTTCATCGCCCTTTTGATGACCAAAATCGTCGTTAAAACGCTTAAAGTGATCAATATCAAACATGATGAGTACCGCCAAAACGCTGTCATCAGCTTGCTCTGAATAGTTTTGACAGAACTTCTGAATATCATCATCAAACTTTCTTCGATTAAAAAAGCCTGTAAGAGGGTCTGTATCTGCCGCTTCTTGAGAAAGGTTTAAAGCTTCTTTTAAATCTTTAATTTCGTTATAAGCTAGAGCAAGCTTAGTTTGGAACTCACGCGCATACTCTTGCATAGCCACTGACTCATCTGTCAAACGCTCAACACAACCAAGTATCTCATTAAATGAATTTACATTAACTAAACTTGCCAGCTCATTTTGAGAATCTACCAACGAGGTGGTAAAGCTTTTAGAATGATCGAGGGTTACGCTTATATCATGCTGTACTTGCTGCATAGTGCCATGGAAGCGATCAGCCATCTCTTGAAAAAACACTAAGTCATCTTCGCTTAAATGCTTATCAAAAATTTCTTTCGCCCTATTTTGAGTACATGTTTGTTGCTCAGCAATGACGTGATCGAGCTCAGCATTTAATGCCGGCTTACTCCCTTGCACATAGCAATACCAAATTGCGTAGTTGATAGGCGTTACCGGCATCCGGTACTTTACCATCAAAGGAATTGCTTTTTTTAAACATTGAGCAGAATGAGCGAGCGATACAGCATGATCCATAATTATTATAAACTCTCGTGCGTCATTATTTTTTATTATTAAGCTTTCATGTTAAGTAATAGTAAACTCATACGCAACTGTTAATCATACTATTTACTGAATTATATTAACCGTTAAAATATTAAATAACATTTGCGCCTAAAGTTTGCGCAATATTCCATAATGCACTGATTGCAGGGTCGTTAAGCTCTTTTTTAAGTACCGCTAAACCAATATCAAACCCTTCTGGTTGGTAATTTTTGCTCGGCAGCACGTGTACCTTATCTTGCAGTGGACTATTATCTAGCACTATTTTAGGAACCATGGCGACACCTAATCCCAAACTCACCATAGACACCATTGCTTCGTGCCCAGCCACCTGCGCATAAATTTTTCCATGTACATTGTTTTTTCGCCACCATTGCTCTAATCGCTGCCTAGAAAACCCTTGCTCTGGAACAATAAACTCCAATTCTGACCAATCAATATCAGGGGCATTTTTAGCTATGTTTTCACTGATCGGACAATGAATTTTAGGGCCTATAAGAACTAATGGAGAGTGGCCTATATTCACAAATGCAATTTGGGCAGGGAGTTTACTAGGCCGTGCAGCAATCGCCATTGACTCATGAGCATCCAGCACTCGGTTTATTGCCAGCGCTGGATCGCCTGTATTTAGCGTTATTTCAATATGCTGATGCTGTGCGCGGAGTTGCTCTAATATTTGGTGTAAAAAACTATATGAAGCAGTGACAGAGCAATAAATACTCACATTGCCGTAAATATGCTGGGTGGGATCTTTGACATTCGCTTTAAAGCGCTGCCAATTGGCTAACGTAGAGGTGGCGTAATCAATAAACGACTCCCCTTCTTTAGTTAACTTTACACTTCTGTTATCACGTATGAATAATGCAACACCCACTTCATCTTCAAGCTGCTTAATATTACGACTTAATGTAGGGGCGCTTATATGACAAAGCTCGCTTGCGCGGGCAAAATGGAGCGTTTTAGCTAACGCTAAAAAGTAATTTAAATGCTTATGATCCATAACCCCTTCCACGTTTCATTTTTTGAAATACTTTAGTGCAAATATATCATTTTACGCAAGCAAAGTTTTTTTTTATGGTGTGTTTAAACAAAGCAAATAGGCTTTGCATCTAACAAACACGAATTATAGGACACTAACATGGCGAATTATTTTAACACTTTACCTTTACGCGAGCAGTTAGCGCAGTTAGCTCAATGTGAGTTTATGGACCCAAGTGAATTTACCGACGGTGTAGATGCACTAAAAGGTAAAAAGCTAGTTATTGTTGGGTGTGGCGCACAAGGTCTTAACCAAGGTTTAAACTTACGTGATTCAGGCCTAGATGTATCATACACGTTACGTCAATCAGCAATTGATGAGCGTCGTCAGTCATACTTAAATGCATCTGAAAACGGCTTTACTGTTGGTACATACGAAGAGCTAATCCCTAGTGCTGACGTAGTATTAAACCTAACTCCTGATAAGCAACATACGGCCGTTGTTACTGCCATTATGCCTTTAATGAAACAAGGCTCTACACTTGCTTACTCGCACGGTTTTAATATTGTTGAAGAAGGCATGCAAATTCGTGAAGACATTACGGTAATCATGGTTGCACCAAAGTGCCCAGGCTCTGAAGTACGCGAAGAATACAAACGTGGCTTTGGTGTACCTACGCTTATTGCAGTACACCCTGAAAACGACCCACAAGGTCACGGCTTAGCACAAGCTAAAGCCTACGCTGCGGGTACCGGTGGTCATCGTGCCGGTGTACTTAAATCATCGTTCATTGCTGAAGTTAAATCAGACTTAATGGGTGAGCAAACAATTCTTTGTGGCATGTTACAAACGGGTTCTATTTTATGTTTTGATAAGATGGTTGAAAAAGGCATTGATGCAGGTTATGCATCAAAACTAATTCAATACGGGTGGGAAGTAATTACCGAAGCCCTTAAATACGGTGGCGTAACGAACATGCTTGACCGTTTATCAAACCCAGCAAAAGTAAAAGCATTTGAACTAAGTGAAGAACTTAAAGTTATTATGCGCCCGCTTTATAACAAGCACCAAGATGACATTATCGACGGTACTTTCTCGCGCGTAATGATGGAAGATTGGGCAAACGATGATGCAAACCTACTAAAGTGGCGCGCTGAAACAGCCGAAACTAACTTTGAGAAAACCCCTGCTGGTGATGTAGAAATCTCGGAGCAAGAGTTTTTCGATAACGGTATTTTAATGGTTGCTATGGTTAAAGCGGGCGTTGAGCTTGCATTTGAAACCATGACTGCAGCGGGCATTATTGACGAGTCGGCTTATTATGAGTCGTTACACGAAACACCGTTAATTGCCAACACAATAGCACGTAAAAAGTTATTCGAAATGAACCGTACTATTTCTGATACTGCAGAATACGGCTGTTACTTATACAACCATGCGTGTTTACCTTTACTTGCCGATTTTATGAAAAACATCGACACCGATGTTATCGGTAAAGGCTTAAATGAGCAAAGTAACCAAGTAGATAACCAAACATTGATTCAAATTAACACGGCACTACGTGAGCACCCTGTTGAAATTGTTGGCGCAAGACTGCGCGGCTACATGTCAGCAATGAAGAAAATTGTATAACTAGTTTCGCTTGTTAGAAACCAAGCCCACATGCATATGCTGTGGGCTTTTTCGTGCAAGTAAAAAAAGTAACGAGTATACCCTTTTAGATATATTGCAATAATTAGCGCTTAATTAATAATGTGCTAACATGGCTATCTACCTAGTTGTAAAGTTAAATAATATGACGATAAAAAACCTAACTATCACTCAAAAAATCACCATTTTAGGCAGTACCATTGCAATATGTGTAGCTGCATTAATTGGTTTAACGTCTTTATATAGCTCTGAAGATATTATAGAGCAACGTATGATTGAATCGGAGCTACCTAGCAAATTACATAGCATTAGCAATCAAATTGGTGGCGAAATAAACGAACTACTAGGCGCTGCACAGCAACTATCATCAAATGAATTTATCTTAGCGTGGGCACGCTCAAATAACCAAGACGACACACTACTGCTCAAAGAATTAAACCGCGTAGCAAAGCAGTTTGATTTAGCAACGGCGTCGTGGGCAAACCGTGATACAGCGCAATATTGGAACCAAGACGGTTTTTTACGCGTACTTAAAAACGATGCGGCGGATGGTTGGTTTTTTGGCTTTACCAATTCAAATAATCCGTACTCAATCAGTATTTATCAAGAATCCCCGACTGATGTAAAAATGTTTGTAAATCATCAACAAACAAATGGTCTTGGATTAGCGGGGCTTGCAAAAAGCATCACCGACATGCAAAAGCTATTACAACAATTTAAAATTGAGCAAACAGGTTTTGTATTTATCGCAGATAAAAGCGGCCTAATCCAGTTACACAAAGATGCAAATAAAGTGGCTAAAGTAAACATAGACACACTTTATGGCCGTAATGTACATAGCAATTTGTTCAACCCCTCTGGCTTTGCAATTACAGAATTGACACTAAATAACGAAGCCACATTTTTAGCTGCAATGCCAATAGCCAATACCGACTTATACGTATTAGCTCAAGTACCAAAAAGTGAAGTTTTTGCAACTGTAAGTACATTGGAGTGGCAAATTTTTACCTTTACGCTCGTTATTGCACTTGTGGCTAGTATTCTAAGCTACTTGTTAGCTCGCTCTTTAGCGTCGCCGCTTTCTGATATGGCTGAACTGTTCTCACGTTTAGGATCAGGCGATGCTAATTTAGCCTACCGTTTGCCAGAGTCTAATCAGCCCGAACTAAATAATTTAAGCCATGGCTTTAATCAATTTATTGATAAAATTGAAACTGCCATCAAGCAAGTGGCTAACGAAAGTACCGAAATACGCCAAAGCTCTAACCATGTATTTGAACAAGCAAAAAACAACTCGCAGTCTATTAATAATCAAAAAGAGCAAACCATTTCGGTGGCTGCAGCCATCAACGAAATGGGCGCCACCGTACAAGAAATAGCACAAAGCGCAGCTAATGCAGCCAAGCTCACTCAAAGCAGCCAAGAAAACACCAGTCAAAGCCATCAGCAAGTACTGCAAAGTCAAGCCACTATTTCAGCGCTTGCCACTGACATTGATGGTATTACCGAGCAAGTAACACTGCTTTCTAAAAAAACAATTGATATAGCGAGTATTGTTGATTCTATCCGCGGCATTTCAGAGCAAACTAATTTACTGGCCTTAAACGCAGCCATTGAATCGGCTCGTGCTGGAGAGCACGGTAGAGGTTTTGCCGTAGTGGCCGATGAAGTACGCGCACTTGCTAATCGTACCTCGCAATCAACCACCGAAATTCAGTCTATGATTGAAGAGTTAACCACTATTTCTGAAGATGTGGTTAACGATATTAGTCAATCAAAACAAAAGGCCCAACAAAGTGTAGGCGCAATGCAGAGCTCTGTTGAGCTGCTTGATGCGATAAGCGAAACAGCAAATCAAATAAACGATATGGCTACCTTAATTGCCACCGCCACTGAGCAACAAAGTAACGTGGTTGCCGATGTAGGACGTAATATTGAGCAAATAAGTGAAATTAGCGACCGTGCTATGAATGAGCAAATAAACACAGAGCAAGCAATTCGCGATTTAGCAAATAGCGCTCAAGCGCTCGATGCACTCGTGGCCACCTTTGAAAAACACCACTAAACACGTTTTGTAACACTTTAATAAACTACCTTCGCATATTGCATCTACACTTATAGATGTAATATGTTGGAGGTGGTTTATGAGCATATCTTGTTTTAACGCATTATTACTCAGTAGTTGCTTATACTTAAGCGCATGTAACAGCACAGTGCGTGAGCCGCCACCGCTGGCCCTTGCAAACCATCCAAGCTTTAACCGTATTAACGTTGAAACCGAGCAAGACATATTTAAGCTCGATAAAACAATCACCTCCCAACTTGATGCCCACCTAACCAGTAAGCGAAGCGCGCATTACTTAGCAAACAGTATTTTAAGTTTTTTATTAAAAAACGGCGATAGCTCGTTAACTTATCAAAGTGGCGCCACGCTGAGTGCATCTCAAACCTACGCTAATTTAAACGCTAATTGCCTGTCGTTATCGATATTAGCGTATAGCTTAGCCGATTATTTAGGCATAAAAGCGCGCTTTCAAAGAGTTCATATTCCTGAATATTGGGCAATGAATAAAGGGGTTAATTTACTAACAGGACATATTAATTTATCAATTGACAATGCGCTTATGCAAACAATACCAGCCACAATGGTTTATCAACGTGATAAACAGTTAACCATAGATTTTGACCCGAACATAAGAAAACAAAGATTTAAAACCAGCCCATTAAGCAAAGAGTTTGTTACAGCTATGTTTTATAACAATAAAGGCGCTCTAGCTTTAGTAAATAAAAATTATAATTTAGCTTATAGCTACTTTAGTGCCGCAGTTGAAGCCGCCCCATTATACAGCGGTGGCTGGGGGAATTTAGGCATTGTATTTAGGCAGCTTAATTATTTAAAAGAAGCCGAACAGGCTTATAACTATGCTTTATTGCTTGATAAAAATAACCACACTGCCATAGGTAATCTCGCAGTGTTGTACACCTTAAGTAACCGCGCTAAACAGGGCCAACAAATGCTAAAGCAGCTCAATAAAAAGCGCCAAGCTAACCCGTATTACCATATATCACTGGGTAATAGTGAGCTGGCACTTAAAAACTACTCTCAAGCGATTAAGCATTTTAAAAGCGCTTATAAAATTGACGCTAAACTACACGAAAGCCACTTTGGCCTTGCACAAGCGTATTATTTTACCGGCAATATAAAGCAGGCAACACATTATATGCGCTTGGCGGGTATAAATGCCGAATTTAATTATGACAAAGCCCGCTATCGTAATAAATTAAATGCATTAAAAAATGCCACAGCCTTACTTAATCATTAGCTGCTGGACGTAATGCTCTTTTTGTGCCCTGCTTAATTTTTTAATTTGCCACTCTAGCTTACTGGCTTCACTCTTTGTGCCTACCTTTTGTTGATGAATTAAAACCAAAGGGCCTTTGCCTTTTAGGTTTTTTGCACCTTTACCAGCTTGATGTGCAGCTATGCGCTTATCAACATTTGTTGTTATACCTGTATACCAGTGGCCTAAACGCGTTTGTACTATATACAAATACCACGTTGAGGGTACTTTGTGTTCTTTGCTTATATTTATACTTAAACTTTTGTGTATGTTTGTGGTCAAAACCTTGCCCTAACCCTCGTAACTAAAAACAATTTCTTAAAAGGGTTTTACCTTCAGTGACTAATCGGTATTATGCAGATTATAAAAAATAAGGATCACAACTAACAATGCAGTCGTTAAAAACTTTTTCTCTTTGGCTTATCGTTGCTCTCACATTCAGCTCTTTAGCAGGTTGTTCTAGCTGGGTATATAGAATCAATATCCCACAGGGTAACTTTTTAGAGCAATCAGATGTAGATAAGCTTCGTGTAAATATGACGCGAGAGCAAGTTATTTATGTACTAGGTCGTCCAATAGCAGAAGATGCGTTTGATAATAGCACCTGGCGTTATGTGTATAGCTTTAACAAAGGCCGCGATAATGAGCAGCATAAAGAGTTGGTGATTAAATTTGAAAATGAAAAACTGGTTGCTGTTTCGGGTGATTATGATCAACCCGAAAACTTTGATACTCCTTTAGAGCAGTAAACGCTTTAGGTATTAAAAAGGTGAGCATGGCTCACCTTTTTAATACCTATACTGGTTACTTTTATAAAGGACGACCACCGGTAATTTTATTTGCTCGGCCTTCCTCTTTTGCTTTTTCTGCACGCTTTCTTCGAGCATCTTTAGGGTCTGCGATAAGTGGGCGATAGATTTCAACTCTGTCTCCATCTTTTAATTCGTAATGCGCTTTTACTGTTCTATTCCATACCCCTAGTGTAAGCGCAGTTGGGTCTATTTCAGGGCACTTTTCAATGATCCCCGATTGAATAACAGCTTGTTCGGCTGTGGTTCCTTGCGCTACTTCCACCGTTAATGTGGTTGCTTTAGTCGGTAATGCAAAAACTATCTCAACCCTAATCATTATCTTGCTCCATATACATCTTTTGCACGTTGCGTGAATGCACTAACCATATTTTTGGCTACATCATTAAATATTTTACCAAACGCCAATTCGATAAGCTTGCTAGAGAATTCAAATTCAAGCTTAAGCTCAACTTTACATGCCTTATTATCTAACGCTTGAAAATGCCAACGCCCCTTTAATGTTTTAAACGGGCCATCAACAAGCCTTAATTGAACAGTTTGTTCATCTATAAAGGTGTTTTCAGTGGTAAACCACTTTTTTATACCGGCCTTAGATATTTCTAAACTCGCGGTCATGTTATTATTGTGCTGCGAAACGATTTTAGAGTCTGAGCAATTAGGTAAAAACTGCGGATAAGCTTCTACATCATTAACTAGGTCAAACATCTCTTTAGTGCTGTACATAACCAGCGCACTTTTTTCTATTTGTGGCATACTCACTCCCAACTGTGTGGGCGAATTTTAGCAAGCTTTGCGCGTTTCCCCAAATTTTCATGGTCTTAAGTTCACTTGATTATTTTAAAGGCGCATGTAAAAAATCGATGTAAAACATCTCTTAATACGTATATTATAGGGCACTATGGCTAAGAAAAAATCATCAAAATCGAACAGTAATACCATCGCGCTTAACAAAAAAGCGCGTCATGAGTATTTTTTACACGACAAGTTTGAAGCAGGTGTTGAACTACAGGGCTGGGAAGTAAAAAGCATCCGAGCTGGTAAGGTAAATATCTCAGAAACTTATATTCATCTTAAAAATGGCGAAGCTTTTTTGTTAGGCAGTCAAATCCAGCCTTTAAATAGCGCTTCAACCCACGTTATCTGCGATCCTATGCGTTATCGTAAGCTACTATTAAGCCGCAAAGAGCTTGATAGATTAGTCGGTGCCACTGAGCGAGAGGGCTACTCACTTGTTGCCACTGCCATGTATTGGAAAAAATGTTGGGTGAAACTTGAGTTTCACTTAGCTAAAGGTAAAAAAATGCATGACAAACGTGAAGATGGCAAAAATAAAGATTGGTCGCGTGAGAAAGAACGCCTCATGAAACACAAAGTATAAGCACAACGCCTAATTTACTTTAGGCGTTTTTTTTTAAGTTTTCATCGGTTGAATTTAAAACAACCTGATCAAATTACTCCCAGCTTTATTTAATTCATCCCCGTGCGTTGTATAAATAAATTATTACATTTTATTTTTATTTTTAATCTCTTTAGATACTCGCCCATTTTAGTGCGCAAATTTTATGGTACAAAGCGAGTAATTTAGGCTTGTCTATCCTTCTTCTTTGTTTCTATTATTGAATATTTTTCCCTCAATACTCTACAAAAACTCATACTAAAATCGCAAAGGGTGAAGATTGATAACACTTAAGTTACATGATATTAATGTCAGCGCTTGTTAAGCAACTAAATTTATAACATATCAACAAGGACTTAAGGATGAAGCAATCAATTGCATTTACACCTAGCATAATTGCAGGTGCTACAATCGCACTCTCAGCAGGGTTTACAACAACAACTTATGCTGCTGAAGAAGCAAAAAAAGTAGAACGCATTGAAGTAACAGGTTCGCGCATAAAACGCACCGATATCGAAGGACCTTCGCCAGTACAATCTATTGGCAAAGCAGATATCGAAAACATGGGTTACGATAACCTTCAACAACTCCTCGAAAGAATGCCAGTGGCAGGCAGCGGTACTTTCTCTACTCGCGGCAACAATCAAGATTCAACTGCAAATGGATCTGCGGCGGTCAGCCTACGCGGTTTAGGTGCAGATGCTACCTTAGTATTGATCAACGGCCGTCGTGTGGCTATTAGTGCCTTTGCCGAAGGTATTACAAACTCATTTGTCGATATTAATAGTATTCCGGTATCGGCGATTGAACGCATTGATATTTTAAAAGATGGCGCATCAGCAATTTATGGCTCTGATGCAGTAGCGGGCGTTGTCAACGTTATTTTGAAAAAAGACATAGATGGCGTTGAACTAAACTTAGGCTACGGCGGTACCGATGGCCCTAATTACGAAGAAACAACAGCAAGTTTAGTATGGGGTACGACTAGCGAAAAAAGTAGCGCCTCAATTATTATTGACTACTTTAAAAACACCTCGCTTTCATCAGACGAAATGGGCAGTTTAGGCACCGCTAATCAATCGCCTTATGGCGGCGAAGACTTTCGCTCTTCTCGTGGCTTTCCAGGCTACTTTTATGTTGATGGTGTAAAAACAATTGACCCTGATTGTCCCGCAGAAAACGCAACAGCAAGCGGCAGTTGTTTATTTGATTACGGCCCATTTGGTTATATCGCCCCTGAGTCTGAGCGCGTAGGTGCTATTTCTCAATTTGAATACAATTTTGATAACGGCATTACTGGCTTTTTGGAAATGGCAGTACAGCATAATACCTCTGTTGCAGCCGGCGCCCCTACGCCACTTGATGAAGACGCAGGTTTAACTGTACCCGCTAGCCACCCAAATAATCCGTTTGGTGAAGATATCCAAATTGGCCGCTACCGCACAGTGGATGCAGGCGCTCGCCAATGGAATATTGAGTCAGACACACTACGATTTGTGGCCGGTCTAAGAGGTGAAATAAACGAATGGAGCTGGGAAGCAGCTGTTCAAAAAGGCCGTAGTAAGTCGATGCAAACGGGCGATCGCTCACAAGGCTGGGTACGCACTGACTTTTTACAACAAGAAATTGATGCCGGTAACTACAACCCATTTGGTGGCACCTATAACAGCCCTGAAGTCATTGATAGAATTACCACAAGCCTAGTACGCCGCGGTGAGTCTCATATGACCTCATTCGACGCTAACATCTCTGGTGAAGCATTTAGCTTTGGTGATGATGTGGTTATGATGGCCGCGGGTATTGAATACCGTGAAGAAGATGTAACCGATACACCGGATGACCAATTTCAGCGCGGTTTAATTTTTGGTACGGAGTCTGTGTCTGCTGCAGCAGAGCGCGACCAATACGCAGCCTATGTGGAATTTTCAATCCCACTTGCTGAAAACCTAGAGCTACAACTCGCTGGACGTTACGATGATTACAGCGACTTTGGTAATACAACAAACCCTAAAGTCGCTTTACGTTGGGCACCTACTGACGAAATAACCATTCGTGGTTCGTGGGCACAAGGGTTTAGAGCGCCATCGCTTGCACAAGTAGGTTTGGGTCCATCACAGGAGAGTCAGTTTTTTGTAGATACATACCGCTGTGAAGCAACCGGACTTGATTGTGACGCGCTAGATTACAACATTGAATTTGCTGGTAACCCTGACCTAGAAGCCGAAGAGTCAGAATCGTGGAATGTTGGCTTTATTTGGGCGCCTTCTGCTGAGTTTGGTTTAAGTGTAGATGTGTGGAGTATCACACAAGATAATAAAATTGATGAGCAAGAATTTGGCCCAATTTATAACTCTGAGTGTAATAACCAAAATAGCACTGTATGTGTACGCTTAGCCCCTAGTGGCGGTAATAGCTTAGGGACTATTCAAAAAATATACAGCACCTTTGAAAACGTCTCTTCGCAAGAAGTGTCTGGTGTTGATTTATCAGGGAATTACAACCACTCATTGGATGATTTAGGCTTACTTAAATTTAACTTAGAATGGGCATACCAGAACAAGTTTGAAAAAGATGGTCGTGATTACACGGGTGAATACTATTATCCAGAGCACCGTTGGATTTTCTCTACTAACTGGGAAATTGGCCAATTTAATACCAACGTAAATATTAGCTATGTAGGCGAGTTTGAAGATACCCCAGATATAGACTTTGACGGTAACTTAGACTTTGATAGTAATACATCACGAATGGTTGACTCGCAAGCACTGGTAGATTTACAAACATCTTACCGTGTAAGTGATGCAACGAAAGTGTCGCTTGGTGTAAATAACGTGTTTGACGAAGAGCCACCATTTGCCATTGGTGATGGCGATGCGGATCTCTACGGTTATGCGTCGGGAGTGCACAACCCACGTGGTCGTTACTTCTACACTAAAGTAACCTTCTCGTTTTAATTTAGGGCGTGTTGATCTTT
>NZ_PNCU01000089.1:0-875 GCF_005886915.1 Pseudoalteromonas sp. S3776 | reverse complement strand
GGTGGCGTCACATCCACTTCGCCGTTGTCTGTGCCTGTGCCCGTGTTGCCTGCTGCATCAGTGATGCTGGCGCTAACACTGTAGTTGCCTTCTGCTAAGTCGCTGGTTGGTGTCGCACTCCAATTGCCGTTGACATCGGTTTGTACATCAATAGTTTGTACAACATTGGCTGCATCGGTAAAGGTTACCGTGACGGTGCTGTTGGGTGCATCACTGGTGCCTGTAACCGTTGGCGTGCTGTCGTTGATGAGCGCTGGTGCATCCACACTCACACTTGGCGCGGTGGTATCGATGTTACCGCTGCCGGTGATATCAGTGCTGTTACCCGCCGCATCACTAACAGTCGCTTCAATGCTGTAAGGCCCTTCAGCCAATGCGTTTGGCACTTCGACTGAGAAGTTGCCGCTCGCATCCACAGTCGTCGTAAAGGTTTGCTCTCCCCCTAAATCATCGGTAACGGTAAAGGTGATCACGGTGCCCTCTAGTGCATCACTGGTGCCGCTTAGCGTTGGGGTTACGTCGTTACTTGAACCTGGGCTGGTTAACTCAAGCGTTGGCGCAATGGTGTCTACTTCACCTGAGCCAGAGGCTGTGGCTTCATTGCCAGCGGCATCGCTTACGCTTGCACTTACTGTGTAGCTGCCTTCAGCAAGGACTGTTGTAACAGGGACTGACCATGTACCACTTACACCTACTGTGGCAGTAATGGTTTGCTGTACACCGGCATTGTCTGTCACAACAATTGTGACTTCGCTACCTTGTGGTGCATCGCTTGTGCCGGAGATCGTCGGTGTTGTGTCGTTGCTCACGCCGTTATCTGTAATAGCAAGGCTGGGCAGGGTTAAATCAATCTCGCCAGTTTCGCTCGCGCTGCC
>NZ_PNCU01000088.1:0-1111 GCF_005886915.1 Pseudoalteromonas sp. S3776 | reverse complement strand
CCTGGGTAATATCGGCAGCGCCACCGAAACCGGTATTATTGACACCACCATGCCAGCGATTGAAGTGAACGAGCTAGTTGTTACCAATGATACAACCCCAACGATCACCGGCACCGCCAATGCACCGCAAGGCAGCACCGTAACGGTAGAGATCACCGATAGTAATAACGTGACGCATACGGTGACAACGACACTCGGCGCTAATGGCACCTGGAGTGTGGCCGCTTCACAAGTGCTTGCTGAGGGCAGCTACACAGTAAGTGCAAGCGTAAGCGATGCCGCTGGCAATGAAGCAACAGCCACTGGCTCAGGTGAAGTAGACACCATTGCGCCAACGCTTGAGTTAACCAGCCCAGGTTCAAGTAACGACGTAACCCCAACGTTAAGCGGCACCAGTGATGCCGTTGAAGGCACCGTGATCACCTTTACCGTTACCGATGATTTAGGGGTAGAGCAAACCTTTACAACGACTGTGGATGCGAGCGGCAACTTCTCAGTCGAAGTGCCAAACGCATTGGCTGAAGGCCCTTACAGCATTGAAGCGACTATTAGTGATGCGGCGGGTAACAGCACTGATATCACCGGCAGCGGTAACATCGATACCACCGCACCAAGTGTGAGTGTGGATGCGCCAATACTTACCAACGACAGCACGCCAACGGTTACAGGCACCAGCGATGCACCCAACAGCACCATTACAGTGACCTTTACTGATGCAGCGAACAACGTACAAACCCTTGATGTACAAACCGATGCCAACGGCAATTGGAGTGCGACACCAACCAGCGACTTAGCAGAAGGCAACTACAGTGTTAGCGCGAGCATCACTGATGCCGCTGGTAATACCGGTACAGGCAGTGATACGGGCGAAGTGGATGTGACGCCACCAACCCTTGCCTTTACACCGACCTTTGAGCTTGGTTTATTAGTGACCCTAAGCGGTACCTCTGATTTGCCAGCAGGCAGCGAAATTACTATCACTGAGCAACTTATAGGCGGTGGCATTGGGGCCACTTACACCACCACAACCGATGCCAATGGTAATTGGTCATTAGTGGGCTTGGATGTATCACTCCTTGATGTTGGCTCAGTGATCGCCACAGCCACCGAT
>NZ_PNCU01000087.1:0-276 GCF_005886915.1 Pseudoalteromonas sp. S3776 | reverse complement strand
AAGCTCAGGTTCTTCTTCAAGCTCTGGTTCATCAATAAGTGAAGACGCTAAAGTTTCAATATCATCTTCGTTAAAATCGCTCTGTGCATCAGCCAGTTCTTCAACAGAATCAGCCAAAGCGCTATCTATATCTCGCTCTGTATCATTATCTGTTGCTACTTCAGCTGCAGGTGAATCTTCAACTTCATCAATTAGGCCGTCTATATCATCTAAATCAAAGTCATCACTTTCTTCAACAAGTGCATCTGCTGGGGGTTCATCAGGTGTGTCGCCCGC
>NZ_PNCU01000086.1:0-504 GCF_005886915.1 Pseudoalteromonas sp. S3776 | reverse complement strand
ACCATCCGCCTCAACGGTGGTCGTGAGAGTTTGCACAGCGCCGTCACTGTCGGTCACGGTGAGTGTCACCGTGCCGCCAATTTCGTTACTGGTGCCCTGTAATGTCGGTGTTAGGTCGTTTACATCGCCTACATTTTGTATCGTAAGTGTAGGTGCTTGCGTGTCAATCGTAGTGGTTTCACTCACGGTGGTTTCGTTGCCTACACTATCGCGTACGCTCACTTCAATCGTGCTTTCGCCTTCACTGAGTGGTGTACTTGGTGTGGCGCTCCAATCACCATTTGCATCAACAAGCGCAGTGATGGTTTGTGGATTACCATCGCTGTCGGTCACCACTATCGTCACTTGCGCGCCTTCGCCCGCATCGCTCGTGCCGCTGATTATAGGCGTGTTGCTATTGCTTTGTGCATCCACCTCAACGGTAAGCGTAGGCGGTGTGCTATCAAAGTCATCTGAGCTGATTGTGCGCGTGTTGCCCGCCGCATCGGTGGCTGTGGCGATCAC
>NZ_PNCU01000085.1:0-1360 GCF_005886915.1 Pseudoalteromonas sp. S3776 | reverse complement strand
AGCTAACAGCTAACAGCTATTTTTCTTGCATAAAGTTGGTTTTTTGTTAACCTACCTGCCTTCCTTTTTTAGCTTGTTGGGGTGTATATGGCGTTGTTATCTCGTTCGATATTGGCGTTGTGTTTAGCACTTTCAAGTTCTGCAGTTTTAGCTCAGTCGCAGTGCGATGTTGAGTTGAGTCATGGCTTAATAATTACCGACGACGTTATACGTATTCTTGATAAAGGCCAAACCCGCGTGCAAATTAATAACAATAACCAGCTATTTATTCGTGGTTATTGGGTTGATTTAAGCACAGAAGAAAGCAAAGTACTTGAGCAATTTAGTAATGGTATTCGCCATACGGTGCCTGAGCTTGTTAACTTAGCCACTGATGGGGTTAACTTAGGTTTAAGCGCCATTGAACATGTGGTTGAGGGTATGTCTGACAAAGAGCCAGAGGTACTAAAAACACAGCTCCAGTACGTAGAGCGCGCGCTTATGGATAAATTTAAGCGCGGCGATGACTTCTTTTTTATTGCTCCACAATCTCTCTCGCAAATTGATGATTTTTTCACTAAAGAAATAAGCCAGCAAATACATTCTGCCGTACATGGCTCGTTAGGCGCTATTTTAATGTCACTTGGTGATGCATTTAAATCACGCGAAGGTAATATTGAAGACCGCATTAACGACATGGGCCAACGTATGAATATTATCTCTAAAGAAATAGATAAATCACTACAAAAAAAGGCCCAGCAACTTGAGCTTAAAGCCTCTGAGTATTGCGAATGTTTAAACGCACTTGATGTGACCGAATCGCGCTTGCAAGCGATAGTTCCGGGCATGGCTGACTTTGATTTAGTGCAGATAAAATCGTAAGGAAAGTGGGGGTTATAAGCTATAAGCTGTTAGTTATTAGTTATTAGTTATTAGCTGTTAGCTATCAGTCTTAGGCTTTAATTGCGTTTTGGGTGTCTATTTCTTCAAATACTTCTAAGCTAAAAGTAAATAGCTAGGATTAAGTCGATGAACTTTAAAAACTTAGAAGTTTGGAAACGTTCAGCCCGTTTAAGTGCTGATATATATAAAATCACGAGCTCGATAAAAGATTATGGGTTTAGAGATCAATTAACACGCTCTGGTTTGTCTGTTCCTAGTAATATAGCCGAGGGGATGACCAGAGACAGCAATAAAGAAAAAGTTAGATTTTTAGATATTGCTCGCTCATCAATAGCTGAAGCAAGAACGCAAATTTATATTGGAATAGATATTTGTTATATAGATAAATCCGTTGGTCGAAAGTGGCTTGATGAAACCGTAGCGCTTTCAAAAATGTTGACTAGTTTAATCGCAACATTAAAAATGACCGCTGACCGCT
>NZ_PNCU01000084.1:0-206 GCF_005886915.1 Pseudoalteromonas sp. S3776 | reverse complement strand
GTAGCAGTGAGTGTGCCGTCGTTTAGTGCGCTTGCATCAATCGGATCGGTAACGTACTCGCCATTTTGAACGGTTGCTTGAACTTCAATTGGCGCGTTTATACCATCGCTCAAAGTGATGGTAACAGTTTGACCATCTTCAACGTCAGTCACTGTGCCACGTATAACCATGGCGGCGCTTTCACCGTTACCATTAATCACGCCGTC
>NZ_PNCU01000083.1:0-2174 GCF_005886915.1 Pseudoalteromonas sp. S3776 | reverse complement strand
AAGATGGGTGTCTTGTTTATTCCCCAAGATGGGTGTCTTGTTTATTCCCCTTTAAAAACATTCATATACTTACTCCATATGTTTGCCAATTATGGATAAACTCTTGCACAGTTCCCTTTCCAAGTGGCGTATTATAATAAGTTTTCCAATACTGTGCCTGCGCATTAGTATCATTAGCTTCAGGTAAGGCAGCTGGCGCTCTTAAATAGTGGATTCTAGCGATGGCGCATGCATAAGCATCATTCTCTTTTAGCTCCTTTAACTTATCTTCAGTAGTCATTAAGCTTTTAACTTTTAAAGCTAACTCTGCTCTATAACTTAGGTAATTATCCCAAATGTCATCATGAGTAGCAGGCTCTATCTGAAAATAACTCAAAGCAGGTCCACCGCCTAGTTGTTGACGATACTTCAATCGACTTTCTTGAATCGCTGTACCTAGCAATAAAATTTCTGCTTTTTTTGATGATAAACCGATTTTTAACAGCGTTGGTTTTATTACATTGTTCAAAAAAGTTGAGGATTTTTCATCCCTGCTTTTTGAGAGTTAAATGAGGCGAGCTTTTCATTAATTTTGCGAAAAGTAGCATCATTAGGATTTATTTTTCCATCAGGACGAGACAGTTATTAATTTCTTTCCGAAAAGATTAACTCTTTAAACTCTTGGGCTTTTAAATAAAAAACATGATATTCTCTCACTTTTTTAACCCAATGATAATTAATTACACGTTCTCCATAATATGCACCTGCAAGCTGCCCATATATAGAGCCTGTTGTGTCAGCATCTTCACCTAAATTAACGGCTAATAAAGCACCACTTTCAAATGTTTCAGAATGATAGAAAGCCCATAAAACTGCTTCCAAGGTATGCATAACATAACCACTTGCGCGTATTTGCGAAGCACTTTTAGATTTATATTTAGCGTCGACTATGAGATCAATTATAGATTGACACAATGGATTTTCATCCCAATACCCGTCTATGGGAGTATAGATCCCATCGAGTAAAGTTTCTTTCGATTCCCTATGCAAAGCCCCCCAAATTAACCCACTAAAATAGCGACAAGCATCCACAGCTTCTTCAGCGCCATGAGTTGTAATAGAGCTTAAAGCTGCATACTTAATTGCATTTTCAAAATTATCATAATAACGAATTGGTATTGGCGCTAAACGCATTAAAGACCCATTTCCAGCAGATTTTGGATCCGTATTACCAGATATAGGATCGCCAGTTTTCTCATAATTTTGCAGAGCATTAACGACCGTATTACCAATATCAAAACACTTACCATTTACACTGAAAACACCATCTTTCCACCATTTATAGTACAAATCCATTTGATCCTTAGGATCAAAAACTTTAGTACGAACAAGACTATGAGCTAAGCAATACATCATGCTAGTATCATCAGTCCACTCTCCTGCTTTCAAGTTAAATGGCCCACCACCAACAATATCAGTAATTGGCTTAAATGTCCCAGGGGCTTTAAATTCAAGAGTTGTGCCTAAAGCATCACCAAGTGCACATCCGAGTAAAGCACCTCGAAAGCGATTTATGTCATCATCACAATCAACTTGGATTCTTTGATAATATTCTTTACATTGCTCATCAGTAGGTCTAGGGACTGCTATGCGATAGACATTATATGATGACATCCATTGGGTTTTATGAGGCTCTCTAGAACCACTTAATTTATTTGTCATAAAAGGAAATCGAAGATCATTAGGAATTTTATTTTCCATTTCTAACATTCGAATTATTGCGGAAGAGGTAATTAACTCACCAGAATCATCATAATATTTTTTTTCACTCATTTTAAACCTCTTCTAGCTCTATGAAGTTTGTTCCATTTACTTTTAAACGGCTAATAACTTTGAATTTCGTTCCTGACTTAAATAATACTTCTTGCTCTTCTGGCTTTACTGCAGCATTGTTAGCAATATTAACCCCTGTTTTAGAAGTTATAAGTATTTTAGTATTGCCATCGAAGGGCTTATCTAAATTGCTCGATGAACTTTTAAAACCTTTTTCATAATGTATGCCACCAACAGGGAACAGCTCCTCTAATAAGTCATCACTGAATTGATCTCCACGAATAACATGTCCTTCATACCTCAATAATGGGTTTTCCGCTAATTTAATTAAGAACTTAACTAGACACCCACTCTAATTTAAC
>NZ_PNCU01000082.1:0-325 GCF_005886915.1 Pseudoalteromonas sp. S3776 | reverse complement strand
AGCATCGCCACCCTTTACAAATAATGGCAAGGGTCACCAGTTTAAGTTCAGTATCACCCACCACATATAACCACTTCTAAAGTATCTAAATTTAACCTCTTCAGAATAATTATTATAAAAACTCTATCTAGGTAATTAACCCCGCTGTAAGAAAAAGAGCATCGCCACCCTTTACAAATAATGGCTAGGGTCACCAGTTTAAGCTAAGTAGTCACCCACCACATATAACCACTTCTAAAGTATCTAAATTTAACCTCTTCTGACCAATTATCATAAAAACCCCTATTTAGGTAGTTAACCCAGCTGTAAGCAAAAGAGCATCGCC
>NZ_PNCU01000081.1:0-2363 GCF_005886915.1 Pseudoalteromonas sp. S3776 | reverse complement strand
GGCGATGCTCTTTTGCTTACAACTGGGTTAATTACCTAAATAGGGTTTTTATAATAATTATTCAGAAGAGGTTATATGTGGTGGGTGATACTGGACTTGAACCAGTGACCCTCGCCTTGTAAGGGCGATGCTCTCCCAACTGAGCTAATCACCCACATATAATAGGTATGACTTAACTGTTTTAACGTTTAGTATAATTTGGTGGGTGATACTGGACTTGAACCAGTGACCCTCGCCTTGTAAGGGCGATGCTCTCCCAACTGAGCTAATCACCCAAATTATACATTTAATATGCACCATTCTAAGAATGGTGGGTCGTACTGGACTTGAACCAGTGACCCTCGCCTTGTAAGGGCGATGCTCTCCCAACTGAGCTAACGACCCATATTAAATTTTAAAACGAGCTATTAATATAATAGCTTTTATATGTGGTGGGTGATACTGGACTTGAACCAGTGACCCTCGCCTTGTAAGGGCGATGCTCTCCCAACTGAGCTAATCACCCACATATAAATTTTTGTAATATGCACCACTCTAAGAATGGTGGGTCGTACTGGACTTGAACCAGTGACCCTCGCCTTGTAAGGGCGATGCTCTCCCAACTGAGCTAACGACCCATATTACATGCTACTACCTGTAGTAAGTAGTACTGGACTTTAACCAGTGAACCTCGCCATCTTTTATAAAAAGCGGTGATGCTCTCTTTTCCTGTAACTGAGCTAACGACCCATATTACAGTTTTAAAAAACTATTAATATAGTAGGTTTATATGTGGTGGGTGATACTGGACTTGAACCAGTGACCCTCGCCTTGTAAGGGCGATGCTCTCCCAACTGAGCTAATCACCCACATATAAATTAAACGCTACTATTTAAAATAGTACTGGACTTTAACCAGTAAACGCCACCCTCTATTATTTAAACGGTGATGTTCTTTTTTCTAATTGAGCTAACAGCTCAATTAAAGTTCTAGATGTGTACACTTAGTAAAGTGGTGGGTAATACTGGACTTGAACCAGTGACCCTCGCCTTGTAAGGGCGATGCTCTCCCAACTGAGCTAATCACCCACATCTAAATAACATTGCATTGCTGCGTTGTTGTGGGGCGCTATTATAGATAGAGTTGCAAATGTGTCAACACTTGAATGATAAAAATGTGCTGAATGAAGGTTTTATAAACAACGCGATGTGGTTGGCGTTTACTTTATCACCAAATTTAAACGGGCAGGACAAATAAACAGCTAAATTAAGCGAAGTGACTGCCTTATTTTTATATACAATAAAAAGCGTTTGCTTAAATAAACGAATAAAAAGCCAATGTTTAAATTGATACATCAAGCGTGACGTCTTTTCACAAAGGAAAGTCACGGTCAAAAAATTAAAATTTTAGAGCCACTATAAGTTAATCTTTAAAAGGGACGAACAGTTTAAAAGGAATAAGTCTTAATATGTATTGCCATTTGTGCGAATAAACTCTAACTAACCTAAAGAGTTTTGGCACAGTGACAACTAAATAGAGCCTATTACCCAAATTTGATCTTAGCCTTTAAAACAACACGAGCTATTTGTTGGTATGTTTAACGACGATCTAATTCACTTCAACTTTTATATTTTTTCAAGCAATTTAAAAAGGGAGGGATATGCATTTAATAAATAAGGTTATCGAATAGGGTTCAGAGATTTAAATAACACACTTATAATCGCAGGTTGGCCTGGTTTAAGTCATGGCAAAAAGTGCTTTTTGAATCTGTACTCAATTTGCTTATAAATGTATACCTTTTATGGTAAACATTATTAGGTCATCAACGAGGTATGAATAGTTAATTAATCTGTTTATAGTGCTGTTAGGTGAAGTAGAGCCCGAATTTTATCGAAATTACAATTTTTAGCATGCTTGATAGCCAGTTTGTTGAAAATTAAACCATTTAAATAAAGTGACATAAAAAACTGTTGACTTTATTTGGGGGGGTGCATAGAATGCGCCCCGCACTCAGCGATACACAACGTGTTAAACACGTTAGGTATTAAAAAGGTTTGGGGCTATAGCTCAGCTGGGAGAGCGCTTCGCTGGCAGCGAAGAGGTCTGCGGTTCGATCCCGCATAGCTCCACCAAATCTTTGTGCATGTCCTAGGGTAGCAGTTTTCTGTGTCCCCATCGTCTAGAGGCCTAGGACACCGCCCTTTCACGGCGGTAACAGGGGTTCGAATCCCCTTGGGGACGCCATCTAACAAATAGTTAGATGTGGTTTGACCAAGAGAAAAACGTAACACTTAAAGCTCGAGTCTTTATGTGTGTTAAGCGTATTACCTTAGCAGCTCGTGATATGAGTTAAACTTATCAAATGTCCTAGTGACACTTTTTAG
>NZ_PNCU01000008.1:0-115631 GCF_005886915.1 Pseudoalteromonas sp. S3776 | reverse complement strand
AAGCTAAAAGCTAAAAGCTAAGGTTAAAGGTTAAAAGCTAAAAACAGTCACAATTTAAAATTAAAACACTAAGTTACTCCATGTAGCAACCGTTCAAAGTCAGGAGAGAATAATGTCAGCAGGATTAAAATTTAAACAGGCTATTGCTAATAATCGCCCATTACAAGTTGTAGGTACTATTAATGCTTACACAGCCATGATGGCTGAAAAAATGGGTCACCAAGCTATTTACCTCTCAGGTGCCGGTGTAGCAAATGCCTCTTACGGTATGCCAGATTTAGGCATGACCAGCCTTGATAACGTACTTGAAGATATTCGCCGTATTACCGGTGCCAGTGATTTACCACTTTTGGTAGATGCCGATACCGGGTGGGGCGGCGCGTTTAATATTGCGCGTACCGTTAAAGAAATGACTAAAGCTGGTGCGGCTGGTTTTCATATTGAAGACCAAGTAGCGCAAAAGCGTTGTGGACACCGCCCTAATAAAGAAATTGTAAGCCAAGGTGAAATGGTTGACCGCATTAAAGCGGCCGTTGATGCTAAAACCGATAGCGACTTTTACATAATGGCCCGCACTGATGCATTTCAAAAAGAAGGCTTAAATGCAGCGATTGACCGTGCCGCTGCCTGTGTAGAAGCAGGCGCAGACGCTATTTTTGCAGAAGCCGTGCATGACCTTGCCGATTACCAAGCGTTTTCGGAGGCGTTAAACGTGCCTATTTTGGCTAACATTACAGAGTTTGGCCAAACACCTATTTACACCAAAGAGCAGTTAAGCGAGGTAGGGGTTGAAATGGTGCTTTACCCACTTAGTGCGTTTAGAGCCATGAATAAAGCCGCACTTAATGTGTACTCTGCCATTTTAAATGAGGGCTCGCAGCAAAGCCAAATTGAAAACATGCAAACACGCGCTGAGCTATACGACTTTTTAGATTACCACACATACGAAAACACACTTGATAACCTTTTTTCATCAAAATCTGACAAATAACAATTATTAAAATCACACACAAATTTAAGATAGGAGAAGATCATGGTAGATAAAGCATTAGGCGGTGCAGGCTTACGCGGCCAAGTAGCAGGGCAAACAGCATTATGCACAGTAGGGCAAACAGGCTCGGGTTTAACGTATTGTGGTTACGATATTAGCGAACTTGCCGAAAAAGCGCAGTTTGAGGAGGTGTCGTTTTTACTTTCTCGTGGCGAGCTACCTACAGCCAATGAATTAGCTGACTATAAAGCTAAATTAAAAAGCCTACGTGGCCTGCCAGGTGCACTAAAAACCGTGCTTGAAAATATTCCTAAAGACGCGCACCCAATGGATGTTATGCGTACCGGTTGCTCTATGCTGGGTAACCTAGAAATGGAACTTGATTTTAGCCAAGCAAACGATGCGATTGACCGTATGGTTGCGCTCTTCCCAAGTATTATTTGTTATTGGTACCGCTTTACACACGATGGCGTACGCATTGATACACAAACCGATGACGACTCAGTAGGTGCGCACTTTTTAACTTTATTGCACGACAAAGCACCGAGTGAGTTATTTGCACAAGTAATGAATGTGTCGCTAATTTTATACGCAGAGCATGAGTTTAACGCCTCTACGTTTACGGGGCGCGTATGTGCATCTACTTTGTCTGATATTCATTCTTGTGTAACCGGTGCAATAGGCACACTGCGCGGGCCACTGCATGGTGGTGCAAACGAAGCGGCTATGGATATGATTCAAGGTTTTAAAAGTGCTGATCATGCCGAGCAAGAAATTATGGGTATGCTAGAGCGTAAAGACAAAATTATGGGTTTTGGCCACGCTATTTACCGCGAGTCAGACCCACGTAACGTTATTATTAAAAAGTTCTCTGAAAAACTAGCTAAAGAGGTGGGCGATGATGTGCTTTACCCTGTGTCGGTTAGGTGTGAAGAGGTTATGTGGCGCGAGAAAAAACTGTTTTGTAATGCTGATTTTTTCCATGCATCGGCGTATCACTTTATGGGTATTCCCACTAAGTTATTTACGCCAATATTTGTGATGAGCCGTGTTACAGGCTGGACGGCACATGTTAAAGAGCAGCGCGCTAATAATCGTATTATTCGCCCAAGTGCAGATTACACAGGGCCAGAGGCACGCAGCTACACGCCAATTGAATCAAGAGGCTGATTAGTCAGTATGTAAGGTGAGCAATACGCTCACCTTTTGCCTTTTATTTCCCGTCACTTATTAGCGAACCTGTACTATGACCATAATTAATAACACCCAATACCGAAAACCCTTACCCGGCTCAAATGTAGATTACTACGATACGCAAGAAGCCGTTGATGCAATAAAGCCAGGTGCGTATGCCACTTTGCCTTACACATCGCGTGTACTGGCCGAAAACCTAGTGCGCCGCTGTGAGCCTGATATGCTAACCGATGCGCTTACTCAGCTTATTGAGCGTAAACAAGATTTAGACTTTCCTTGGTATCCGGCGCGTGTAGTATGCCACGATATTTTAGGCCAAACCGCCTTGGTTGATTTAGCAGGCCTGCGCGACGCCATTGCTGCAAAAGGTGGGGATCCGGCAAAAGTGAATCCGGTGGTACCTACACAACTTATTGTTGACCACTCTTTAGCGGTGGAGCACGCAGGTTTTGACCCAGACGCATTTGAAAAAAACCGTGCCATTGAAGACCGCCGTAACGATGACCGTTTTCATTTTATAAACTGGACTAAAACCGCTTTTAAAAATATTGATGTTATTCCGCCTGGTAACGGCATTATGCATCAAATTAACCTTGAAAAAATGTCGCCAGTTATTCAAAACCGCGATGGCATTGCATTTCCTGATACCTTAGTGGGTACCGACAGTCACACCCCGCATGTGGATGCACTTGGCGTAATTGCTGTAGGCGTAGGCGGGCTTGAAGCCGAAAGCGTAATGCTTGGCCGCGCCTCTTACATGCGTCTGCCTGACATAGTTGGTGTTGAGCTAACAGGCACTCGCCAACCAGGTATTACTGCTACAGATATAGTATTGGCTATTACCGAGTTTTTACGCGAGCAGCGCGTGGTATCGACCTATTTAGAATTTTACGGCGAAGGTGCAGATGCACTAACCTTAGGCGACAGAGCAACTATTTCAAACATGACGCCAGAATTTGGTGCCACTGCGGCCATGTTTTACATAGACGATAAAACAATAGACTATTTACGTTTAACAGGGCGAGATGAAGAGCAAATAGCGCTGGTAGAAAACTACGCTAAAACAGCTGGCCTTTGGAGCGAGAGCTTAAAAACAGCTAAATATGAGCGGGTGCTTAAATTTGATTTATCAAGTGTAGGGCGCAACATTGCTGGGCCTTCAAACCCGCACCGCCGAGTATCCACCAGCGATTTAGCCAAAGAAGGTATATCTGGCACGGTTGAAAACGAAGAAGGCTTAATGCCTGATGGCGCATGTATTATCGCGGCTATTACAAGTTGTACTAACACCAGTAACCCGCGCAATGTAATTGCTGCAGGCTTACTTGCGCGAAACGCAAATGCTAAAGGCTTAATGCGCAAACCCTGGGTTAAAACCTCATTAGCACCAGGTTCTAAAGCGGTGCAATCATACCTAGAAGAGGCAAATTTACTCCCTGAGCTCGAAAAGCTTGGCTTTGGTATTGTGGGCTTTGCTTGTACTACCTGTAACGGTATGAGCGGCGCATTAGACCCTGTAATTCAACAAGAAGTAATCGATCGCGATTTATACGCAACAGCGGTACTTTCGGGCAATCGTAACTTTGATGGGCGTATTCACCCCTATGCTAAGCAAGCATTTTTAGCGTCACCGCCATTAGTAGTGGCGTATGCAATTGCCGGTACTATTCGTTTTGATATTGAAAAAGATAGTTTAGGGCACGATCAAAACGGCAACGAAATAACCCTTAAAGATTTATGGCCAAGCGATGAAGAAATAGACGAGGTAATAAAGCAAAGCGTTAAGCCAGAGCAATTTAAAAAAGTGTACGAGCCCATGTTTGACCTAACCATAGATTACGGTGAAGAGAACGATCCCCTTTATAACTGGCGCGAGCAAAGTACGTATATTCGCCGCCCGCCATATTGGGAAGGCGGCCTTGCCGGTGAGCGCACTATGACGGGCATGCGCGCCCTTGCTGTACTTGGTGATAACATTACAACGGATCATTTATCGCCTTCAAACGCCATAATGGCAAGCAGTGCGGCGGGTGAATACTTAACTAAAATGAATGTTCCTGAAGAGGATTTTAACTCGTACGCAACCCACCGAGGCGATCATTTAACAGCGCAGCGTGCCACGTTTGCTAACCCTAAATTACTTAACGAAATGGTACGTGATGAAAACGGCGAAGTTAAACAAGGTTCATACGCACGTATAGAGCCTCAAGGTACTCATACTCGTATGTGGGAAGCAATCGAAACTTACATGCAACGTAAACAGCCGCTTATAATTGTAGCGGGCGCAGATTACGGGCAAGGCTCGTCTCGCGACTGGGCTGCAAAAGGGGTAAGGCTTGCAGGCGTTGAAGTGATAGCCGCAGAGGGTTTTGAGCGTATTCACCGCACAAACTTAATAGGTATGGGTGTATTGCCGCTTGAATTTAAACCCGGCACTACCCGCAAAACACTTAACATTGATGGCAGCGAAAGCTTTGATGTAAAAGGCGAGCCTACACCTGGTGCTACCATTGATTTGGTGATTACGCGTAAAAATGGTGAGGTACTAACAGTACCTATGAAATGTAGATTGGATACCCAAGAAGAGCTTTCTATTTATGCTGCTGGTGGTGTATTACAACGTTTTGCACAAGACTTTTTAGAAGCAACCCAATCAGCATAAGGAGCGTGCATTATGTTTAAACCACAAATAAAAGTACCGGCAACTTATATGCGCGGCGGCACGAGTAAAGGTGTATTTTTTAAATTAACCGATTTACCAAAGCCCGCCCAAGTGGCAGGTGAGGCGCGCGACAATTTATTGTTGCGCATAATTGGTAGCCCCGACCCATATGGCAAACAAACTGATGGCATGGGCGGTGCTACATCAAGTACCAGTAAAACGGTTATTTTAAGTAAAAGCGAGCAAACCGATCACGATGTGGATTATTTATTTGGCCAAGTGGCCATTGATAAACCCTTTATAGATTGGAGTGGTAATTGCGGTAATTTAACCAGCGCAGTGGGTGCGTTTGCAATAACGAATGGCTTAGTTGATAAAAGCAGAGTACCCGATAACGGTGTAGCTATAGTACGTGTATGGCAAGCTAATATTAAAAAAAGCATTTTGGTTCACGTACCTATTACTAATGGCGAAGTGCAAGAAACAGGGGATTTCGAACTTGATGGCGTAACCTTCGCCGCTGCCGAGGTAAAGCTTGAGTTTTTAAACCCTGCCGATGGTGAAGGGGCGTTATTCCCTACAGGTAATGTAGTGGATGACTTAGAAGTACCAGGAATAGGTACCTTAAAAGCCACGATGATCAACGCGGGTATTCCTACTGTGTTTATTAACGCAAGCGATATCGGCTACAGCGGCACTGAGCTGCAAAATGACATAAATAATGATATCGACGCACTTAAAGAGCTTGAAACAATACGTGCCCATGGTGCGGTAAAAATGGGCCTGATCAGCAATATTAGCGAAGCTCAAACACGACAGCATACACCTAAAGTCGCTTTTGTGGCGGCGCCATTAGACTATAACGCGTCCAGTGGTAAATTTATTGAAGCTAAAACAATTGATTTATTAGTACGTGCTATGTCTATGGGCAAGCTGCATCACGCTATGATGGGCACAGCTGCAGTGGCTATTGGCGCAGCCGCGGCTATTGAAGGTACGCTTGTTAATGTGGCCGCAGGTGGCGGTGCGTTAAACGAAATTAACTTTGGGCACCCCTCTGGTACATTAAAAGTAGGAGCAGAAGCTCAACAGATAGACGGCGATTGGCAAGTAACAAAAGCGAGTATGAGCCGTAGTGCGCGGGTGCTGATGGAGGGCGTAGTGAGAGCACCTCAATAGTATTTCCAACGTTTTATTGAGTCATTAACGGTGCATACTGCGCGTTAATGACTTTTTAGCGTTTAGTCTTAATATAAAGCTAAATAAACACCCTGTTTATATATTTCATTTCAAAACACCCAACCCCATCCTTTTTCATTATATTAGCTTTGGCGGGCGTTTTTTTTAGCGTATCTGTCGCAATTACTTGAAGAATATTATTAACAAACTAAATTAAATGTAATATTCGCTTAATATTGTGGATATATGGTAGGCCAGAGCGATGCTTCTTAATGGTTTTAACATATGTTATTGAAAATATAGTAAAGCCTATGAAGAAGCGTCGTTTAAAATTAGATAAAAACTTGTACTCAAAACGTATAAAAATGTAGCAAAAACTCGTTACTTAATGTTACTTTAATTTATAAGTAACAAAGGTTGTTATTGTGTGTCTGTTTATGTTGTTTTGTAAACTTTCGCACGTATATTTAATAAAATAATTTTCTGATACTCATTGCAGGCTATCAAGGAGAAATAAATGGCACAGCGTATGACTAAAATTACCCCGATTGCAGCATCTGTTGCACTTACACTAGGTTTGGCGGGTTGTGGTTCAGACAACGACAGAAACACTTATGTTCCTCCAGTTGAATCGGTTACATCATCTGATGACGCTCAATTTAACGTAGAAATAACAGGTAAAGCTGTTAAAGGTGCAATGAAAGGTGCCGTTGTTAGCGTAATGACACTTGACGAAACAGGTCAAAGTGTTCCGGTTGCATTTAGATTAGAGGCTTCAGCAGAAGCTGAAACATTTACCGGCGAAGCAACGTCTCAAGATGCGGCTGATGCAGCAGTAGAAGCAAGTAAAATAGCGGGCAACCCCGATGCGCTAGTAACTGGCGATAATGGTAGTTACAGCATTTACCTTGAAGATGACTTTACAGGCCCTGTGTATATTACAGTTGCAACTGCTGAAGAGGGTGACGACAGTTATTTACGTTGTGATGCATATGTTGGCTGTGGAACTTACGATGAAGCGCCAGAAGCAGACGATGTAAACGATGGCGACACTAACATTGAATTTGGTGAATGGTATAAAGCTGATCTAGAGCTTTCGGTTGTTAAATATATTGCTGCAGCGGACGCTGATTCGTCTGATACAAGTGGTGCAGCAGGCGATGCAAATGTTGCTCGTTCGTTTAAAGCCAATGTAACCTTTTTAACTACGTTGGTTGCTCAAGCACTACTTGAAGCTGAAGCTGACGTTGACGCAGGTGCAATTGCATCAACAAGCTTAAATACGGTTATTCAGGTAATGGGTCCTGATGCAGCAGTATTATTATCTGCACTGTTAGGTGATGTATCTAACGGCGGCGCTGTTGATTTAAGTGATGTAGACGGTGAAGAAGCACTTTCACAAGGTGTATTAGCAATTGCTCAGCTGTCGTCGTCTATTCAAGGCTTATCTTCAATTAGCGAAGTAATGACCAGCATTAAAGAGGGTATTAAAGCAGGTACTTTAAGCTCAACCGACGTTGCAGCAACTTTACAAACAGCTGTTTCTAGTACGGCGAGTGTGTTTGTAGCAATTGCAACAGGTGATGAAGCAGCAATTAAAACAGCCCTTGAAGCGGCTTATGCGGCTAAGGTCCCAGCACCTTCGGCGGCAGAGATAGCTGCGTTTGCGCAAAACTCTGCTGGTATTGCAGCAAAAGCTAAAGAAGCAAAAGACAATGCAGTTAAAAACGGCGCTGCAAGTGAGGCAGAGCTGGCTGAAATTGCAACGGCTGTTCAAACAGTGTTAGAAGAACTTGGTTGTACAGGCGATGAATGTGTAGCGGGCGATGACTTTTATGCTGATTTAGCGGTTGCTCTAAATGCTCAACTAGATGCATCTTTTACTGAGCTTACAGAACTTCAAGCTTCGGTAGATGCTGCTGAAGAAATGCTTGCTGATGTTCAAGCATTAGGTGGTGATGCAATTACCGATGCAGACTCTGCAATTGAATTTGTTGCTGCTGTTGCAGCGCTTGAAAACGAAGCAGAAGCTGCTGACTTATCAAGTATAGCTGATATTTTATATGTTAAATCGCAGGGCTATGTTAGCACAGCTTCTTTACTTGTAGAGCAAAGCTCTGACTATCAAGGTGTATTTGATACTGCAACTGATTTACAAGACGCAGCCTTAGTCGAGGTAGAAAACCTAAGCGATTACGATGCAGCAATTGCGCAATTAGTAACTGATGCACAAGACGCTATTACTGAGTACGAGATTGAAGTAGCAGCTGCTAAAGAAGTTGCTATGAACACTGCCGATGTTGCAGGTGAAAAGAAAACAGCTGCTAATACTGCAGAAGCTGCATCTACAAGTGCGCTTGCTGCTGCACAAGCTGCTGTTGACTCGGGTGACGATGCACAAGCAACGGTTGCTTTAGTTGATGCTGCGGTTACTGCTGCTTCTGATTTTTCTGCTGCTGTCGATGCGCTTGAGCTTGCGATTGAGCAAGCCTTAGAAGCTGCAACTGAATATGAAGCTGTAGCAGTAACTGAAGCTGATATGGCTGAAGCCGCTGATTTAGTTGAAAGCGCAGAAATGATGGCCGAAGCTGCACAAACTCAGGCTGAACTTGCAAACGAGCAACTTGTAACAGCGCTTAGCTTACAAGCAGAAGCAGACCTTGCAGTGGCGACAGCATCAGTTAAAGAAACGTCAATGTCACTTTCTACAATGACGGTATTAACTAGCACGGGTGGCGATGCTCTATACGACACAGCCGAAGTGTTATTTGATGTGTTTGAAGAGCTTGCTGATATGGGGAACTCTGGTGAGGGTACTTCAACAACTCATCCTGAATGGGACTACGACTACAGCCTAGACAACTTGACGCTAATGCTTACAAACTCAACGACCGGTAGTGAAATTACCGCTTCGGCAGCGTACCAAGATGATCAACTTGTTGTTGCTTGGGGTGGCATGCTAAATACACAAAGCGATGCAACTGTTGAGCTTGTTACAGGCGATGTAGCCTCGGATGCACTAGAAGAGTGTCAAGCATTTGCTGATGGTACTATTACCGATTCAACACAAATTGATTCGTGTTTAGTATTTACTTTTGACGGTGCTGTAAATGCAGATACCGTTGATGACGCAGAGCTTACTATGGCGCAAGCGTGGAACCGTGTTGAAATTATGGACGGTGACTCAGGCTTTATGGGTAACCTAAACTTAAGCGGCATGGATGAAACTGATTCTGCAATGCTAGAAGCTATGGGTATGTCTGGTGACTTAGACTTTAGCGTAATGTCTGAAGTGGATAGCAGTGGTGATGAAGATATGACCATGCTTGAAATTAAAGTTAACGGTGACGCAGCTATGGGTTACACGCTGTCTATGTCGGGTACCGAATCAGCTGGTTACATGGGTGATGTTAAAGCGATGTACGATGGCATGATGATGACCTTTGGTACCGCAACTAAAGTAACAAACGGTGTTTCGATTACTTACATTGATGATGAAGTAATTGAGTACACAGATGTGACTTTAATTGACTCATCTAACTAATACTTAAACTATAAAAGGGAAAAGCGGTGCGCTTTTCCCTTTTTTTATAGAAAGCGATTAAATTATGAAAAAAAAAATTCTCTTGTTAGGATTTTCAACTGCTCTACTTTCACCTCTAGCTTCTGCAAATAATCAATTTCAAATATTTACTCACTTTGACGCCGAAATCTACACTGAGGCACAGCCAGTACAGGCATTTGTAGATGACTTTGACGAGCCTATTAAATCTGGCGATAGTGCATTTACTTATAATATTTTTGAAATTGGTGTGGGCTATAATAATTTTAAAGTGGGCCTGCAGAGCCGTTATGATTATGTACTTAATTTTGACCCAGACACTGCACTTTATACTTATTTAGAAAAAAACGACTTACCCTTTGAAGAACGATTTTACACATATCAGTTAAATGCAAAGCAAGTGACCTCTAATGGTGTATTTGTATCATACGATTTTAAATTTTTAGATAAAAACGCGCTTACTATTACGCCAAAAGTGTCTGTTTTTGCCAGTACACATTTTCAAGATGCCTCTGTAGATGGGCGAGTGTTTAGTGATGATGTTGAAGGCAGTATTACTGCTGATTATAATTTTTCGAAAGATATTTTATTCAAAAAGTTTACCCCTTCTGAAAACCCTGAAGGCCTAGGTTATAGCTTAGATATTTTTGCCGATTGGCAAATAAATGATGATTTAAAAGTAGGCCTAAGTGTAAAAGATTTACTTTATAAAACTGACTTTGATGATACTGGCTCAGTAAAAGGGCAAACGACCGAAATTCCTTTCAGCGAAGATGAGAGTGGTAATGTCGTCTCTACACCTACTGTATCTCTTCAAACCTCAGCTTTTGGTAATACCCAGTCACATACACTTGATATGGAAATGCGTATTACGGCTTTTGCCGATTACAGAATAAATAACCGCTACTCAACTGCTTTTACAGTAAAAAAGTACGATAAAGATACCTTTAGTCAGTTAAAAGGGCGTATTCATTTTTGGGATCATTGGAAGGTACAAGCTGGCTATGAAACAAAAAGTGAAGCGTTTTTAGTTGGTATTGAAAACGAGTACTTTGGTCTTAATTTACAAACCGACAGCTTAGATTTAGATAAAGCTTATTATGCGAATGTAAATTGGTACATGAACATTAAGTTTTAAGGAATGAAGATGTTAAAAAAACTTTTACCTTTGTCAGTTGCTCTAGCCCTTAGTGGCTGTGGTGGCTCTTCAAATGATAGTAGTGACGAAGCGATTGAAATAAGCGTAGCATCCACCTCTACCGTAAATTTTTATGTGCCTAAATGGCAATCAGCTAAAGGTACGCTTAATCAATTAGACGGCCAAGGCAATGTAGTAGAGTCTGTTGCAGTCGAAAACATAAATACTGCAAGCGTGAGCGTATCGCCTCTTAATTTTTATACATTTGAATTTATACCTGACGATGGTGCCTTGCCATGCCCACGCTTTACAGGTTGCGGCAGAACGCTTCGCGGCGATGTAAACGATATAAATGAAAACCGTTTAATTGATTTTAAAGAGATAACTGGCGTTAATTTAAACTATGCTGCTCGCGCTTATGTTGCACCGGGCGTTAATGAAGTATTTTTCTCGCCGTTAAGTACCGCAATTACGAATGCAAATGTTGACGCGACCCTTGCAAGTTTATCTGCGAGTCCTTTTTATCAGCTTACACACAGTGGCCTAAGTAATACACTAGAGGCAGAAATTGTGGCTGATGCATTTACCTATGGGGCTATTGTAGCTGGTGTGTCTGTTGAAGGGTTTGATTTAGCCACTGCATTAGATGATTTTATTACCGAGCAAGATGATACCAGTGCGTGGCAAACTTACAGTAATTTAGCTGATCAATACATTGCAGATAACCTTTACAGTGAGCAAGGTAATGGTTTAATTCAAAGTGTAGCAGGGCAGGTTAAGCAAACTATTGCGAGCGTGACTAGCTACACCAATTGGCAACAAAAGGTTGAAACTGAGCAAGCACTCGAGTCGCGTGAATTACTCGAAAATATAAGAGACGCACTGGGTGTTATTCGCTTACAGGACACAACCTACGCAGAGGATGTAGATGCTAAACTTGCGCAACTAGAAAGTGCACTTGATGATGATACCCAAAAAGCGATCACTGTGCTTGCTGAAGTACTTAACGAAGTGCTCATAAATTATTCGCCTCTTGCGGAAGTTTCTGCAAGCGAAGGACAATACAGGTTACGCGATCTTGATATTAGCTATTCTACATCCCCTTACGAATGGCTAATTACGGGTACTTACGACGGTTTACCAGTTAGTATAGATATGTCTATTCCTACTTTTAGAATAAGTGGTGTACTGGGCGATAAAGTAGAAGGGGTTATGAGTGCTTCTGTTATCAACGGCGATACTCGCTTAGATGTTGATGTGAGCGAATTACTAATTGAATTTGATGGGGTAAGTGAGCAAAGCGAGTTATTACCTGATGCGCAAACAGGCATAGCTAATATTATCACTGATGTTGTTATTGCTAAGCAGTCTGGCGAGCTAACAGGTGAGATATCATTAGATTTAAACCGTTTTGTATCTGCGTTTGCACAGGAAGTTACTTCTCTTTCTTCATTTGATTTTGAAGGGCAGTTTCAAAGCGATATTCAAACAACACCTTTTCATATTACCGCGCTTGAGGCTTCACCACTCAGTGGTGAGGAAAACGACGATTTAATGTTTGGCCTTGAGTTGGCGCTGCCCTTGGGTGGTGCGAGTGATTTTAGCCTGGCGTATGTAGGTGATGTTATTGATTTATCGCAGCTTACTAGTAGCGATGTCTTTATTAGCGTAAAACAAAAAGCCTTAGATTTACGCATTAGAGAAGTAAATAGCAATATTAGTTTAACTGCAAAAGGTGAAAACGGCCGTTGGCTCGACGTAAAACAAGCTGGCAGCAACTACAGCGGTGGCTTGTACTTAGGCGATACAAAAATTGCGGATGTAACTGCAGTACGTGGTATCCCTGGGGTGTTATTTCCTAATGGTGATTTTGAGTCGTTGTTTTAAACGCGACTTAACCCAATTTTAAGCCCAGCAAATTTAGTAAATGTGCTGGGCTTTTTTATGGACAAGGTTTTTTATAATAGCTCTATTTCTACGGTTTCGTTTTTTTCAATATTGCCACTTTCTGCGGGCACTACAATAAGGCAATTTGCATGACTAAGCGATGAGAGTACCCCCGAGCCTTGCTTATTTATAGGCGTTACCAACAGGTTATTGTTTTCGTCGGTACTGGCAATACCGCGTTGAAAGTCGGTACGGCCTGGGCGCTTTTTAATCAGTGTGGTTGTAGTCGCTTTTAAGCTTAACTTAGCAGTATGCTCATTTCCTGAAAGCTTTGTAAGGGCGGGTTTTACAAGTCGCTCAAGCGTTACAGCCGCTGATACTGGGTTACCTGGTAAACCAAAAAAGTAGCTGTTAGGTAATTTACCAAAAGCAAAAGGTTTACCCGGTTTCATGGCAATTTTCCAAAAATGGATATCGCCAATCTCATTTAATACTTCTTTGGTAAAATCGGCTTCACCAACGGATACACCACCAGAGCTTATTACAGCATCAGCTTGCTCATTTGCTTTTAAAAACGTGTTTTTAATGAGCGTTTTATCATCGGGAATTATTCCAAAATCAATCACTTCTATATTGCTATCATTAAGCTCGCTTAAAATAACTGCTCGATTACTTTCATAAATAGCGCCTGCATGAAGCGCATTGCCCGGCTCTATAAGTTCATCCCCGGTAGAAAACACCGCAACTTTAAGTGTTTCATATACGCTTACTTGGCTAATGCCAATAGAGGCAAGTAAGCCTACATCGACTGCTTTTAGTTTTCTGCCAGCTTTAAAAACAGCACTATTTTTTGCAATGTCTTCACCTGCAAAACGTACGTTAGCATTGAGTTCAATTTTGCCTGTAAATGTTATTTCGTTGTTATTTACAGTGGCGTTTTCTTGCATCACTACCGCATTAGCGCCAGAGGGCAGGGCTGCGCCGGTCATAATTCTCACGCATTGCCCTGGGATTAAAGTGCCCTCAAAGGTTTGCCCAGCAAATACACTGCCTACTTGTTGATAAGTTGTTAAGCCTTCACTTAGGCAAAGCGCATAGCCATCCATTGCCGAATTATCGTGACCAGGCACATTTATATCAGATTTAATATCGCGTGCTAGAACACGGCCCACACTGTGCATTATAGAAATGGTTTCTGCGGCTTTATTAAAGTTAATGGCGTTGAGCATATTACTTATTGCGGTATCTACTGGTAATAAACCAGGTGCATTGCATACATCGTTCATATATATTGTTTTTTATAATGTGACTGATTTTTAAAACAATACTTATAATGTTAAAGCTTTACAATACATGGTGTGGTTATTTGTTGTTACTGTTAGTGCTATTTAGCAACTGCGTTAGCGCAAAAGAAACACTGCATATAGCCGTTGCGAGCAATTTTAAACCAGTGCTACAAAAGCTGATTACTGATCCTGCACTTAAAAATATAAATTTTAAAATATCGGCAGCATCTAGCGGTGTATTACACTCGCAAATTATGCATGGAGCGCCGTACGATGTTTTTTTATCTGCTGATGCGTCGCGTCCACAAGCACTTATAGAAGATGGTTTTGCAATTAAAGACAGTTTAACAACCTATGCAATAGGTTTATTAGCACTTTGGCAACCAAGTAGCAGCGTTATGAATAATAAATTAGCCATTGCGAACCCACGTTTTTCGCCTTATGGGCAATCATCAATGCATTACGCAAAAGCGTTTATAAAAACCCCCTATGAGTTTGTCTATGCAAATAATATTACTCATGCCTTTCAATTTGTTGAAACAGGCAATGCCGCTAAAGGTTTGGTGGCGTTATCTACGTTAAAGTCGGCTTATGGTAAAACTAAAAATAAAAAATATTTAAACTACACGCTTATCGACACTAAAAATTACCCAGAAATAACACAGCAAGGCGTTATTATTAGCGCATCAAAGCATTTAACTGTTGCTAAAAAGTTTATGGCTTTTTTAAATGCCCCCGCAACCGCAAAAACATTATTAGCACTTGGCTACAAAGCAAAGGACAGTGATGCTAGCAAGTGATTTAACAGCGCTGTGGCTTACAATTAAACTTGCCTTTATAACAGCCGCTATTTTGTTAGTGATATGTATTCCGCTTGCGTGGCAACTTGCCAGTTATAAAGGTAAGTTAAAGCCTATATTAGAAGCACTTATAGCCATGCCTTTGGTACTGCCGCCTACGCTAATGGGTTTTTATTTATTAGTGCTGTTTTCACCTACGCATGCATTTGGCCAGTTTTGGTTTTGGCTTACTGGTACGCAGCTCGCATTTAGTTTTCAAGGGGTGGTTATTGGCTCATTATTTTATTCACTTCCGTTTGTGATGCAGCCGCTACTGGCGGGTTTTAAACAAATAAATACCACCTATGACCAAGCAGCTATTGCTTTAGGAATAAGCCCATTTAAACGATTTATGTATTTAACGTTACCGCTATTAAAGCCAAGTATAGGCAGTGCCTTTGCGCTGGGTTTTGCCCATACATTAGGAGAATTTGGTTTAGTGCTAATGATTGGTGGCAATATACAAGGCGAAACCCAAGTGGTGTCTATTGCACTTTACGACCATGTAGAGTCACTTAATTATGGGGCTGCGCATCAATTATCGTTGGTGTTGCTCGCAATGGCGTTTGCGTGTTTAGTGTTGTTGTTTAAATTTAATAAAACCGTGATAAACGGAGCTGCTAATCGTGCTTAAAATACAATGCCATCAACGTTTGGACGATTTTGAACTCAATGTTGACTTAGCTATAAACCAATTTGATATTTTAGGGGTGTTTGGTCCTTCGGGCTCTGGCAAGTCGAGCTTATTACAGGCGATAGCGGGGCTTACTACGGCGCAAAATGTGTGTATAAATAATCATAATATAACCCATCTAAAGCCAGATAAACGCCTACTTACTTTACAGCTGCAGTCGTGCCCGTTATTTCCACATTTAAATGTGATGGGTAATTTACTGTTTACTCACAGGCATTGTAAAAATAAAAGTAACAACCTAACGCCTGAACAGGTAATTGATTTATTAGCACTAAATCCATTACTCAATCGTGATGTGGCGGGGCTTTCGGGCGGTGAGCGCCAGCGTGTAATTTTTGCCAGAACACTTCTAAGTGGGCAATCTGTTATTTTACTTGATGAGCCATTTAGTGCATTAGATTGGTCAACGCGTTTTACTATGTTGGCGGGAGTGCAACAACTTAATAAATCCCATGGTATTAAATTTATTATTGTTAGCCACTCTTTAAAAGAGCTCCTTTATTGTAGCGATACATTAATACATATGGCTAAAGGTAAGGTGCTTAAGTGTGGTGCCACACAAGACGTGGTGCACAGTATTTATACAAATAAGAGCCAAACACCACTGAGTGTACTTAGTTTTAGTAAGTCTGAATTTAATGATGCATTTGGGCTATGCAAGCTAACTCTTAGTAACAGCTTACAACATGTATATGCAGTGCCTTCGCTGGTAAAACAAAGTCATAAGTTAATTATAGAAAGCGGGCAAATAACCTACAGCAAAGTAAAACCGTCTAACCAGTGCAGTGCAAACGTGCTAATAGGTATGCTTGAAAATACCCAGCAGCTTGATGAGCAATGGCTACTTACTGTTAATGTAGATACGCAGTTGCTGTATTGCGCGGTATCTAAAAGGCAATGGCAACAAAGTAATGTGCAACTGGGTGAGCAGGTTTACCTGACAATAAATAATTTAGAAACACTGAGCTAGGCTTTTAAAAGCAGTCATGAATTTTAAATGTATTAAATCAGGCACTGCAAACTGGGCAGTGCTTATTTTTAACAATGTTAAAACGGTTAAACTCCATACTCAAACCATCTACAAGTAATAGTTGCTCAGTGAGTTTACTGTTAAGTCCTGCAATAATTTTAAGGGCTTCAGTCGCTTGAATACTGCCAATAAGCCCTACAATAGGGGAGAGCACGCCTGACTCGGAGCAACTTTGAGTTTGTTCGCCAAAGAGCTGTGATACACAACCATAGCAATGGCTATTAGGCGCCATTGTAAAGCAAGCAACTTGCCCCTCAAACCGAATAGCAGAGCCAGAAACCAAAGGCGTGCATGTGTTATAGCAGGTGCTATTGAGTAAGTTTCGCGTTGCTAAGTTATCAGAGCAATCAATAACAACATCCACTTTGCTAAGTAAGTGCTCAAGGTGCGCACTTTCGTCTAAAAATTCATCAATCGTGTGTATTTCTATTTCATTATTCAACTGAGTTAAATGCTTTTTTGCACTGTGGGTTTTTAAACTGCCGATATCAGTGTGTTTGTAAAGCACCTGCCTTTGCAAATTTGTCGCATCAACCACATCGTTATCTACAAGCGTTAATGTTCCTACTCCTGAGGCAGCCAAGTATTGTGCTACAGGGCAACCTAATCCACCTAGCCCAACTATAAGCACATGACTTTGCCATATTTTTTCTTGCCCATCGATATCCAGCTGAGGAAGCATAATATGGCGTGAATAGCGTAATTGCTGCTGATAGGTTAAAGGCGGTTTTTGCATTTATTTTTTCTCATAATTTTTTTAAACAATACCAATTAGTTAAATCTTAGAGCAAGTAAAGCTTAAAATTTCTTTGCACTGTTTACGCTCACAGTGGCTGCTTTAATAGTGCAAAGCAAAAAAAATAACATTTCCAAAAAATATAAGTGCATGAAAAGCCTAACTAATAATTATTGGCTTAGTAATTGCTGAAGGCGGTTAACGTTAATTTAACAATCGTCGCAGTGTTTTTACTACCAAAGTTGTATTCGCTGCTTAAAACAATAATCGTTACAAGGAAAAAAACATGCAACCGAGTACTGGGTTTAATCTCATATCGTTTAGCGGAAAAATGAAAATACTGCATTTAAGCTGGATGGTGTTTTTTATCTCTTTTTTTGTATGGTTTAACCATGCGCCATTATTAGGTGCCATAGCGAGCTCGCTGGGAATATCCATGGCACAGGTTAAAACGCTACTAATTTTAAATGTCGCTTTAACCATTCCTGCACGTGTAGTGGTTGGCATGCTAACCGATAAATTTGGCCCGCGTATTGTTTATGCGGCTTTACTTATTTTATGTAGTATTCCGTGTTTTATGTTTGCCATGGCGACCACGTTTGAACAAGCCGCTATTGCCCGTTTTGCACTTGGCTTTATTGGTGCGGGTTTTGTTGTGGGCATTCGCATGGTGAGCGAGTGGTTCCCGGCAAACGAATTAGGCACAGCAGAAGGTATTTACGGTGGCTGGGGTAACTTTGGCTCTGCAGCAGCTGCAATGCTATTACCTGTATTAGCGCTTATGTTTGGCGGTGACGATGGCTGGCGTTATGCGATAGGCCTAACCGGTGTATTAAGTGTCATTTTTGGTGTTATTTGGTACATCAACGTAACTGACACGCCAAAAGGTGGCACTTACTTTAAACCAAAAAAAGTAGGGGCAATGGAGGTAACCAGTAAAGGCGACTTTGTACTGCTGCTTATAATGAAACTCCCTATGTACGGTGCTTTAGCACTACTTACTTGGAAACTTTCGCCAGCGGGCGCCAGTTTACTGTCTGAAAACGTTGTAATTTGCACCTATGCCTTTTTAGTACTGCTTTATTTATACGAGGTATATAAAACTTACGACATAAACGGCCATATTTTTAAACAACCAGTGCCAGAGTCGCACCGTTACGAGTTTAAACAAGTGGCAGTATTAAATATTCTTTATTTTACTACTTTTGGCTCAGAGCTGGCTGTTGTATCTATGCTGCCATTATTTTTTAGTGAAGTGTTTAGCCTTGATATGGTGTACGCCGGTTTACTTGCATCTGCTTATGCATTTATGAACTTAGCTTCTCGCCCTGGTGGTGGTTGGATCTCAGATAGAATGGGTCGTCGTAAAACACTGATTGTACTTACTACTGGCTTAGCTGTAGGTTATTTTGTTATGGGCTTAGTTGACGCTAGCTGGCCGCTTTGGCTTGCAGTTGCTGCTGCCATGGCGTGTTCGTTTTTTGTTCAAGCAGGAGAAGGCGCAGTATTTGCCGCTGTGCCACTTATTAAACGCCGTTTAACAGGGCAAATTGCAGGTATGACGGGAGCTTACGGCAATGTAGGGGCTGTTGTATATTTAACGGCGCTATCGCTGGTGGACTACCAAACATTCTTTATGATTATTGCAGCAAGTGCATTGTTAGGTTTGGCTGCATTATTTTTCATGAAAGAACCCGACGGTCATATCACAGAAGTTAACGAAGATGGCACCGTTGAACTGATTTCAGTGACTTAAGGCATACTCATGTTTGATGAAACCCAAAAAGCCAGCGCACTCACCAACGAACTTAACGTTGAGTTTGGTGGGCACAGTAGCAAAGGTATAAAAACCGAAAACCAAGATGCGTTTGCTGCCCTTAATACTCAAGCGCAAGAAAGAGAGTCAAAAGGGGTAATTGCCTGCTTGGCCGATGGGTGTTCATCATCAAAAAATGCTAAACAAGCGTCACAGTTATCGGTAACGCACTTTATAAATGAGTATTTAAATACACCACCAAGTTGGGCCGTTAAAAAGTCGGTATCTAAGGTATTGGCCAGTTTAAATCAGTGGCTGTATTCTCAATCGGTTAATTACAATCACCTTGGCCAGCGCCAAGCAGATTGGATGACCACGTTTACAGCGCTTATTTTAAAATCGGCTACGGGTTATATTTTTCATTTAGGTGATACCCGAATTACGCGTTTACGGAAAAAAAATATGGAAGCGATAACTCGCGACCATAAAGTAAACGATACCCTAACGAGGGCTTTAGGCGCACAGCTTCATCAAGAAATTGATGTATACGAAGTTGAACTTAAGGCGGATGATATTTATATACTTACCTGCGATGGTGTACACGACGTGTTGCCATACAGTGATATACAAAAGCTAATTGATGAGCATACTAATTTAGAGCACGCAGCAAAAGCCATGACAGAGCTTGCCATAGCAAGAGGTAGTGATGACAACGTAAGCTGCTTGCTTGTAAAAGTAAATAGTATTGCAAAACAAAATTTAGACGAGCTTTATCACTCTTTAACCAGGCGAAAAATTCCGCCCCCGTTAAAGGTTGGCCAAAAAATTGATGACTTTACTGTTATCCGTGAATTACATGCTAGTAGTCGCTCGCATATTTATTTGGTGCAACAAACACCCGATACGCCGCCAGTTGTATTAAAAGCGCCTTCGGTAAATTTTGAAGACGACGTACATTATCTTCAGGGCTTTATAAGAGAAGGCTGGGTGGGGCAACGTATTAACCATCCCAACGTTATGAAGGTTTTAAATACGCAATCGCAAAGCCGTTTTTTATATCATATTTGCGAATACATGGACGGGCAAACACTCAGTGATTGGAAGCATGATGTGCCGCATCCAGAAATTACCCAAGTGCGCAGTATTATTGAACAAATAGTGCACGCACTGAGAGCGTTTCAGCGTTTGGATATGGTGCACCGCGATTTAAAACTCGATAACGTGATGATAGACGCCCACGGCAAAGTAACATTAATCGATTACGGCACGGTAAGTGTTGCGGCTATGGATGAGTCGGTAAAGCAAATTGCTGATGATTGCCCCCAAGGTACGGTAGATTATACCGCACCAGAGACACTTATTTCGCTGCATGCTGATTTTAAAAGCGATATGTTTTCGCTTGGGGTGATTGCTTACGAGCTATTGTGCTCAAAGCTGCCCTATAAAACATTGCCGATAAATCATACCCCTATTGATTACAGCCATTGGCAATACACAAGTATTCGTAAATACAGAGCCGATATCCCGTTTTGGTTAGATCAGGCTTTAATGAAAGCATTGGCGCCAAAACCAGAGCTCAGATACCACGCATTTTCTGAGTTTTTAGCAGATATTAATAAACCTAACCCACATTTAAAAAGTACCGCACCGAAAGACTCAATAATGAAACGCGATCCGGTTTTAGTCTGGAAATGTATTTCGTTGTGTTTACTTATAGCCTTGATGTGCGTACTCATAATTAAAAACTAAGAGACCAACATGTTTAATCATAAAAAAAACTTACCTATTATTTTTATACTGGGTAGCTTAACTGCGCCTTCAATAAGTCATGCAGCACAAACCGATCTTAACTTTAGACTGCGTTTTGAAAGCGCAGAGCAAGACAACCCGTTAAAAGATGCAAGTAGCTTAACGCTACGCACACGCCTCACTCATAAAACAGATGAAGTGAATGGGTTTTCTGCTCTTATTGAAGTTGAAGACAGTCGAAGCCTGTTAGGTGTGGACGATTACAACAATACACTGGGTAAAAATACTAACTACTCAGTAATAGCCGACCCAGAAACCACAGAGATCGATCAGGGTTTTATAAAATACGCCAAAGATGCTTTAGCAATTAAAGTGGGTAGGCAAGTAATAGCCCTTGATGGGCAACGATTTGTGGGCCACGTTGGCTTTAGGCAAGACAGGCAAACCTTTGATGCTGCAACAGTAAATTACACCTTTGATGATATTAACCTGCACTATAGTTACATAAGTAAGCGCAACCGTATATTTGCGGATAGCAAAGATATTGATTCATCCGATCATCTTATAAATGCAAGCTTTAAAACAAGCGTGGGTAAGGTGGTTTTATACAGTTATTTATTAAGTAACGACGCAGTAGATGATGACAGCTTAGATACCTATGGCGTGTCTTTTAATGGTAATAAAACGCTCAGCGATATTAAATTTTACTATAAAGCAGAGTACGCCACGCAATCTGCATCAACGAGCATGAGCGATTTTGACGCAGATTATTATGCGTTTGAAGGCGGTATTGATTTAGTCGGTTTAGGTGAAACCGTTACATTAAAAGCCGGTATTGAATCACTGGGTTCTGATAATGGCGATTATGGTTTTGCTACGCCGCTTGCCACAATGCATAAATTTAATGGTTGGGCAGATACGTTTTTAGCAACACCTGCACAAGGGCTTGATGACACTTATGTAAGCTTAAATGGTAAAGCCTTTGCCGGTAAATGGTTAGTGGCGTATCACAGCTTTGATGTAAACGACAACGTCAACGGGGTTGATGATTTAGGCTCAGAGCTTAATGTGCAATACGTTAAGCCTATTAATAAAACCTATGCCATAGGTGCTAAATATGCCGATTATTCAGCAGGCGATAGCGCGGCAGGCAAAGTCGATACCCAAAAGCTATGGATATGGGTAAGCGCTAAATTTTAGCCCTCATAATTTAAAGCGTTACAAGTTGGTGCAATAGCGCCAACTTGTGGTGCTTTCACTTCTTTTTAACTGCACCAAGTTGGATAACTCACTGAAATATATTGATTATATATCTGGCTTGTATATTGCTATAACAACTTAATGACAAATTATACGTTTGAAGTATTAATGTATGCTTTCAGTGCTTTAAACAAAATAGGTGATTTTAATGCCAAGTAAGCAGCGTGTTGTCGTCGTAGGAAACGGAATGGTGGGGCATCATTTTGTGCAGCAACTAGTATCGCAACAAGGTGATAGCAAAAATATTGATATTACAGTGCTCAGCGGTGAAGACCGCCTCGCTTATGACCGTGTTCAGCTCTCGTCATTTTTTAAAGGTAAAACCGAAGACGATTTAGCACTTACCTGCAGTAAAACCTATCAAGATTGGCAAGTGAGTTTTCATACTCATTCTAAAGTGGTTGATATAAACCGAGATGCAAAAACGGTGACTACTTCAAAAGGTAAGTCATTTGCGTACGACAAGCTAATACTGGCAACGGGCTCATTTGCATTTGTGCCGCCCATTCCAGGTAAAGATCGTGAGCATTGCCTAGTTTACAGAACCATTAACGATTTACATGCTATAAAAAAATCTGCACAGGGCAGTAAAGTAGGCGTGGTTATTGGTGGCGGATTATTAGGGCTAGAAGCCGCAAATGCGTTAAAGCAGCTTGGCTTGCAAACTCACGTAATCGAATTTGCACCACAGCTTATGGGTGTACAAATAGACGGGGCTGGTGGGCGGTTACTAAAAAATAAAATTACTGACCTTGGCGTTACAGTGCATATCTCAGTGGCTACAGAGCAAATTATTGAGGGTGAAAAAAGTCGTTATAAAATGTGCTTTAAAGGTGGTCAAACTTTAGAAACCGACATGATTGTATTTTCGGCAGGTATTCGCCCATACGATAATTTAGCTCGCGAGTTTAATTTAGAATTAGGTGAGCGCGGCGGCATAATAATAAACAACCATTGCCAAACGAGTGATAAAAACATATACGCAATAGGCGAATGCGCCCTTTGGAATAACTTTATTTTTGGACTTGTAGCACCGGGCTACGCTATGGCTAAAGTAGCGGCAGGGCATGTATTAAAACAGCTACTTTCAAGTACTGCTTCAGACACACCTTTAGGCAATTATTCAAACAATACTGATGAATTTAGCGGCGCTGATATGAGCACAAAGCTTAAATTAATGGGCGTTGAAGTAGGTTCAATTGGTGATGCCCACGCCCGCACTGAAGGCGCAATTAGCTATTACTTTGAGGATCAGCCAAATGGTATTTACAAAAAAGTAGTCACTAATGAGCAAGGCAACAAACTTATAGGTGCTGTACTTGTTGGCGATACCAGTGATTACGATAATTTATTGCAGTACCACTTAAATAATATAGAGCTTAGCGTGCCTGCGGAGTCTTTAATAATGCCGCTTGCAGGTGAAACGGGTGAACTAAGCGCTGATGATTTACCAAGTGATGCCATTATTTGTACGTGTCACAAAGTGACAAAACACACTATTGAACACGCTGTTATGCAAGGCTGTAGTGACTTAAATACTGTGCAACAAGCCACTAAAGCAAGTACGGGGTGTGGAGGCTGTGAAAAACTAGTGCAAAGCGTTATTAGTAGCACACTTAATAATAAAATTGCCACGCTAACCCCAGTAGATGAGCCTGTATCACAGAGCGCTTAACGCCAACAATAAGAGAGCAGTATGGAAACTTTAAACACATGTTCAAATAAGCCTTTGCTTAAACAAACTACTTGCGCTTATTGCGGTGTAGGGTGTGGGGTTGATATTTCATTATTAGATAATACACCAACAAAACTTGAAGGCACCCGCGAACACCCCGCTAATTTTGGCCGCTTGTGTGTTAAAGGCACGCATTTGTTAGATACAACCGGCACCGACAACAGATTAACATCGCCCCTTATTGATAACGAACCGTTCAGCTGGGATGCTGCAACCAAATATGTGGCTAACAGGTTTAACGCCATTATTAAAGAGCACGGGCCAGATTCGGTCGCGTTTTATGTTTCTGGGCAGTTACTCACTGAAGATTACTACGTTGCCAATAAATTAATGAAAGGCTATATAGGCTCAGGCAATATAGATACAAACTCAAGGCTGTGTATGTCATCGGCGGTTGCAGGTTATAAGCGTGCGTTTGGTGAGGACGTAGTGCCATGTACCTACGAAGATTTAGAGCAAACGGAGCTACTTATTTTAATTGGCTCGAATGCCGCGTGGACGCATCCGGTGCTTTATCAGCGTATGGAGCGCGCAAAAAAGCTTAATCCAAACATGAAAGTAGTAGTTATCGACCCACGTAAAACCGATACAGCCGAACTTGCCGATACCTTTTTAAATATAAAACCAGGCAGCGACGGGGCACTTTATAACGGTTTACTTAATTATTTAATTGAACATGACTACTTAGATACGCAGTTTATTAACGAGCATACAAACGGTTTTGAAACCGCGCTTGCAGAGGCAAAAAAGTGGAATGTTAAAGCGGTAAGCGACTTTTGTGATATAGACGCACAGCAAGTGAAAGACTTTTACGCCTTATTTGCAAAAAGTCCAACCGCCATTAGTTTTTATTCGATGGGTATTAATCAATCAAGCTCAGGGGTTGATAAGTGTAACGCTATTATAAATGCGCATTTAGCGTCGGGCAAACTGTTAAAACCGGGCTGTGGCCCGTTTTCAATAACTGGGCAACCTAATGCAATGGGTGGGCGCGAAGTCGGTGGCTTGGCTAATCAATTAGCGGCTCACTTAGATATAGAAAATGAAGAGCATCAGTCCCTTGTACAGCGTTATTGGCTTTCACCAAAAATAGCTAAAAAGGCAGGCTGCAATGCGATTGATATGTTTGATGAAATAGCCAAAGGGAAAATAAAAGCTATTTGGGTAATGGCCACCAACCCAATGGTGAGCTTACCTAATAACGCAGCAATACAACATGCACTTGAGCAATGTGAGCTGGTGGTTGTGTCTGACTGTATTGCCAAAAGCGATACCCTAAAATTTGCTAATGTGGCGTTTCCATCTACCGGATGGGGTGAAAAAAACGGCACAGTAACTAACTCAGAACGCAGAATATCAAGGCAGCGGCCGTTAGTTGAGCCATTTTCGGGGGCTAAAAATGACTGGCAAATAATATGCTCAGTTGCTCAAAAAATGGGTTTTGAAGGGTTTGACTTTACAGACCCAAGCGGCATTTTTGATGAATGGGCTCAGCTAACTGATTTTGAAAATAACGGCAGCAGAGCGCTTAATTTATCAGGTTTAGTAGGGCTTACGCAGCAGCAATACGATAATTTAAAACCGGTTATGTGGCCGGTACTAAAAAATGAGCCTTATAAAAATGGGCAGGTGTTTGCTAATAAACAATTTAGCACCGCAGATAAAAAAGCCCGCTTTATACCTATAACGCCTAAACTTCCTGTGCAGCAAACATCAAGTGATTACCCTTTTGTAATGAACTCAGGGCGAATACGCGACCAGTGGCATACAATGAGCCGCACCGGAAAAAGTACTGCGCTTTCAACACATATTACACGCCCGTATATTGAAATAAACCCCATTGATGCCAGCGGATTAAACATAAAGGCAAACGATTTAATAACGGCCAATGCTAAAGCGGGGCAGGTTACAGCGCATGCAAAAGTGACCGATGCCGTGCGCAAAGGCGAGTGTTTTATGCCTATTCACTGGAACAAGCAATTTGCCTCATCCGCTACGGTAAGTGGGCTTTATCAATCGGTTGTTGATCCGATTTCGGGCCAAGCTGAATGTAAGCATGGTGCCGTTGATTTAGTCAAAGCGCAGTTTGCTCAGTACATGCAATTTTTTAGCAAAACCGAGCTTAAAATAAACAGTGATTTTTGGCTTAAAGTTAACGCAAGCAATTGTGTTAATTACCAGTTAGCGCTTAATGAGGCACAAAATGACTTACTTTATTACTGCCAAACATTAACTGGGTTACAAGGGCACTGGTCGGCAATGAGCACGGCAAAAGCCATGCATGTTCAATGTATTCAAAATGAGCAGTTAGTGTTTGTTGCGGTTATTTCGTCAGATCAAAAAGACATATCACTTGAGTGGATAAATCATTTATTTGCAGAGCCTTTAATAACCTTTAGCCAATTACAGTCATTGCTGTATGCAACCCCCGATGAAGAGTTTACCCAAGGCGCGCAGGTGTGCAGTTGCTTTAAAGTACGTGAGCAACCCATTATAAGTGCCATTAAAAGTGGTGCAAATACAGTGGAACAATTGGGGTCTAAACTAAAATGCGGCACAAACTGTGGCTCGTGTAAAACGCAGTTAAGCCAACTAATTAAGCAACATACTACGCAAAGCGCTCAAAGTATTGATGTTGCAGTTGAAATGTAAATAAACAAGGAAGCATATGCTTAATGATCAATTTGGTCGGCAGTTTAACTATTTGCGCCTCTCTATTACCGATGTGTGTAACTTTAGTTGCACCTATTGTTTACCAAACGGGTATCAGTGCGATACTCCGCGTAACTTTTTAAATAAAAATGAAATAAACACCTTAGTAAATGCATTTGCGCAATTAGGCACTAAAAAAGTGCGTATTACAGGCGGCGAGCCGTGTTTACGCAGTGATGTAACCGACATAATAAAGCAATGTAAACACACGCCAGGTATAGAAAAAGTAGCCATAACAACGAATGGTTTTAACTTATTTAATAAAATTGATGAGTTATACAGCGCTGGCTTAGATGCGCTTAATATTAGTATTGATAGCTTAAACCCGAGCATGTTTAAATTAATTACAGGGCACGATAAGCTAACCCATATTTTAAAAGGGATAGACCGAGCAATTGAGCTGGGCATAAAAGATATAAAAATAAATGCCGTGCTGGCTAAGCAGTTTAATAAAAACCAATTAAAGGATTTTTTAGACTGGGTGAAATATAAAAAAGTAACGGTACGCTTTATCGAACTAATGGAAACAGGCAATGGCGCCACCTTTTTTGAACAAAATCATTTAAGCGGGCAAAGTGTTAAAACACAGCTTTTAGCACAAGGCTGGTTACAGGTAGTGAGAGGTAAATTAAACGGCCCCGCAGAGGAGTTTTGTCACCCTGAATTTGAGGGCCGCATTGGGTTAATTATGCCCTACAGCAAAGATTTTTGTAAAAGCTGTAACCGATTAAGAGTATCGTCATTAGGTAAACTGCATTTATGTTTATTTGCCGAGCAAGGGATAGACTTACGCCCGCATTTAAATGCGCAAGATACGCCAGCTACTGTAAACGCAATACAAGCTGCCATGGGCAATAAAACCATTAGCCATGAGCTTGATAAGCGCATAACGGGCGCCACAACCCATTTAGCTATGTTAGGCGGCTAAAATGAGCAATAAAGCCGTGTTTACCGGGGTTGTACTCGCGGGTGGGCAATCATCAAGAATGGGCAGCGATAAAGCCAACCTCATTTTAAATAATAAAACGTTACTGCAAAATGCATGTGAGTTACTAAAAGCTGCAGGAGCAAGTAATGTACTTATAAGTCGTAATGTACAAAGTGCTAATGCGCAATACATACCCGACATATACCCAGATTCTGGCCCGCTTGGAGGGATTTATTCAACCTTAATGGCAACAGAGCAAGATATACTTGTAACCGCTGTAGATATGCCGCTGCTTACCTGTAATTTATTATCGCAAATAGTATCTGCAGCAAGTGATAATGCCCCCTTTCAAACAAATCAGCCACAAATACATGCATGGCACTTTGAAAATGAACCGTTACCCCTGTATATTCGTAACACCCAAAGCGTTAAACGTCATTTAAAACAATTACTCATAAACGCAAAGAGTCATAAATCAATTAAACAGTTTACCCGTAGTATTGGTGTGCAAACGCTTAAATGTGATAAAGAATATGCGCTTGTTAATACTAATACACCGGCGCAATTTAAAGCTGTTAATGAGCAATTTGACCAACACAAACCTAATCTATTGAGAAGAACCCTATGAGCCACACAACTGAGTCACAAATCGCATTAAACATTGCCGTAATGACAGTAAGCGATACACGTGATGAAATTACGGATACCTCAGGCCATTATTTAATTAAAGCCCTTACTGAAGCCGGCCATCACTTAGCGGATAAAGACATAGTTAAAGATGATGTTTATCAAATGCGAGCAGTTGCCTCGCAGTGGATTGCCGATGACACCATTCACGCTATTTTAGTCACCGGTGGTACGGGGTTTACCGAGCGCGACTCAACCCCTGAGGCATTTGCACCGCTATTTGATAAAAGCGTAGATGGATTTGGCGAGCTATTTAGACATATTTCGTACGGCGAAATTGGTAACTCAACTATTCAATCGCGTGCACTCGCGGGCCTTGCTAATAATACCGTTATATTTTGTATGCCAGGCTCTACGGGCGCATGTAAAACAGCCTGGACAGGTATTATAAAAGATCAGTTAGACTCAATGCACAAGCCATGTAACTTTGCCCCGCATATTACTATTGGTAAAAAATGCGAATCACGAGAGCAATAAGATGCTGAGCCACGTAGACGAAAATGGCCAAGCAAACATGGTTGATGTATCGCTAAAAGAGGTTACTCTGCGCGATGCATCTGCCGAGGCCTATATTAAAATGAGCAAACAGGCTTTTGAGCAAGTGCTGCTTAATCAAAATAAAAAAGGTGACGTGCTAGGCGTTGCCCGTATTGCAGGTATTCAGGGCGCTAAAAAGTGCGCCGATTTAATTCCGCTTTGTCATCCGCTTGCACTGAGTAAAGTAGCTGTTGATTTTGAGCTTGATGAAGCAAATAGCCAGATTAAAGTCACCAGCTACTGTAAATTGGCGGGCAAAACGGGCGTTGAAATGGAAGCGCTCACCGCTGTATCTGTGGCGACCCTTACACTATTTGATATGTGTAAAGCCGCCGATCCGCTTATGGAAATACACGGTATGCGTGTCACGCAAAAAGCAGGGGGCAAGCATGGCAGCTGGCAGCGAGACTAATTTAAATAATACTAATGCAGCTGCAAGGCAGGTAAAGGTACTATTTTTTGGCCAACTAAAAGAACGCCTAAAATGCGATAAGTTAACCGTTGAGATAGCGCACCCCCTTAGCATTAAAGCGTTTAAACACATGCTGGTTGAGCAAAATCCGCTTTGGCAGGCGTGGCTTGAAGAGCGTGATGTTTTGTGTGCGCTTAATCAAACTATGTCATCAAGCGATGAGCTTGTAAAAGCAGGGGATGAACTTGCTTTTTTCCCACCCGTTACAGGTGGCTAATGAGTATAAGCATTAAAGTACAAACGCACGATTTTTCAGTAGGCGTGCAACATGACGCACTTTGTAGTAATAACAAAAGCGATGGTGCTGTAGTTACTTTCACAGGGCTTGTGCGAGAATTTAGTAGCGGCGATAACGTAATCGCCCTTGAGCTTGAGCACTACCCAGGTATGACTGAGCAACTACTGCAATCAATAGCTGAGCAAGCGCAAACACGCTGGCAACTTGCTCGCATAAGCATTATTCATCGAGTCGGCTATTTAGCGCTTGGGGAGCAAATTGTATTTGTTGGCGTAACCTCCCGCCACCGCCAAGCTGCGTTTGAAGGCGCACAATTTATTATGGATTACTTAAAAAACCACGCCACGTTTTGGAAAAAAGAGCATTTTAAAGATTCATCAAATTGGGTCGAATTTAAACAAAGCGACAAGCAAGCGTTAAAAAAGTGGGAAAAGTAGGTCCGTGTAAGCCTATATATATGCGTTTATAATATTAATGAAAAAACTTATCTCAAAAAGAGAATCGATAGAGTCAGCTTACCTTTGGATTGCGGCTCTACTTATTTTTATAATTATGTTAGAGCTATTAACTGGGTGGTCAATTGGGTCCAAAAGCTCGCCGAGTCAATCTTTAAAGATTAATCCGGAGCAGTTTTGGTTTGAAATAAAACTTCACTGCAGTTTCGTTTCATGGGCAATTTTTAGAGCTTTTATTACATTTCCACTTTTTAGAGCGACATACAATGGCATGCTTCGCTTTAGAGAAAAACACAAAATCATAGCAAATATCCTTTTCTATGTATTTACCCCTATACTCGTGGTGTTCCTTTTTTTAACATTATTATATATTACCGGCTTATAACATTGCTCTACTGTTCATCAAGGATGAAAGATGAAAACTTATACACTCTTTTTATTGGCTATTTTTTTGCAACCGTTCTGTATTTACTTTGCGTTGTACGCAAAAGCCAAATATTCATCAGAAAATAAGCCAATTAACCAACTTGTATTAGGTGTAACACCAAGTCTTGCTTATATATCTACAGAAGACTTCTGGGGTGCCTTTGTTTTGCTTTTTATAGTTACTGCCGGGTCTCTTCTTTTATCGTTATTGCTAAATTTGAGATACGTTATGACAAGAAAAGTAAATACGAGCACTGTCCTTACTTCAATTTTTTCATTTCTTTTGGCAGGTGGGTTCTTTAATTGGTTAATTGGCCACTTAATAGTTGAAAACTGGTATGAAATATATTGGCCCACACTTTATTTTTTAGGGCTACTTTGTTGTGTTTTTGTTATAAAAATTATTGAAAATAAGCGACAAATTAAAGACGGTTTAAGTAATATGCTTGTGCTTGCTTTATGCGTTGCAGCATCAGTTGTTCCTGCATTCGGGGATGCATTTTTATTATGTACCTGTATTAATATATTTTTACTCATTCCAATAGGTGGCGCTATTATAAGCTCAGATGTAGATAAGACGTCTGCAGGTGGTATTGCCTTTTTTTATGGATATGTATTTATTATGAGTATGCCTCTTTCTGGCCTGCTTTATTTAGCGCTTAGTTCTAGTTAATGCCTGTTAAATATAGGTTTTGATAATAGTATAAATTAGCTACAGGCTAACTAACGTAGCTAATCAAAGGTTTAATATGAAAATAATTTCTACCAATATCTCTAAAATAAAAACGGTTGTTCATAATGGCAAAGAAGTTAAAACCGGTATTTTTAAAACGCCAACCAACGAGCCGGTTGTTATTGAAAAGCTAAATATAATAGGTGATGAACAAGGCGATTTAGTTAATCACGGTGGGGTGGATAAAGCGGTTTATGCGTTTTCACATAGTCATTATGCTTACTGGAAACGCACCCTAAAAAATGATGATTTAGCAGTCGGTGCCTTTGGCGAAAACTTTACAATTTCAGATCTTGATGAGCAAAACATTCATATAGGCGATCGTATTCGTGTAGGTACTGCACTGCTTGAGGTAAGCCAGCCGCGTGTGCCTTGCTTTAAACTGGCTATTGCACTTAATAATAAACAAAGCCTAAAACTGTTTACGCAGTATTATCACACGGGTGTTTACTTTAGAGTGCTTGAGCAAGGTATTGCAAAAACGGGCGATGCAGTTACTATTGAATATAAAGCTTCGCATAATATTTCGGTTAAAACGTTGTTTCAGGCGTTTTTTGATAAACAATACCCAGATTATGAAAACGTATTATTAGCAGCACTTGAACTACCCGAACTTGCACTCGAGTGGCAAACTAAAATCAAAAAGAAATTAGGTATTTAAAAGAGCGTTATTAAAGCTGGATTACCCTTAATAAAAGCTCACTTTTAGCCAGTATTATTTAGTTTGTTAAGCAAGCGCTGATATGTATTTGCACACCAATTGGCTTAATGTGTCGTATTGATGGTTGTTGTTTATCGGCTTACTAAAATCACTACTTACTGCCACTGCGCATGCCCCCGCTTCAAACCAATCTGTTAGGTTGTCTAAGTTAATGCCGCCTACGGGCATTAATGGCACATCAGAAAAAGGTCCCGTTAGCGCTTTAAAGTAATTAACCCCCATACTGCCTGCAGGAAAAACCTTAATAATATCGGCGCCATAGTCTATAGCATTGGCGACATCGGTAGGGGTGAGTGCCCCCATTAACACAGGTAAACCATGGCGGTGGGCAAGCTCTACAACGGCTTGATTAGTATTGGGTGTGACTAAAAATTGCGCACCGGCATCAATCGCTTGGTGCGCAAGGGCGGTGTTAATTATTGTGCCAGCGCCAATAAGTGTATTTTTATAAGCAGCACGTGCTTTTGTTATTTCTTGCTCAAAGCCTGGTGTATTTGAGGTGATTTCTAGTGCGTTAATGCCTGCATTAACTAAGCAATTAATTAAGGGGGCTACATCGCTTTGTTGCTTTAAGCGAATAATAGCCACCAATTTATCTTGCCTTATTTTCTTGCTTATTTTTATTCTGTGGGCATTTAAAATTTGGCTCATAATTTTAATTCACTTTATTTTATTAAGAGACTTATCTATCAGCGGTTTTTTAACTATAAAAAAACCGCTGATATCAGCGGTTTATTTTAAGTAATATATTACATTACACGCATACCAGGCTCTGAGCCATCATCTGGGTTAAGAATATAAATTTCTTTACCGCCAGGGCCTGCAGCTAGTACCATGCCCTCAGACATACCAAAACGCATTTTACGTGGCTTAAGGTTTGCAACCATTACAGTAAGTTTGCCTTCGATGTCTTCTGGTGCATAAGCTGATTTAATACCTGCAAACACTTGGCGAGTTTCGCCGCCTAAATCAAGTGTAAGTTTAAGTAGTTTGTCGGCGCCTTCAACGTGCTCTGCTTTGGCAATTTTGGCCACGCGTAAGTCTACTTTTGCAAAGTCATCAAATTCAATTTCATCTGCAATTGGCTCTTTTGCAAGTGGGCTATTAGGGTCAATTGTTACTTTTGATTCTAGGCTTTCTTTTGATTCTTCTACCATTTTGTTCACTTTATCCATTTCTACACGTTGCATTAACGGCTTAAACTTATTAATAGGGTGGTTTACTAGTGCATTTTGAACACCATCCCACGCTAAGTCGTCGTTTAAAAAGGCTTCTACGTTCGCAGCCATACCTGGTAATACAGGTTTTAAATAGGTAATTAAAACACGGAACAAGTTAAGGCCAAGCGAGCACACTTCGTGCGCTTCTTGTTGTTTTGCTTCATCTTTAATAAGTACCCAAGGTGCTGCGGCATCAATAAATTGGTTTGCTTTGTCGGCAAGGGCCATAATTTCACGAATAGCGCGGCTGTATTCACGGTTTTCATAGTGGGCAGTAATGCTTGGTGCCGCAGCTTGAAATTCTTTAAGTAATTCAGGCTGCATGATTGTACTGCTTAATTTACCGTCGAACTTTTTGGTAATAAAGCCCGCACAACGGCTTGCTATGTTTACTACTTTACCTACTAGGTCTGAATTTACACGTTGTGCAAAGTCTTCTAGGTTTAAATCAAGGTCAATAATGCCGCTGTTTAATTTAGCTGCGTAGTAATAACGTAAATATTCTGGGTCTAGGTTATCAAGGTAAGTACGTGCTTTTATAAACGTACCCTTAGATTTAGACATTTTTTCGCCGTTTACAGTTACAAAGCCATGTGCAAACACGTTAGTTGGCTTTCTAAAGTTAGCGCCCTCTAGCATGGCTGGCCAAAATAAGCTGTGGAAGTAAATAATGTCTTTACCAATAAAGTGGTACAGCTCAGCATCAGAACCCTCAGCCCAAAACGCATCAAAGTCGAGGCCTTTTTCGTCACACAAGTTTTTAAAGCTGGCCATGTAGCCAATAGGCGCATCTAACCACACGTAAAAATATTTACCAGGTGCGTTTGGAATTTCAAAACCAAAGTAAGGTGCATCGCGGCTGATATCCCACTGTTGCAGGCCATCGGTAAACCACTCATCTAGTTTGTTAGCCATTTCTTGCTGAATAGTACCAGAGTGTAACCACTCTTTTAGCATGCCTTCAAACGCTGGCAGGTCAAAAAAGTAGTGCTCTGAATCTTTTAAAATAGGTTCAGCACCTGACATTACCGAGCGCGGGTTTATTAATTCGGTAGGACTATAAGTTGCGCCACACGAGTCACAGCTATCGCCATTTTGGTTTTCAGACTTACACGTAGGGCAAGTACCTGTTACAAAGCGATCGGGTAAAAATATGCCTTTTTCAGGGTCGAATAACTGTGAAATGGTGTGCTTTTTAATATGACCAGCATCGTTTAGGCGGTTATAAATAAGCTCACTCAATTCTTTATTTTCTGAGCTGTGGGTGCTGTGGTAATTATCAAACTTAATGTTAAAGTCGGCAAAGTCGCGCTGGCGTTCAATGCTTACATTTTTAACCATTTCTTCAGGCGTGATCCCTTGCTTTTGCGCATTTAGCATAATTGGCGTGCCGTGAGCATCGTCGGCGCAAACATAATACGCTTCATGGCCTTGTAGTTTTTGAAAACGTGACCAAATATCAGTTTGAATATATTCCAATAAATGGCCTAAGTGAGTAGGGCCATTTGCATAAGGTAATGCGCTGGTAATGAGGATCTTTCGCTGCGTCATAATCATTCCGAATTGAGGATAAATCACCCTTTTTACTACAAAAAAAGCGATTATCATTAATTTATCAATAAGCTTTGGACTAATAGGTCGCTTAGCTTATGGATTTTTGTTAATTGACTGGTGTTAATGCCCTGAATGTTACATAATTCTGTGGCACTTTTCATCAAAGAAACGCTATTTAATTGCTATGTTTGGACTGTCGAAACTATTCTCCTCTAAATCGGTTCAAAAACAACCGATTATTACCGCTTTAGCGGCGTATCGTAGCGCGGCGTTTGCCGTGGGTATTGATGAAAGCTTTATCGATAGCATTTCACAAAATGACGATAAATCAATACGTATAAAACTGATACTGCCTTTTGCAGCGCAATCAGAAATGCCGCTTGTTGAGCAGCATGTAAGTGAAAGTATAAAAACATCAGTAACCATAAATTCTTCGGTTATCATAAATGAACCTGCAAAATTTAAAGCCATTAAACATATTGTGCTGGTTGCCTCGGGTAAAGGCGGTGTGGGTAAATCAACTACCGCGGTAAATTTAGCGGGTGCGCTAAAAAATGAAGGCGCTAAAGTAGGGATTTTAGATGCCGATATTTATGGACCATCTATTCCTATGTTATTGGGGCTTGTAGGCGCAGAGCCACAAACCAAAGATAACAAACTACTACAGCCATTTGATGCTAACGGCATTAAAGCGCAATCAATCGGCTTTTTAGTGCCAAGTGATGACGCAACAGTGTGGCGAGGCCCCATGGCATCTGGAGCGCTTAACCAATTGTTAAACGAAACAGATTGGGGTGAACTTGATTATCTGATTGTTGATATGCCGCCAGGTACCGGTGATATACAGCTAACTATGAGCCAAAAAGTACCAGCCAGTGGTACGGTTATTGTGACTACGCCACAAGACTTAGCTTTAGCCGATGCTCAAAAGGGCATTGCTATGTTTAATAAAGTAAACGTACCGGTGCTTGGTTTAATTGAAAATATGAGCCATTACATTTGTACTCATTGTGGTGAAGCAAACCATGTGTTTGGTAAAGATGGCGCAGAAAAACTAGCCCATAAACACGGCGTACCGGTGTTAAGCCATATTCCACTTGCTATAGATATTCGTGAATATTCAGAGCAGGGTAAACTTATTGCCAGCGATACCAGCGCAGATATTAGCGACACATACAGTGCTGCGGCAAGACTGATTGCCAGCACGCTTTTTTATCAGCAACACCAAAGCAGTGTTGAAATTGTGATTACAGAAGATTAAAAATGAGACTTTCAGACACACATATAAAAGAATACCTAAATGACGGCCGTATTGTTATTGAGCCTGCGCCAACGAGCGAGATGATTTCGGGCGTAACAGCAGACTTGCGCCTAGGGAATAAATTTAGAACTTTTAACGCACACAATGCAGCGTACGTAGATTTAAGTGGCCCTAAAGATCAGCTTAATAAAGCTATGGAATCAATAATGAGTGAAGAGATTGAGCTTGCTGATGGGGAAGCTTTCTTTTTACACCCAGGCGAGCTTGCGCTGGCCATTACTCATGAAAAAGTAACATTACCTGCTGATATAGTCGGCTGGTTAGACGGACGTTCATCGCTTGCCCGCTTAGGTTTAATGGTGCATGTAACAGCACACAGAATCGACCCAGGTTGGAGTGGCAATATTGTTTTAGAATTTTATAACTCAGGTAAGTTACCACTAGCGCTGCGCCCAATGATGAAAATTGGTGCAATGAGTTTTGAAATGCTTTCAGGCCCGTGCGAAAAGCCATACAACATTCGTAAAGATGCAAAATATAAAGATCAAAGCAGTGCGGTAGCAAGCCGCATTAGTGACGATAACTTATAACAATATAAAGTTTTTAAGCGTTTAAATGGCCGTGTTGTTAGCTAGTTTAAACGCTTAATTACTTAACTGAACGAACTAATATTAAATCTGTTTTTTATTTCTGGCTTTATAAACGAGTAAAAGCTCAACTAGAAGAGAGAGTAAAATTACAATAATTACAATACCTTGAATAGTATGTAGTTTTTTAATTCGATCAACACTTTCTTTTTCGTACTGCATAACCACCGCATTAAATGCTTTTAAAAGCGGCTCTTTTGCTAAAGAAAAAAAGCTTTCTTGAGCTGTATCTAAATTAAGTGTTTTTATTTTCAGTACCTCTTCAACTCTATCTGAAAACATCCTTAATTTTTTATCAACATTAATTGGCTCTTTAAAATACATTGCTAATAGCTCGTCTGATAGCGGGCTTTCGTTACCTAATACTTGCGCCCCGTAGTGCTCACTCAATAAGTACTTATGATTATTTTTTTAAGAGTTTAAAGCATTAATGGCCAGTAATTTTGAATCCTGCGAGCCATACATTAAATACTCAAATGTAAACATGCTTACCCGTTGTGAGAGCATTCTTTGTTGGCCACTTACATTAACTATTTTCCCCGTATCGGATTGCGCTTCAATGACTTCTTCAAGCATAAAGTGTATACAAATAGATAAAATCGCTATAACAGTTAAAGTAACAATATAAACAAAAGAGATAGCACTGCGCTTTTTATATGTAGGATCAGTATTTACCATTTAAATGCTATTTATTTAAACTATTTATTCTTTAGGATAGGATAGTTTAAATATAAGATTTTTCACGTAAATAAAATTTACAAGGTAGCTTGTAACTTATTGAAATTTATGAAGTGCATAACCTAGTAGTTCAAAATATTTATTAAGCGCTTCATTTGCTTTATTAACATGCTGAGCACTTGGGTATATTAAATTACTGCTTTTTAAGCCACTGACTAAAAAGCTATTTTGAATAGTGTTGTGGGCATCTATGCAGGCTTCAAAGCAGCGTGCTGCTAACTCCTCAGGCATGCTCATGTAGTTCATGTTGTGGGCTTGGTCGTGTTTAATGCATGTTTGTACAAACTCATTCGCATCTTCTCCATGACAATCTAAAAATACTTCTTTGTAAAAATCGTTTAGCGCTTTATTTAGAGGGTGAGCTAAGTTAGGTGTATTTGAAAGCCATAATTTTGATGCAAATCCAAAGCGAGGTTTAGCTGCAAATAAATGCTCGCTTATGTGGTGGTCAAATGCATGAAACCATTCGTGAGCAAGTGCGCCACCGCCCGCGTTTTTAGCAAGCGCAAGGGTTTGCGAGGCTGCGTTATAATGCGCTTGCACACCTTTTTGTCCACCGTGCCCAAAGGCAAAATTTAGTTTGCCGCGCAGGCCAATGGCTTTGGGCGGTAAATGTAGTATTTGAGCAAGGTCGGCGAGGGCATCGTAAATTAAGTTTGCACTAATAAAACGCTCTTCTTTGGTTACCCATTTACCGATCACCATAGACCTAAAACCAAAGGTATCTCTAATATCGCTAAAGTCGACTTGGTCGTCAAAGCGATAATCGGGGCCTTGGCGTGTAAAGCCTCGTTTTAGTCTGTTTGGGTAACTACGCATTATAATTTAAGTGTGGTTAATTTAAGTAACGGGCTTTTACGTATTCAGGCATGTGTTGGGTTTGTTTTTTTATTAATTCGTCTAATAAATTATAAAGTGGAGCAGGGTCTAGCTGCTCTAATAAAGACAAACTATGTGCAACGGCCTCAAGTGTAGAGAGACTATCAGCTCTAGGGGCTTTTCGAATAGCATAACGGTTTTTCGGCAACTGCTTAAAGCTCACGGTTTTGAACTTACTTAGCAATGGGGTGAGCTGTAAAATTTTATAGGCTTTTTTCCATGTGCCGTCTATCACAATTAAATGAGTGATATTGTTTATCACAGCGCTGCGAGCTTTCTCATCTAAATTTATAGCCTGCTCATTAGGGTAAAGTAAAACTGTTGATTCTAAAGGCAGGCTTTTTAGTATTGCAAAGTCATTATTATTTTCACCTTTGACTATTTCGCAACCAGTAAGGCTTAAATTAACTAATTTTGCAGTGTTTTTAGCTATTTTTTCTTCGCTTGGGTGTTGTAGAATAATAACTCTAACTTTGTTGTTTATACGTGAAACAGCCTTGCATATACAGGTTGAGGGCGTGAACTTACAGCGTTCACAAATTTTGCGACTCATTACTTAAACTTTTTATAGTGAGAGTATTCTGATAATTATACATTTATAAAGCAATAAAGTTGGATTTTTTTACGCATAGATATACAGTAATACTATTAATTATAAAATGACACGGAATGTTAAAAAGGGCTTAAAATATGACAGAAATACAAATAGATGACGCTGCCTTGCAAAGTATGCAGTCGTTACTGGGCGAGCAGTTTAAAGATACACTTGAATTTTGCTGTAGTGAGTTCGAGCGCCTTGCAAATGAAGTAATAGCGACTATTGGTAACGATAAAGAAGCGGCTATACGTCACGCCCATAGTTTAAAATCGAATGCAGCTCAGTTTGGTGCGACGAGTTTATCTGAGGTGGCCCGAGAAGTTGAGCTTAATTTAAATCAAGATAATGTAGAAAAAGCAGTTAACGCATCTACTGATTTGTTAGCTCAAGTAAGTGGTTCACAAGCGCAGTTAAGAGCTTGGCTAGAGGCTAACTAGCATTATCTGCCAGCGTGAATTTATTTCAGTACTAAGCAACTAATTACGCTAGCATTTTACGCCTTTACTAGGGTAGTCTTAGAACCGTCTAGTGCGTGTTTGGCCTCTCGATAATAAATTAAAGATCGCATAGCCTAAGGAGCATCCTTGGGCTGATGCCACAATTTTAACGATTATACCCCTCGCATTACCAAGTTTAATTTTTATACTATAAAGCCAGTTCGCCGCAAAGAGGTAAAAATGTCAGATATTAAAAAGAGTCACAAATTAGAGGGTGTATGTTATGACATTCGTGGACCGGTTTTAGCACAAGCCAAAAAAATGGAGGACGAGGGTCAGAAAGTACTAAAGCTTAATATTGGTAACCCTGCTGCATTTGGTTTTGATATGCCAGAGGACATGCACCGCGATATTATTCGTAATTTGTACTCGGCTCAGGGCTATTGCGACTCTAAAGGCTTATACTCAGCTCGTGTAGCGGTTTATCAGCATTATCAGCAACGGGGTTTACATAACCTTGATGTTGATAATATTTATATAGGTAATGGGGTGAGTGAACTTATTCAAATGATCACCCAAGCGCTATTAAATAATGATGACGAAGTGCTTATTCCAGCACCTGATTACCCGCTGTGGACTGCGTCAGTTAAATTAGCAGGCGGCAACCCTGTTCATTACTTGTGCGATGAAGAACAAGATTGGTTCCCTGATATTGCAGATATAAAAAGCAAAATTACGTCAAAAACCAAAGCACTTGTGCTAATTAATCCTAATAATCCTACTGGCGCGGTTTATAGTGACGATTTATTAAAAGAGTTAATTAATGTAGCACGCGAGCATAAGCTGTTATTGCTTAGCGATGAAATCTACGAAAAGATTTTATATGATGGCATCACCCATACCTCTATTGGTGCACTGTGTGATGACGTGCCAATCATTACCTTTAATGGGTTAGCTAAAACTTATCGTGCGGCAGGTATACGCATGGGGTGGATGGTACTAAGCGGGCGTACCTCAGCAATGGAAGATTTAAGTAAAGGGCTCGATATTTTATCGTCTATGCGCTTATGTGCCAATGTGCCAGCTCAATATGCAATTCAACAAGCATTGGGTGGCGTACAATCAATAGACAGCTTAATAGACCCAGGCGGGCGATTGTATGTTCAACGTGATATTGCTTGGCGTGGGCTTAATGCGATTGAAGGGATAAGTTGTAAAAAGCCAAAAGGGGCGCTTTACGCGTTTGCCAAAGTAGACACAGCGCATTTTAATGTAACAGATGACGAAAAAATGATGTTTGATTTACTCAAAGCAGAAAAAATATTACTTGTACATGGGCGAGCATTTAACTGGCCTGAGCCTGATCACTTTAGATTGGTGTTTTTACCTAATAAGGATGATTTGTCTAGTGCCATGCTTAAAATGCAGCGCTTTTTTAAAGACTATCGCCAAGTTTAGTTAATTCTAACTAACGCGTTGTAAAATAAAAAACGAGCTTAAATAGCTCGTTTTTTATTAAAGTGAAAATGCTGGTACGGCTTGTTAGTAAGCGCGGTCTACTCTTACGGTATTATCACTTAAATAAACAAGGCGTACGTTATCACCTTTACTAAAGCGCATTGACTGATCTTGGTCTTGTACCACCATGTATTGGTCGCCGTTTTCTACTTGAATCAGTAATTCGACTAGGTGGGTTTGCTTATAATAACTTTTTTGCTGATTATTATGGGCAACACTACCACCGATGACAGAACCCAAAATAGTGGCGACCGTTCGCCCGCTTCCACCACCAAACTGATTACCAACAACACCACCGAGTAGGGCACCGCCAAAGGTTTTCCAACCACTGTTTTTATCTTGGACGAGTTCTTGCTCAGTTATTTTGCGAACAGATTTTACATCACCAAATAATACTTGCTGCACAGGCACGGCTTTGTTTCGCTCATAGTTTGCAAAACTAGGTACACTGAGTGTGAGCAATGCACACATTGCTATGGTTAAGGCTTTCATAGATGTCTCCTGTTGGTGCTACGCAAAGGCAATATTTAGCCTTTGCGTGGGGTTTATTACCAACCAAATGTCGATTTTTCTTTCGTTTTACGAATTTCAGTTTCGTCTGCCCACTCTACTAGGCCACTTTCCATATCCATTAAGCGCATTGTAAATTTGTAATACACGTCTGACTTATCGGCATTTGACTTAACAATGCTCGAAAGGTTGCCATATAGCATGTATTGCGCACCAATTTGTTTTCCAAACGCTACAGCTGTGGCTGGGTTTACGAGCGCATCTTCATTTTGAAAGTTAAGCTGCTCACGTACTGATTCAACGCGGGTCATGTCAACAAAACGAAATTTACCGCTGCGTAATAACTGCGTTGAGATTGAGTCGGTGATAGATTCGGTATCTATGTGTTCGCTGGTTTTATTTTTAATACGCTCGACAAACACCACTGGGCGTTTGTTTTGCGTCATTGTGCCAACAACGGGCGAGCTAAGCAGTGAGTCGGTCATTTGGCTGGCTACTTTTTGCAAATCGGTAGAGCCAAAGTTTATATCGGTGGTTTCTACAGCTTGTGCATCACCGTAACTGACTACGGCTTTATTAGCACAACCGCTTAAAATGAGTGCGCTAAGGCCAATTGCAGCATAACTTGATAATGTTTTAAATTGCGTAGTGATCATTTTTATAACCCTTATTCTTTAAATTCTTGTGCGTCGGTCGACACTTCTCTTACAGCAAGCGAAAATGTAACCGCATCCGGTGTAGGCGCTAAACCGGGTAATTGTGTTTTAGAAAAACCAAACAGTGTTAAGGCTTGCCAAGGTGAGTGGTTTCCTTTAATTACAAAACCGTCTTTGTCGTACCAATTAAACTGATATTGTAAATATTGCGATTTTTTATATTGGCTGCTTAGTGTTACTACCACGTCGGTTAACTGGTTTGTCTGGCGTGTTTTCACATCGGTAATGGCAAGCTTTTCACCTAGAGCAGGATTATCAACATGTAACTGTTCGTTAAATGTATTTTTGCTTTGCTCAACCGAAATACCTGATGTATCAGGTTGGCTTGCACATGCCCCAAGCATTAATGCGGCCACTAATGGCAAAGTATATTTCATGATGACTCCTAAAGTTGAACCACATGGTAGTTAAAATAGTTATTAATAGAGGTTAGGTAAATTAAGGTTAACCCTTGCTTACTAACGGTAAAATTAATAGGCGTATGGTTACCTATTAAAAGTGAATGCGACCCAGCGCTTAAACTGCTGCGTGCCATGCTTATTTGATTAGGTAAAGTAAGCCAGCTGCGTGTATCGGCCTGCTCGGACGCCAAATTGTAAATATTAGCAATAATATTGCCAACATCGCCTGTGCTACGCGCAAGCTCTGCGCGCACTTTTTCTTTGGCTACCAAACGCAATACTTGCCTAGATACACGAGCCGGTATTTGCTGCTCTAATGTTTTAGCTGCTAATGCTTCTATATGCACTAATGGGTCAAGTTCTAAATTTTGCGAACCTATATTTACGCTATTAACATTAGGTACAAACGCATTATCTTTATAAACTGGCATGGCTAAACTGTAAAAACGCGCATCGCCACCTGAGGTGTAAATAGGCAAGCGTAGTTTAAATTCATCTTGTTTAGGCACTAAGCCTTGTTCAACCAATATAACCACTTCACCGTGTGCAGAAGGTAAGGGCTGTAATGGACTAAAGTGGCGTTCAAACTCTTCTAAATCTTGGCTAAAACCTTGTTTTTTTGCTAATCGCATTACATCTTGCTGTAAGTAGTGATTATTAGGTTGAATCTCTAATGCTTTTTTATAGTCGATGTAAGCGTCATCATATTGTTTATCACGTTGGTACAACAGTGCAGATAAATAAAACGTAAAAGCATTTTGAAAACCATTTTTTATATCGCGTGTCACATTACTCATACTTGGGTAATGCTGTTGTGCTTGCTCTATTGTGTCGTTTATTTGTGTTTGATTATCAGCAAGTGCATCTACTTGTACTTTGTTAGCGCGGCGTATCTCAACCAAGGCGCTTTCTAAATCATTGTTGTATACATAATTAAGCGCTTTGTAGCTATGTAGCATGCTCATTTCATATGCCGGTGGTACATAAGTAATGGCAGAGTCGTTAGTAAATAAGGCGTTACTTTGTTCAAGCCCTGCACTTAATTGAATTTTTGCAGCTTCTCGTTTTGTTTGTACCTGAGTGTATACATTTTCAAATTGTTGTTGTGAAACACTTTGCTCATTAGCAAGGTCTTTTAAACGGGCTTGCTCTAATTGGTTCAGTAAATAGCTACTGTGTAATTTACTGTTATTTGCAATAAGTGATTTGGCCTGTTCAATATTGTTATTTTGAATTGCGTTTCTTACAGGCGTCATTTGGCTTGCATAGTCGTTAAATAAATCATTAAAGCCTATGGTGCTGCATCCACTTAATATAAAACAAACACTTAAAATTATACTTTGGCGCACTGAGCACTCCTATATAGTTAGGGTTTAAAGATTAACATACTCTGGTTTTAGATTTGTGTGAAATAGTGTAAAAAAGCGTAGCCTACTTTAGGGCTTATAGACCGGTGAGGATTAAAAGCTATTCTCCCTAAGGTCAGCACGCGTTAGGGCGTGTTGGCCTTTGCGGATTGAAATTTGTTCAACCTAGGGGTGATTAAATCGCGGCGCGAGGTTTGTAACCTAGTGGGCTAAGTAAAAACCGAGCAAAGCTTCCGCGTCCTGCTCACGCCCCTTACCTACATCCATGTAGGCAACAAAGAGTTTATCGACCCTAGGCAGAACCCGAAGGGCAGCGCATGTTTGGCATTTATGCTGCGTTATCGCCTATTTATGGGGAGTAACCACACTTCATAGACTCTGCCTTGCCTAAAAACCAAACATACTGCTGCAAATTCAACCATCAAAGGTCAACACGCCCTAGTTACGTGTATTTAAGGTAGGCGAATCATTATGAATTGCCTGTGAATACGAGAGGAGAGGCGTGTAATTACAGCAATTTGGCAGTATAGAAAGTTATAAAGCATCGATTAAAAGTATAGTAAATACAATAATGCGGCTTTACAGCTAAATGGCTCAGCTGCTTAAATACACAGCTGGCTAAGCAAGCCAATTTAAAGCATCTCATTGTAAGGTTTTAGCTAAGGAGCGATTTTGAAAGCCACGTTATACACCCTAGTTGCATTAATTGCCTTTGCGGCAAACTCTTTACTTTGCCGTATGGCGCTCGCGCAAGGGTATATTGACGCGTGGAATTTTACTCTAATTAGGCTACTGAGCGGAGCCATTTGTTTAGGCTTAATTATGACTGTATATACGTATAACCTAAAACGTAAGGGCATGCTTAATAACGCTATTTTAAGCGATACGGGAAGTTGGCGTAGCAGTATTAGTTTATTGATATATGCACTTTGTTTTTCTATTGCTTATATAGAGCTTGATACGGGCACCGGTGCGCTCATTTTATTTTCGGCGGTGCAACTTACCATGATTGGTTGGGGCATATATAAAAAAGAGCAGCTGAGTAAGTTGCAGTGGGGGGCTTTTTTTGTCGCATTAGCTGGATTTATATATTTAATGTTGCCCTCTGCCGCAGTGCCTTCTTTGTTAGGGGCATCGCTTATGGCGCTCAGTGGCGTTGCATGGGGTGTTTACAGTATACGCGGTAAAGCGTGTGTATCTCCTTTGCGTACCACCGCCTTTAATTTTATAAGAAGTTTAGTGGCTATTCCTGTTTTATTAATTGTAGCAATAAGTTATTTAAAAACAGTGAGTATAGAAGGCGTGCTGCTAGCCTGCGCTTCGGGCGCTATTGCATCAGGCATAGGTTACAGCATTTGGTATGTGGCCATGCCACTACTTAAAAGTACACAAGCGGCGGTTGTACAGTTATGTGTGCCTGTACTTGCAGCATTTGCTGGGGTTATATTTTTATCTGAGCAACTTACTTTTGAGTTTTTAATAGCAAGCTCGCTGATTTTAGGTGCTGTTTTGGTCTTTATTTTAAACAAAAAATAAGCCCTATTAAGGTGGGCTTACATTTGTTATGAAGCGTTTATAGAGTGCGGGCAAATTATTTAAAATGGCTGACTTACCCTCTAAATCGCTGTTGCTTATACATTCGTAAAGCATCTCTTCGCTCAATGCACTTACTAACACTTGAGATTGCTTAATATGGCTAATATGCCAAAGCTCAGGTGCTACACCGCCTAAATCCTGTTTGTAGGGGCGATAAAAACCATATTTTGCTAAGTTATTATCAAGCCACTGACTCAGTGGTGCAAAGGGCCCTTCATGTTGGTATTCATTAGGGGTAAGTTGCAGCTTATAGTCATCGTCAATTGCGGCGCTATCATACACATCAAGGTCAGTGCCTAAATGATGCCGACTAGCACCTGGCAAAGCAGAATAGAGCATAATAGCCGTGCACTTTTCCAGCTCATTTAGTTGGCTTAAATCAATTTCCTGCTGCTGTTTATTAAAAACAGGGCGTAGTCCTAAATACTTGTTATTCCAAATCATAGCTTGGCGATTGAAATCGCGAAAACTTGAGGCAATAGTCAGCTTAAAACCAGCGTTTTTAGCGCCATTTTGCAGTGCTAAAAAGTCATCAATAATATCAGTATGTAACCGATGCGATTGAATCTCAGTGAGGTGTGTATCACTTTGTCCAGTGATACACGTTGCTAATGTATTGGTATCGAGTGCCATTAGGTTAACAGTTGCTCTAAAATTTGCTCGTAAATATCAGCTAAAGCGATTAAATCATCTGTGCTTACACATTCATCTACTTTATGAATAGTGGCGTTGCGCGGGCCTAGCTCAATCACTTTGGCGCCTGTTTGCGCTATAAAGCGTCCATCTGACGTACCCCCACTGGTTTCGAGGTTAGTGGTTAACCCCGTGACAGATTTAATCGCATTTACGGTGGCATCAACTAACGGACCATGCTCTGTTATAAACGGCAAGCCGTTTACTATCCAGCTTAATTCGTAGTTTAAGTCATGCGTTTGTAAAATAGCATTAACCCGTTCTTGTAATTGCTGATGAGTTACTTCGGTACTAAATCTAAAATTAAATTGCACCTCAAGCTCACCCGGTATGACATTACCGGCACCTGTACCACCATTTATATTTGATACCTGGAAGCTGGTTGCAGGGAAAAATTCATTGCCGTTGTCCCACACTGTTTGGCTAAGTTCAGTAATGGCGGGAGCAGCCAAATGAATTGGGTTTTGTGCTAAGTGTGGGTAGGCTACATGACCTTGAACACCTTTTACTTTTAAAAAGCCAGTAAGGGATCCACGACGGCCATTTTTTACTACATCACCGAGTACATCTCGCGATGAAGGCTCACCCACTAAGCACATATCAATTTTTTCGCCGCGTGCTTCAAGTGTATCTATTACTTTGGTTGTGCCGTTGATAAAGGGGCCTTCTTCATCAGAGGTAATTAAAAATGAAATAGAACCTCTATGATCTGGGTTTTTAGCCACAAAGCGCTCAGTAGCAACAAGCATTGCCGCCAGAGAGCCCTTCATATCAGCTGCGCCTCGGCCATGCAGCAAACCATCTTCAATTAAGCCTGAAAATGGCGGGTGCTGCCAGTTTGATGCGGGGCCGGTGGGGACTACATCGGTATGGCCTGCAAAGCAAAAATGCGGTGACTCACTTCCTTTTCGGGCCCATGTATTGAGTGTATCGGTAAAAAATAATGACTCGATATTAAAGCCTAGGTCTTTTAAACGCTCGTTCATCATTGTTTGGCAACCCGCATCTTCAGGGGTTACCGACTCGCGCTGAATAAGCGCTTGGGCAAGTGCAATTACATCATTTGTCATTATTTAAATATCTCATCGTATTGCGCAGCTTTAAAGCCTAAGTGGTAGCTGTTGTCATTAACAAGCACAGGGCGCTTGATCATAGCTGGTTGCTCTGTAAGTAATGTAATAGCCGTGTCTTTAGTTAGGTTTTGCTTTTGCTCATCAGAGAGCGCGCGATAGGTTGTGCCACGCTTATTAACTAATTGCTCCCAGTCAATATGCTCAGCAAATTCGCTTACAAGCTGCTCGTTTACACCGTCTTTTCGATAATCGTGAAAGGTAAAATCTATGTTGTTGTCGCTAAGGTATTTTTTGGCTTTTTTAATGGTGTCGCAATTACTAATGCCGTAAAGAGTGATCATAGGTTTAGTTCTTCTTAATAATAGTTAAAAGGGGGTCTACACCCGCATTTACTTGCGTGTGCGAATAATGAAACGTGCCTAAGTTATGGCCATTTAATAGAACTAAGCTGGCCAGTAAGGGCGATTTAAGTTCGCGTAAATCAAAGTAAGCTAAGCGCTGTCCTTTGCTTATTTTGCTGCCATTGAGCTGTGCAATATGTGTATGGGTTATAGGTTGCTGCGTGGGTAGTGACAAATTAATAAGCACTTTTAAGCCATTTTTTGCTTGGAGAATAAATTCACATCCTGCATTTTTGACCTGTATTAAAGTGCCATCAAAGGGGGCTAAAATTTTATGGCTACTTAACTCAACCAATACGGTTGGCCCAAGGATTGAGAACTTAAAAAAAGGCTCAGGGTGTTGGTTTAAATCAATGACTTTGCCGCTAAAGGGGCTCGTAATTTTTAAAGCGCTGGCAGGGAGCTTATTTTGCGCTAAAAACGCGATAGAGGCTGCTCTCATTTATTGATCTACTACTAAATTGTAGCCATCGTTTGTAAGTGCAGTGATGGCTTGCTGCGCAGTGTGTTTTTTTACCAAAATATAATCTGTATCGTAGGTTGAGATAGAAAAAATAGAAATACTAGCCTTTGCAAGTACGCCAGATATATTGGCCATAATGCCTGTTAAAGAAAACCCTAACGGGCCAACGACTTCAAGTGCTTGCCAATCGGGCTCTGTGTCTAAACAGTCAATAGGAAAATGACTAGGGCAAACAATAGAAAGTTCATCGTGGGTTTTTGAAATAAAAAATAGGGGTAACTTTAATAGCGCTACAGGAATGTCTGCATCCACTTCTAAACTATGAATTGACAACAGCGTGCTGTGTAATTGTAATGTTTGTTTTGACATTAATAACCTGCATACAGCGTATAGTGTCAGTTAATAGTATAGATTATTGGCTTTAAATTAAAGGTGTAACAGTTACTAAAATTAAGACTGTGTAGCTGTGGATAATAAGGATTTAAAACTTACCCACAATTTCTGTGGATAAGTATGGGAATTGGCAGGTATAAATAGCCTAACTAACTAATTAATAAGTAAATGTTAGCTAGGCTATAAAAAGCACTAGTGTGATTTATGCGTTGTTGAGCGCTTCAACTTGTGCTGCTTGAATAGCCGTAAGTGCGATGGTGTACACTATATCATCGACTAGGGCGCCACGACTTAAATCGTTAACAGGCTTTCGCATACCTTGTAGCATTGGCCCTATGCTGATCAAATCGGCACTACGCTGTACGGCTTTATAGGTGGTGTTACCGGTATTTAAATCGGGGAATATAAATACCGTAGCTTTACCGGCTACTGGACTATTTGGTGCCTTTTTAAGCGCAACATTTTCCATAATTGCAGCGTCGTATTGCAATGGCCCATCAATAATTAAATCTGGACGTTTTTGTTGGGCAATTTGCGTGGCTTCACGCACTTTTTCTACATCGGCGCCAGAGCCAGAAGTGCCTGTACTGTAGCTTATCATGGCAACACGTGGCTCTATGCCAAACGCGGCTGCAGAGTCGGCTGACTGAATAGCGATATCTGCTAACTGTTCTGCATTAGGGTCGGGGTTAATTGCACAGTCGCCGTATACCAGTACTTGGTCAGGCAGCAGCATAAAAAATACAGACGATACAAGTGATGACCCTGGGGCGGTTTTAATCAACTGTAGCGGTGGACGAATTGTATTGGCTGTTGTGTTTACTGCGCCAGATACTAAGCCATCTACTTTACCTTGCTCGAGCATCATAGTGCCAAGGACAACATTATCTTGTAATTGCTCTTGTGCTACGACTTCTGTTAAGCCTTTGCCTTTACGAATCTCTACCATAGGTGCAACGTAGTCGTTGATCACCGATTTTGGCTCAACAATACTTACATGCTCATTAAGCTCAATACCTTGTTGCTCGGCAATACGCATTATTTCATCGCGGTCGCCTAGTAATACGGTTTTTGCAATACCACGTTGTCCACAAATAGCGGCGGCTTTAATAGTACGCGGCTCATTTCCTTCAGGAAGTACCACCGTTTTAGCCGCTTTACGGGCTTTATCAGTAAGTAAATAACGAAACGCAGGCGGAGAGAGCTTACGTGTTTTGCCAACATTTTTTGCAAGCGTATCGAGCCAATCAGAATCGATATATTCTGCGTTGTGATCTTTTACTTTTTCAATACGTTGGTCATCATCGCTCGGTACTTCCATATTAAAATTATGCAGCAGTAATGAGGTACGCCAGGTATCGGCCTCTGTGGCTAATATAGGCAAGCCTGTTTGCATGGCTTGTTCACACAGCGCCATTATACGCGGCTCTGGTTCAAAACCACCGGTAAGTAAAATTGCGCCAATTTTAGTGCCGTTCATAGCCGATAAACACGCAGCAACAAGTATGTCGGAGCGATCGCCCGGGGTTACTAATAAAGCACCCGGTGTAAAGTGGTTTAAAATGTTTGATACGGTACGCGCACAAAACGTAATGCGACGCAGGCGACGGTGTAGCATGTCGCCTTCATTAATAATGGTTGCTTTTAAATAGGCACTTAAGTCTTTAACGCGTGGCGCGACTAAGTCAAAATCCCATGGGATGGCGCCTAACAGCATAAACGGATTTTTTCTGAAAATAGGTAAAGATGCTAAACGGTTTAATTCGTTATCGAGCTCTTCTGCTTTGTATGAATCGACCAAGTCAGCGCGGGCGCGGCCTTCTTCATCAAGCGGGGCGTTCACTTTATTAAAAATGCAGCCTAAAACGCGAGGGTGATCAATCCCACCATAATACCCAGCAGCAATTTCTAAACGGTCTTCAATTTGCGTAATGTTATAATTACCAGGTGTTAATACAAATACAATATCCGCACCGAGTGTTTGGGCTATTTCGCGGTTTACACGCCCTGCATAAGGCTGACGGCGAGTAGGCACCATACCTTCAATAATAGCGACTTCGTCATCATTAATTTTACTTTCAAAGCGCTCAACTATTTCTTCAAGTAAATCATCGCCTTTACCATCGCCAATCATTTGCTCTGCATAGCTTAATGCAAAAGGAGTGGGCGGGGTAATTGATGAGCCTTGCATTATAATTTGAGTCGACTTTTCAGGGCCTGTTTCACCTGTGCGTGGCTGGGCTATTGGCTTGAAAAAGTTCACTTTTACGGTTTTTTGCTCAAGCGCACGCACTAACCCGACAGAAACAGATGTTAATCCAACACCAGTAGAAACCGGAATTAACATAATACGACGTGCCATAATTAAAGCTCCTTCACAATGTTAGCGGCATCAAGGGCAATCACCCATTCTTCATTAGTTGGCATTACAACGGCTTTCGTTGCTGCCTTTTCAGAGCTGATAACGCCTTCATTACCAAAGCGTGCATCTAAATTGGCTTGTTTCTCGCAATCTAAGCCTAAAAACGCCAATTGTGTGATTACTTTTTCACGGATAATGTCTGAGTTTTCCCCTATACCGCCGGTAAAAATAAGCGCATCTAATTGCTGTAATGGCACCATGTAGGCGGCAATCTGTTTCGCAAGGCGGTAGCAAAAAATATCAAGCGCAAGGGTGGCTTGTTCATGGCCTGCTAAAGCGGCTTCTTCAATGGTTCTGCAGTCGTTAGACAGTTCACTAATACCTAATAATCCACTTTCTTTATTAAGTAAGTTGTCGATTTGTTTTGCATCGTAATTAAGTTGTGTCGTTAAAAAGTTAAACAAACCTGGGTCGATATCACCACTGCGGGTGCCCATAACTAACCCAGCAAGCGGGGTTAAGCCCATGCTCGTATCTACACTCTTACCGCCTTTAATTGCACACACAGAACAACCATTACCTAAATGTGCACTAATAAAGTTACTTTTCTCAACAGGCTTATTAATTAATTCTGCGGTTTGTCCAGCTACATAATAGTGGCTTGTGCCGTGCATACCGTAACGGCGAACACCGTGTTCTGTATAAAGTTTATAAGGAAGTGCATATAAGTAGGCCACTTTATCCATTGTTTGATGAAACGCAGTGTCAAAAACAGCAACCTGTGGCAAGCCAGCAAACGACGCTTGCGCTGATGAAATTCCCAGTAAGTTTGCATGACCATGTAAAGGAGCAAGGCTTGAAGCATCTGAAATACCTGCAATAACTTTTTCATCCACTAATGCAGATTGAGTAAAGTGCTCACCACCGTGAACAACACGATGGCCTACTGCAATTAAATGCTCATCTAAATGGTGATCTTTTATCAAGCTTACCAACGTATTAATTGCCTCGCCATGCGCTTGATTAGCAGCTAAGGTAATAACGGTTTTATTACCTTGGTATTTATATTTTATAGATGGATTTTCTGAACCTAGGCGTTCAGCTAAGCCCGAAATAATTTCATTTCCGTTATCAGCATCAATAATGGCAAATTTTAAACTCGAGCTACCACAGTTTAATACTAAAACGTGTTGTGACTTTGAGGGCGTAGTTGGCATAGAGGCAGTTTCCATAAACAATAAATTTAGTAAGTGTATATTAAGCTATAAACAATACACTTAAGATGAAAATTAAAGGTAAACTTAGCCACTATAAAGGTAATAAAAAAGCGACTAAAGTCTAATTTTTAAGGTAACTATTTTAACCCAGTTAGTAAATTTAGTTTAGTGTTTAGTTGCTTATATATACAAAAACAATAACTTTTAATGCTAAAGTGTGAAGCTGTTTATTTGTGTTACACTTATAAGCAGTGTCAAGCTGGCGCTGCGGGTTAAAAGTTTAGATGTGAGGGGTCATGATGCAAAAAAGTGTGATGTCACAGTTACAAGCGGGTAGAGAATATGCAAAAAAATGGCCTATGCGTAAAGAGTTAGCACCGTTGTTTAACGAATTTAAAGTGATTAAAGCTACTGAGCTTGCAATTACTGTTATGCCGATATTAGCTATGCTTACACTCTTTTTTCAGCTAAATTATTTAGGCCCTGATTTTTTACCGCAAGCGATTGCCAGTGCTATGTTTTTCTTATCACTTCCTTTACAAGGTCTTTTTTGGTTAGGAAAGCGCTCCCAAACAGAGTTAGAACCAAGTATGCAAAAATGGTACAACGAGTTGTATTCTAAAATGGTTGCAAACGGATATCAGGCTCAATTAAGCGAAAACAAGCCCCGTTATATGGAGCTTGCTCACCTGTTAAAAGACATGTTTGATAAAATGGATAAAGCGTTTACTAAAGATCAGTTTTAGTAAATTGAGTTATGTAAAAAGATAAGGTGACAGTATGCTCACCTTTTTCCTCGAGTGCGCTCCAGTGTTCTGGTCTAAACTTCCACGCAAACGGTGTCATCATTATTAAATTTTTAATATCTGAAAAATTAAGCGTAACCTGCTCTGTAATGAGCTTTTGATCAGCTTTTGTAAAGCCGCTCGGCGTGTCAATTTCTGTGTGTTGTGCTACATCTGCATATATATATTCTTTAAGCTCTTTCAAATGCCATGGCCCAGGGCTTGCAACTACTAATATGCCATTAGGCGCTGCTAAACGGGCCAGCTCTTGATCAAATAAAGGCGCAAAAACACTCAGCAATACGTCAGCAGTGCCTGATTTAAAGGGGGCTTGGCTAATGGATGCAACACTAAAATGACACTGCGAGTAGCGCTTTGCTGCATATTTTACGGCTGATTTAGAAATATCGACACCGTAAACCTGCGCCTCTACTTTATTGGCAATAGCATGAGTATAAAATCCTTCGCCACAGCCAAGATCTATAAGTACTTTTGGTTTGCGCTCACTAATGATATTACTTAATGCGTTCTGTAAAAATGCATAAAAGCCGCGTTCTAAAAAAGCACGTCTAGCCTGTACCATTTCGAGTGAATCACCCGGTTGTTTAGAGTTTTTGTGCTGCACGGGTAGCAAATTTACATACCCTTCTTTTGCAAAGTCGAAGGTGTGATTATTGTCACATCGAAGTGATGAATTATGTTTTAACAGTGCGTGGTTACATAAAGGGCAATGGTATTGCAGACTCATGAGTCTAGGTAGTCCTTATCATAAAAAGTTTTAACCCAGTGTGGTCGATAAGTGATCAAAAGCGTAATGGCCATACCGTTAAGCATTGCCTCAGGAAACCAAATGATAGCACTTAGGTATACGTAATTATCCGCCAATTCTTGCCAATTATATTGCCCTATAAGTAAATAAAATAAAGCCCCTAAGCTTATTTTTAGGCATGCAATAAAGCCCGCTAACATAAAAGAGCACACAAAAATATAAACAAAAAAATGACGTGGTAAATACTGATAACTTATTATAAAGCCAAGGTAGCTTAATAATGTAGGAATAAATGCGCCAAACAGTATTTGCATGGGCAAAAGATTAAGATCAACGTTTGTGAAAGCCGCTAACAAAGCACTGGCAAGCAGGCTACTTAAAATAGTAAGGCGCCACCCTAATATAAGCGTTACTGCAGTTACACCTAAAATGTGTAAATCAAGGCCACTTAAAATCCCCGCTTTAATTTGCCATAACATTGCAAAAACTAACGCGCACGCCAATACACCTATCTGCCGTGCTGGGGTAATATAAAGTGCTTTATAGGTAGTTTTTTCTACACTTATAAAGGTAACAATGATTACAAGGGCCCAAAGTAGCCCTTGTATTTCAAGCGATAACATATGAATTATTTAAAGGTTGACCAAATAGGCGCATGGTCAGAAGGCTTTTCTATACCGCGTAGTTCGTAATCTATACCGGTATCAATACAGCGCTCGGCAAGAGCGTGGGTAGCAAGCACAACATCAATGCGAAGACCCCGATTATCTAAAAATCCTTTAGAGCGATAATCAAACCATGAGTATTTGTCGTTTGTTTCAGGGTTTTGCTCTCTGAAGGTATCTTTAAAACCCCAATCTAATAATTTTGCTAGCCATTCGCGCTCTTCTGGTTGAAATGAGCACTTACCTGTTTTAAGCCAGCGTTTAGCATTCACTTCACCAATACCAATATCTAAGTCGGTGGGAGAAATATTGATATCGCCCATGACAATAACGTCTTCACCTGGCGTGTGGTTTGTATCTAGATGGGTCATTAAGTCTTTGTAAAACTGACGCTTATAAGGGAATTTTGTTTCATGATTTATATTATCGCCTTGCGGGAAATAACCATTCATTACCGTTAGGTCGCGGCCATTTTCTTGCTCAACTGTTACACTTATCATACGCTTTTGTGCTTCTTCGGTGTCGGTAGCAAACCCTTTTAATACCGATTTAGGCTCATTTTTGCATAACATTGCCACACCGTAGTGTGCCTTTTGACCATGAAAATAAACGTGGTAACCCATTTTTTGTACGTCCTCAAGAGGGAACGCCTCATCATGAACTTTTATTTCTTGCAAACCAATAATGTCTGGCTGGTGTTTATCTATAATTGCTTGTAACTGGTGTAAGCGTGCTCGCAGACCATTGATATTGAAAGAAATAACCTTCATAAAATTTACCTTTAATTAGACTCTGTTTTTATAACTAAATTGTATCAGTAAATAAGCCTACATAACATGATCGAAATGAGAAAATAGCTGCGCAAATGTTGATCAATTGGTGTGTAAAGTTTAAACACTGTAAATGCTTTATTAATTATTTAAATAAATAAAAAATTCAATTGATCTCGCGATTATTGAATATATAATGCGCAAAAATTACTTGTTTAGTCGTTCAAATAGGATCTCTCTCATGAAAACACAATTACTTTTAGCTACTGCTTTATTAGCCTCTGCGTCTGTATCAGCAAAAAGCAACACTTACTTTAGCCAAGATAATAAACTTGAATCTAAATTATGTGTATTAAGTGCAAATGAAGGCTTTAGCGCAGCGCGTAAAGAAGCAGCACAACACGGTGTATACTTATCGCGTTTTTCTAAAAGTGTTTTATGTAATGGCCAAGATATCCGCGACATTGCTAAAAAAGTAACGTCTAACCAAGCTGCTAAATCAAAAGTAGAAGTGTTTGCAAAAGATGCACAACAAGAAACACAGCTATGTATCACAGCGTTAAAGAAAGGTCTTACGCCTGTTCGCCAAAAAATTGGTAACTTAAACTCATTAAAGTGTAACGGTCAAAAAGTTACTGAATTTGTAAAGCGTTATCAAAACGCAGCAATCTAATTGCGCAGTAACATGTAGATTAAAATAATGCCCAGTTTTTACTGGGTATTTTTTTGCAAAAATTACAAGGTAGGCAGCAATCATTGCAAAGCTAAGTAATTGATTAATGTATATAAAATGCACTAGCATTACGTAACTCATTGATTTTTTGTGACTTGTGCACTTTGGCACTGGACTTGTATTAGTTAAAGTGACATTTACTAACTACAAGGATACGTCTTATGAAAAAGTTAACACTCGCAACAACAATTTTAGCTTCATTAAGTTTAGCCGCTTGTGCCTCTAACCAAGGCCTTGAAAAAATCGATAGCGATTTTGCAAGTCTGGATAATGACAGTGATGGTTATATTTCAAAAGTAGAAGCAGATGACGATAACATTTGGGGTCACTTTTCAAATATTGATACCAATATGGATAACGAAATCAGTCGTAAAGAATTTAACACTTACATGCAGTTAAACACCGGTAAGGTAGCAACTGACAGCGAAGTAAGTGAATCGGCTTTTAAAGCTAAAATTGCTAAATTTGATAAAATCGAAAATGATTTTAGAAGTCTAGATAACGATAGAAATGGTTATATCTCAGTAGAAGAAGCTGACGATGACGATATTTCAAACCATTTTGGTTACATGGATAACAATAACGATAAACGCATCAGCAAAGGTGAGTTTAAAGGTTATATTAGCAAATACGGTAAAGCCGTGGCTGAAGATGATGCACTTAAGCATTATAAAAACAGCTAATATTAGCTAAACATACTATATACAAGAGCCAGCATAAATTGCTGGCTTTTTTTATACATTTAATTAGGTTTAAAAGCAGATATATTTTCCCCCTTTTGCGATGTTCTGTCATAATAGATAGCTACGTATTTTAAAGGGCAAAGCAGGTCAGTATGGCAGGTCGTCGAGTTAGTGATGAACAATTAATTGAGATCATTGAAGCGGCAATATTTGTCGCAGACAAACCTGTTAGCAAACGCCTCTTAAAAGATACAGTACTTGCTGATTTAGCTATTTCTATGTCACGAATTAACACTGCAATTGAGGCTATACATACTCACTACCAAACGCGTGGTATTAAGCTCGTTGAAGTAGGCAGTGGTTATCGCTTTCAAGCCTGTAGTAGTTTAAGCCCTTGGCTTAGTAATTTATGGCAAGAACGGGCACCTAAATATTCTCGTGCACTATTAGAGACTTTGTCGTTAATTGCTTACAGGCAGCCAATAACGCGGGGTGAAATAGAGCAAGTAAGAGGTGTAACAACCGGATCAGCAATTATTAAAACCCTCCTTGAGCGAGAGTGGGTTAAAGTAGTAGGGCATAAAGAAGTTCCTGGTAAGCCAGCGCTTTATGCTACAACAAAATTATTTTTAGATTATTTTTCTTTAACCGGTTTGGATGAGCTCCCTGCATTGCCTGCGCAACAGGAAAGCAAAATAAACCAGTTATTAAGTGATCCTTCTGTGAGAGAACCATCCGAATGAGTATTCAAGGTGAAAAGTTACAAAAAGTCCTAGCCCGTGCAGGGGTAGGCTCACGACGTGAAATGGAAAAATACATTGATGCAAACCGCGTTAGTGTTAATGGTAAAGTGGCTAAATTAGGTGACCGTGTTGAGGAAACAGACTTAATACGTGTTGATGGCCACACAGTTAAAATTGAAGAGAAAGCTGACCGCATTTGTCGTGTAATTATGTACAACAAGCCAGAAGGGGAGTTAAGTACACGTAAAGACCCAGAAGGACGTCGTACTGTTTTTGACCGTTTACCACGCATAGACGGTGAGCGTTGGATTGCTGTTGGGCGACTAGATATTAATACGGCTGGTTTAATGTTATTTACCAACGATGGTGAGTTAGCGAACCGCTTAATGCACCCAAGTTATGAAGTTGAACGTGAATATTCAGCCCGTGTATTTGGTGAAGTGACCAATGAAACCATTAAAAACCTAACGCGTGGCGTAGAGCTTGAAGATGGACCGGCTAAATTTTTAACGGTTAAATCACTTGGCGGTGAAGGCATTAACCGTTGGTACAATGTAACGCTAAACGAAGGGCGTAACCGCGAGGTTCGTCGTTTATGGCAATCGCAGGATGTAGAAGTGTCTCGCCTTATTCGTATACGTTACGGAAAGTTAGAGCTTGATAAGCGCCTACCTCAAGGTGGCTGGGCTGAACTTGATTTAGAAACCGTAAATTATTTGCGTAAAACCGTTAAATTAGGTCGTGAAACACAAACTAAACTGTCAGTAATGCCTGAAAAACGCAAAGATAAGCGTGCTAAAATTAACCAAATTCGCAAAGCTGTTAAAAAACATAACCAGCGCGTTAAGCAAACTAAGCGTAAGTAATATCGCTTTTAAAATAGATTACTAACAAAAAAGCCGCAATTTATGCGGCTTTTTTTAGAATTAAAAATGCATCTTACCTTTTTGGTTGTGCATCGAGAGATTCACCGTTTACATCACTCGAGTCATCACTCATTAAATATAGATACGTTGGCATTAAATCTTCTGGGGTTGCAAGTTTATCGCGATCTTCCCCTGGATAGGCTGCAGCACGCATAGAAGTACGTGTAGCGCCAGGGTTGATACAATTGACGCGGATATTCGTTTTGCCTACTTCACAGGCCCACGTTTGCATCATACCTTCCACTGCAAACTTAGAGATTGCATAAGGGCCCCAAAATTCACGGCCTTTACGGCCTACGCTTGATGAGGTGAAAACGATAGAAGCATTGTCTGATTTACGCAGTACAGGGAATAGTGCTTTAGTGATCATAGCTTGCGCTGTCACATTCACTTTCATGATGTTTTCAAACGTAGAAGAGCAAAAGTGCTCAAGTGGTCCAAGCGATCCTAAAATACCCGCATTATTGAGTAAGCCATCTAATTTACCAAATTGGCTTTCAATTGTGGCTGCTAAATCACGGTAGTTTTGTTTTGTCGCGCCTTTTAAGTCCATTGGCACAATAGCAGGCTGAGGGTAACCAGCATTAACAATCTCATCGTAAACGCATTCGAGTTTATTTGTTGTTTTACCAAGTAAAATAACTGTTGCGCCATACTTTGCGTAGGTAATTGCTGCTACACGGCCAATACCATCGCCGGCACCTGTAATTAAAATTACTTTATTTTGAAGTGCATTTGGAGTTGCTTGATAAGTTTGCATATAAATACCAATATATAAAATTTTTTTGATTTTAACATAGCAAATCGTCAAGTAATCGAATTTATTGAAAATTTAGGTGGCGGAATTATAAACTTTACGTTAAGTTTAACTGGTCTAATGTCTCATTAATAAACTGATTACATTGTTTTAACTTTACTACACTGATTAAACACACTTACTTTGAACGAACACACTATAAAAATAAAGATATGTGCGGAGCTAAAAATATGAAAAAAATGCTACTCTCACTCTCGGTTACAGCTGCTTTGGCAGGTTGTGGCGGCGGAGAAACATTAGAAGATGTTAAAAACGACACTGCAACCGTAATTCCAAATGCCACGGTGACTTTTGACCCTGCTAATGGGGTTCTATCTGTTCCTAACGATTTATTAATGAGCGGCACACAAGATGGCACAATTAATATTCCTGGGGAATTAGATGACGATAATGTTTCAGTACCTCGTACTGCTTATGCAGACCCACAGCTAGCCCTAGGCGCGCTGGATGGCTGGTCATCACAGGTACCTTACAAAATTGATTTAACTTTTCCTACTGGCGTATCGCTTGATGAAACCTCTGCAGCATCGCCCGGTACAGTAAGAATTTTTGAAGTGGTGATGGGCGCAAGCTTAACCGATCCAGACTGTGCAACGGTTGCAGCTGGTACAGCGTGTAAACTGGTTGGCGAATTAACCTATGGCGTAGACTTTATTACTCAAGCCTCTGGCGACGCTGTGGCTATTGTACCCTTAAAGCCATTCACACCGGGTAGTTCATACATAAATGTATTAACCACAGGTTTGAAAGATTCTCAAGGGCGCTCTATTCAACCGTCTTCTACTTATGCTTTAGTCAGTGAAGAAGCCCCATTAATTACAGATGCACAGCTAGGTCTTCAAACCGCAGTAAATAGCTATGAAAATGTAGTGGTGAGCTCGGGTGACATCACTAAAGATGACATTATATTTTCTGCAGCAATGACCATTCAGTCAGCAGGCCCAGTGTTAGGTACAATTAAAAACCTACTTGCGGCTAGCTTACAAAATGACGCATTACCAACTCCAATGGTAAGTGTACCTGAACAAGCTATGGTTAATGTACAGCAAGTATTTGCCAGTGCGGGTGTGAGCGTATCTGATGCGTTTTCTGGTGTTCAATATTTAAAAGGTAGCGTAATGTTACCTATGTACTTAGGCACACCCACCGGTACTGAAATAAGCGATTTAAACGATACATATTGGCAAGGTATGTGTGACAACGCGGTGGCTATTTTAGGTTACAAAGCGGCAGCGGGCGAAGCATTCCCTGCAGACCCAATTAGCGAAAACGACGCACTTTGTGCGGCTTTGAGCAACGGGCAATTACGTGATTTAGGTTTAGACTCTACGCGCCATTTAACTAAGTACAACTCAATACCAAAAGTACAAAGTATGGCGAATGTGCCAGTGCAAATAACTAAACCAATTTTGCCGGTTATTAATTTTATTCGTGATTCACAGGGCCTTGACCCTATTGAAATGCCTGAAACAGGTTGGCCTGTTGTGATCATGCAACACGGTATAACAACAGATAAAGAAAGCATGTTGGCATTGACAGCGCAACTTTCAATTCAAGGTTTTGCTACCGCTGCGATTGACCATCCTCGCCATGGTGAGCGCGGTGTAGACGTGGATGCTGATGGCACAGATGACTTTAATGCCACAACGGGTTCAGTACTTAGTTACATGAACTTAAATTCATTATTAGTTGCTCGTGATAGCTTACGTCAATCATCTGCCGATTTATTAGGCTTACGCTTAGGTTTAAACTTTATTAATGATGAAACAATTAATGCGCAAGATGTAACCTATGTAGGACATTCTTTAGGCTCTATTGTTGCACCTGCATTTATAGCGCAAGCTAATAGCCCACTTGCAGACACAGTTGACCCGTTATTTAAGGTAAACACTGTAGCACTTGCAAGTGGCGGCGGCGGTATAGCAAGCTTTTTACTTGAGTCGGCTGCGTTTGGGCCATTTATTCAAGGCTCTGTGTTATCGCAAGCAGGTACAGCAGAATCTCAAGAGTTTAACGAATTTTTACAAGCGGATGCTATTTCAAACTGTGGTACATTATTACCTGATATGGAAGCGTTTTTAACGTGTGGCTACCAAGCGTATGTAACCTCACTTACTACGGCTGGGGAAACTACAAAACTTGCTAACATTCAAGCGGTAATGACTGAATTTACTTTTGCTGCGCAAACCGCACTTGATAGTGGTGACCCAACAAATTACGCAGCAGCGGTAAATGCATTAGGTACACCTGTGTACACTAATGTTGTTGTAGGCGATGGCGCAGATAACAAACCTGATCAGGTTATTCCGCCAGCGGCAACAAATAACCCAATTTCAGGAACGATTCCATTAGCAAACTTTATGGGGCTAGAAACAGTAAGCACTTCACAAGCACTCAGTGAAACGCCGGGTAGCTACTTGGTGAAATTTACAAAAGGTCACCATGGTTCAATTTTAACACCAGCGCAAGATGAAGCCCAAGCGGCAACTGCTGAAGGCAGTGCAGCCGCAAATGCTGAAATGCAGCTGCAAGTAGCGACTTATTTAGCCGCACGCGGGCGTATGTTATTAGTCAGTAACCCTGAGGTGGTGACCGATTAATCAGCAAATACCTTATTAACCTTTAAAAGCCACTGTTTAGTGGCTTTTTTTTGTTATAAAGCATGATAAATTAGCTTAAATTTATAAATGGAGAGACCAGTTGGAATTTTTATACGAATACGGTTTGTTTTTTGCAAAAACGGTTACCTTTGTTATTGCCATTGCAATTATTTTAACGCTTATTGTTGGCTCAGCAGTGAAGCCTAAAACTAAAAAAGGGGCAATAGAAATAGACGATTTATCTGAGCAGTTAGATGACTTAAAACACAGTTTTTTAGAAAATACGTTAACTAAAAAAGAGCTAAAAGCGCATCATAAAGCGCAAAAAGCCGAATCTAAAAAAGCGGCAAGTGATGAGCCGAAGCCACGCCTATATGTTATTGATTTTATAGGTAGTATGGACGCTCATGAAGTTGAAAGCCTACGCGAAGAAGTGACCGCAATTATTGCTATTGCTGACCCCAAAAAAGATAAAGTATTAGTTCGCTTAGAGAGCGGGGGCGGTGTGGTGCACGGCTATGGTTTAGCTGCATCGCAATTACAGCGCTTTAAAACAGCAGGTATTAACCTTACGGTCTCTATTGATAAAGTTGCAGCGAGTGGCGGTTACATGATGGCCTGTGTAGCCGATGAAATATTAGCCGCTCCTTTTGCGATTGTTGGCTCTATTGGTGTAATTGCACAGATACCTAACTTTAATAAAATTTTAAAGAAAAACGATGTAGAGTTTGAGCAAATTACAGCAGGCGAATTTAAACGCACGTTAACTTTGTTCGGCGAAAACACAGATAAAGCCCGTGAAAAATTTCGTGATGAGATAGAGCAAACGCACGGTCTATTTAAAGAGTTTGTAAGTAGCCAACGCCCATCACTCAATATTGATAACGTGGCAACAGGTGAGCATTGGTTTGCAACACAAGCAATTGAAAAAGGCTTAGTGGATGTAATTAAAACTAGTGATGATGCATTATTAGAGCAACAATCTGAGCGTCAAATATACAAAGTAAAATACAAAATCAAGAAAGGATTAAGTGATAAGTTAGCGATAGGGCTGAGTAGTTCTATAAATAGAGCAGGCGTTAATTTAATGTCTCGGTTTAAAGCAATGAATCCATAAACCGTTATTAAACGGTAATAAAAAACCCTTGCTATGCAAGGGTTTTTTTTAGCTAAAATACTACTCCGTAGATTTGTGATAATCTTCTAGGTCTTTAGCTGCGTTCGGGTCGTTAAATATTGTTTCATCTAGTTGACCTTCTGATTTAGCAACCACACACGTTACCATACAGTCACCCGTTATGTTAACGGCTGTACGCGTCATATCGAGGAGTCTGTCAACACCAATAATAATTGCTATCCCTTCTACTGGTAAACCCACTTGGTTAAGTACCATTGCAAGCATAATCAAACCTACACCAGGTACACCTGCGGTGCCCACCGAGGCAAGCGTTGCGGTTAAAATAACCATTAAATAGTCAGAAATCGTTAAATCAACAGCAAACACTTGTGCAATAAATACTGTTGCTACGCCTTGCATAATAGCTGTGCCATCCATGTTAATGGTTGCGCCAAGCGGGATTGTAAAAGATGCTACTGAGTTATTAGCACCGAGTTTTTTGGTTGCAGTTTCAAGTGTTATAGGCATCGTCGCGCTTGAACTTGAAGTACTAAAGCCAAATAAACACGCATGCTTCATTTTAGCTAAGAAAGTAAGTGGGTTGAGGCCGGTTAGTACTTTTAGAATGACGCTGTAATTAATGAATGCGTGAATTAATAACGCAGCCACTACCACAAGGAAGTACTTAGCTAAGCTGAGTATTAAGCCCATTTCGATAGTCGTGAAAAGTTTAGCCATTAAAAAGAATACGCCGTAAGGCGCAATGTTCATCAGTAACGTGACAAGTTTTAAAATAACCGTGTTTAAATCTTCAAATACGGCGGCTACACGTTTACCAGCTTTACCGCTTAGGGCCATTGAAACACCAAATAATAGCGCAAACACAATAACTTGTAGCATGTTGCCTTTTGCCATTGCTTCAAATGGGTTAGTCGGGAACATATCGATAATAACGCGCGCCAGTGTAGGGGCTTCTTTGGCATTAAAGCTTGCATCTGATGGCAGTGCAATACCTTGGCCAGGGTTAAATAACAACGCCAGCGAAATAGCGACAGTAATAGCCACCGCGGTTGTTACTAAATATAAGCCAATAGATTTACCACCTAAACGCCCTAATTTTTTAGGATCGCTCAGGCTACACGTACCGCACACGAGTGATACGAATACGAGCGGCACAACCAGCATTTTTAAACTGGCAATAAAAATTTGTCCGCCAACATGGAAAAGGCCATCTACAAAAAAAGCTTTAATTGGCAAAGAGAATAACCCAAGAGGAATTAGATAATCGTCTTCACCAGCTAATATAGCCTGAAATAAAAAGCCTACTGCAATACCCAGTGCCATACCTATCATGATACGGGTAGTTAAACTCATTGAACGTATTTTAGACATATTCCCTAATCTATTTTTTCAAATTTGCCATAGACTACCAGCAAGGAAATATTTACTACAGAAAAAAATAACCTTTGCAGAATTTTTTACACAAAAAAGTGATAAAAAACTGTGATATTAGACTAAGTTATAGGTTAATATTAGGTAAACGACTATTAGTAAATAATAACAACGCTAGGGAGAGGTCAATGCCTTTAACGCGACTACTCAGCATTACACTATTTAGCATTTTGCTTTGCGCTTGTGGTGGTGGTGGAACAATCGAAAAAGACGGCACCATCGGAGATGATGACGATTCTACAACAGAAACATCCACTTATACGGTAACTTTAAAGGGTTACACCCAATCTAGTGACACTGAGTCAAACACTGTCACAGCCACTGCTCCTTTAGAACTTAGAGCAACTTTAGAGGATGCAGATGGCGATGCAGTTTCAGGTGAGCGTATTACTTTTACCCTTGCAGACTCTATAGGTGAACTAAACCCTATCACAGGCACAGCCTTGACCCAGTCAAACGGTATAGCGTCAATAAAACTTACCGCTGGTGAAAATGCAGGAGCTGGTGAAGTCACCGCAACCTATACGCTAGATGGTGTAAGTTATACTGACACGTTTGCATTTGAATCGGATGGTGCTCAATCAACAGATCCACAATTGAGCGTCTCACTTGTTGATTCATCTGGAGATGTAACGCGAAGTGTTGATTATTTAAACCCTGCTACTGCACAAGTTGAGCTATTAATTGATAATGAACCAGCTGCTTACGAATTAATTGAGTTTGTGCTTACTGGTTTAGGTAGTATAAACCCTACTAATGGAACAGCTTTAACGAACGAACAGGGCATTGCAACAATTAGCTTACTTGCGGGGACTGAAGCGGGGGCTGGCTCAATTGTCGCAACTTACACCGATAATGAAAATACAGTTTTTAGCTCGGACGGTTACACGTTTACGACCGAAGGCGATGCACCCATTCAAGGTGAGTCACTAGACTTTTCTATCGGTTTGAGCCTTACCTCTTCAACGACTTTATCAGAAATTAGTACAATCAGCGCAGCTGACAGTGCGGTAGTTAAAGCAACTATATTAGACGGCGATGGCGTTGAAGTTGAAGGGGCGGTTGTAAACTTCTCATCAACATTAGGAAACTTAATTCCAAGTATTGGTACTGCACTCACAAATGGCAGCGGCGTTGCATCAATTAATTTAACGTCGGGAACTGTTGAAGGGGCAGGTGTTATAACAGCGCAGTACGAAGGCGTTGAACAAACTCTGGGTTTTTATACAAAAGGGGATGCTGTAAATCCAGACCAAAGTACTGCCGATATTAGCTTTTCTATTTTACAAAATTGTCCTGCAGACTTTAAATCACAAAGAGATGCAAGCCAATGTGACACTGTGACGAGTATTTCTGGTGATTCAACCGCGATTCTTTACGTACAAGTAACAAATGAAAATTCGACAACACCACTTTCACAAACTTTGGTAACAGCAAGCACAACAATTGGCTCAATTACACCTTCAACGGGCACAGCCATTACTGATGCAAACGGTATTGCACTTTTAGATATAGTGCCAGGACAAGATGTAGGTGCTGGTGAAATTACCGTATCTGTTCTTGATAGTGCTTTAACTAAAGCATTTCAAATTGCTGCTGTAGATGTTGAAATTGCCATTAGCAGTTCGCTTGCAGAGGACGAGCTATTAGCTGCAGGTGCAACAGCACTTATTTCAATTGAAATTTCAAAAGATGGTGAGCTATACACGACACCACTTACTGTTGAGTTTTCATCTGGTTGTGTTGGCTCTGGCCAAGCCCTTATAGACGAGACAGTAACCAGCATTGGCGGCTTTGCGCGCTCTACATACCGTCCGCTTACGTGTGTAGGTGGCGATATAATTACAGCGACTGTAATTACAGGCGGTGATACGGTTTCGGCCAGTACGACTATTAATGTATCGCCTGCTAATATTGGCTTTTTACAATTTGTAGAAGTTACTGAACCAGTTATCGCATTAAAAGGAACCGGTGGCGCTGACAGAACTGAAATTTCTGAAGTAACATTTAAACTTGTTGATTCAAATGGTAACGATTTAGCGTCTAGAACTGTGAACTTTGAGTTGTCTACAGCAGTAGGTGGTATAACATTAGGTACTGCTAGTGCAATTACTAATGCTAGCGGTGAAGTAACGACTTCTGTTCAATCTGGTTCAATTGCTACACCTGTACGCGTTATTGCATCTAGCGAAGAAGAGGTTGATGGCGATACGGTTATCGTAACAGCACCTTCAGACATACTTGTAGTAAGTACAGGTATTGCCGACCAAAATAGCTTTTCGCTTTCGCGTTCTATTTTTAACCCTCACGCATTAAATGTTGATGGTAATACAGTGTCGGTTAACGCGCGTCTTGCTGATCATTTTAACAACCCTGTACCAGATGGAACAGCTGTTACCTTTATAACAGAAGGGGGCGTTATAGAGCCAAGCTGTACAACCACGAATGGTGTGTGTAGCGTCACGTGGACCAGTAGCAACCCACGCCCGTTTACTGATTCGATGTATGAAAATACCATTGCTCAAAAGTGTGATGGCGGCTTACCTTGCCCATTAGGTATTTTAAATAATGACTTAACAGTTGATTTACCGCTAGGTGGACGTGCTACTGTGCATGCTTATGCTATTGGTGAAGAAACGTTCTCTGATTTAAATGGAAACGGCTACTTTGACAGTGAAGATTTCTTTGATGATTTATTCGATATTCCAGAAGCCTTTATCGATAATAATGAAGATGGCACTTATGGTGGCAAAGACTGTAACGATGGTACAGACCCATGTTCACGTGATAATTCAACGGGCGATGAGTTTGAAGAGTTTGTTGATTTTGATGGAAATGGGACCTGGACTACAGAAAATGGTTTGTATAACGGTTTGCTGTGTCGCGAAGAAGACGAACTTGCCGGTATTTGTAGCCGTCAAATGGTTAACGTTTTTCAAAACCAAGAAATCGTAATGTCAGGAGATACTGCATTCTTTAGACTAGTTACATACGCTGATGATTGTTCTGCTATTGCAGGGGCAACCGCTTCAGAGGTGCGTGTAAACAGTGACCCTGCAAGCCCACTTGTACGCCGTGTACAAAACGACCCTACTAGCGCGTTAATGTGTCAGGTTGATGCAATTGATTTAACCCAAACTGCATCTGGCACAGCGAGTTTAGGACTTACGGTATTTATAGCAGACATATACAATAACCCAATGCCAGCTGAAACTACTATTTCTATTGATACAGACAATGGTATTTTAACAGGCACCGATAACTATACTTACCCAAATACCACGAGTATTGTTCCTGTTGGTTTATCTTTTGGTATTACGCGAGAAGATTTAGATGGGGGTAACGAGCAGTTTAGCGGTATTTTAACTGTTACTGCCGAAGCGCCTTCTGGTTTAGAAAGTACACTTTCTGTAACCGTAACCGACGATTTATAAACGCGGTAATGTAAAAAATGCCAACCTTAAGGTTGGCTTTTTTATTTGTGTTCTATATATTCCACAGCAATTATTTGAAAAACACTGGTTTGTATAATTTAACTACAAAAATTGTTTGTTTATTCAGTAAATACTGAAAAGTTTGTATTAAAAGCTTGTAACAATAGGTGTTTGTAGATATACCTATAAATATTCGCGCCGTTTATGTCGGCAAAACACATTTAAATATTTGGTTAGAAATAGGCAACTATGGGCAAATCGCTAGTAATTGTAGAGTCACCTGCTAAGGCTAAAACAATTAATAAATACTTAGGTAAAGACTTCATCGTAAAGTCCAGTATTGGACATGTGCGTGATTTACCTACATCAGGTTCGAGTAAAGCTAAAGTACCGGCGACTAAAACGCCAGCTGAAGTTCGTAAAATGGAGCCTGAAGAAAAAGCAGCGTATAAACAGCAACGAGATTACAGAAACTTAGTTGCACGTATGGGGATTGATCCTGAAAAAGGGTGGGAGCCACATTACGAAATTTTGCCAGGTAAAGAAAAAGTAGTTCAAGAGTTAAAAAAGCTGGCCGAAAATGCAGACCAAGTCTATCTCGCAACGGATTTGGATAGAGAAGGGGAAGCAATTGCTTGGCACCTTCAAGAAATTATTGGTGGTGAGCCTGAAAAATACAAACGTGTTGTATTTAACGAAATTACAAAAAATGCGATTCAGCAAGCGTTTGAAACTCCTGGTGAGCTAAATACCGACATGGTATATGCCCAACAAACACGTCGTTTTTTAGACCGTGTAGTGGGTTTTATGGTATCGCCGTTATTATGGGCAAAAGTAGCACGTGGTCTTTCAGCAGGGCGTGTACAATCTGTTGCGGTTCGTTTATTAGTAGAGCGCGAGCGTGAAATTAAAGCGTTTATTCCAGAAGAATTTTGGGATATACACGCCGATGTTAAAAACAGCGAGTCACAATTACGCTTAGAAGTCACTAAACAAGCAGACAAGCCATTTAAGCCAGTTAATGAGGCTCAGGCTACAGCCGCAGTCAAAACGCTTGAGAGCGCAGAATATAAAGTAATAAATGTTGAAGAAAAACCAAGTAAAAGCCGCCCAAGCGCACCTTTTATCACTTCGACCATGCAACAAGCTGCTAGCACCCGTTTAGGGTATGGCGTTAAAAAGACCATGATGCTTGCACAGCGTTTATACGAAGGTGGTTACATCACGTATATGCGTACTGACTCAACTAATCTGTCTAAAGATGCGGTTGAAATGTGTCGTGATTATGTAACCCAAGAGTTTGGTGCCAAGTATTTACCAAAAGATCCAATCAGCTATAGCTCTAAAGGTAACGCGCAAGAAGCGCACGAAGCGATTCGTCCTTCAAGCGTGACTGTGCTTTCGGGCCATGTTGAAGGTGTCGATGCCGACGCTAAAAAGCTTTACGAGCTAATATGGCGTCAATTTGTAGCGTGCCAAATGGTACCTGCAGAATATGACCTTACAACGCTTACTGTGGCCGCTAGCGACTTCCAACTTAAAGCTAAAGGTCGAGTATTACGCTTTGATGGTTGGACTAAAGTACAACCAGCAGTGCGTAAAAAGAATGAAGAAGATCAGTCTCTTCCTGCTGTTAAAGAAGGCGAAGTACTGAGCTTAATTGAGCTTGATCCTAAACAGCACTTTACTAAACCGCCAGCACGCTTTAGTGAAGCAAGTTTAGTAAAAGAGCTAGAAAAACGTGGTATTGGTCGTCCATCTACGTACGCATCAATTATTTCGACAATTCAAGACCGTGGTTATGTAAGAGTAGAAAACCGTCGCTTTTTTGCCGAAAAAATGGGTGAAATAGTTACCGACCGTTTAGTAGAAAACTTCACTGATTTAATGAACTTTGACTTTACTGCAAAAATGGAAGGGCGTTTAGATGACATCGCCGAAGGCGAGCGTGTATGGACCCAGGTGCTTGATAAGTTTTATGCTGATTTTTCTACGCAATTAAATATAGCCAAAGATGAGCCAGATCAGGGCGGTATGCGCTTGAATCAAATGGTCGAAACCGACATTGATTGTCCTACATGTGCTAGAAAAATGGGTATTCGCACAGCATCTACAGGTGTATTTTTAGGGTGTACAGGTTATAACTTACCGCCTAAAGAGCGCTGTACAACCACAATGAACTTAGTTTCAGGAGATGAAGCGGTTGCTGCTGATGTTGAGGACATTGAAACAGAAACATTAATGCAAATGAAACGCTGCCCAATCTGTGAAACGGCTATGGACTCTTATCTAATAGACGAAACTCGTAAATTACATGTTTGTGGTAATAACCCCGCTTGTGAAGGGTATATTGTTGAACAAGGTACCTTTAAAATTAAAGGGTACGATGGGCCTATTATCGAATGTGATAAATGTGGCTCAGACATGGAGCTTAAATCGGGCCGTTTTGGTAAGTATTTTGGTTGTAACAACGAAGAGTGTAAAAATACGCGTAAGTTACTTAAAAACGGCGAAGCTGCGCCACCAAAAGAGGACCCTGTTCACATACCTGAACTTGAATGTGAAAAGTCAGAAGCTTATTTTGTTTTACGTGACGGGGCTGCGGGTATTTTCTTAGCGGCTAATACTTTTCCTAAATCACGCGAGACGCGCGCGCCTAAAGTGGCCGAGCTAAAGCGTTTTAGAGACCGTATTTCACCTAAGTTTTATTATTTAGCTGATGCACCAGAAAAAGATCCTGATGGTAATTTAGCGGTAGTACGTTATAGCCGTAAAAATAAAGCGCAATACGTGATGACTGAAGTCGACGGAAAAGCCACAGGCTGGACCGCACACTACGAAGCGGGTAAATGGGTAGAAGAAGCGAAGAAAAAAGCAGCACCTAAAAAGAAGGCTGCTACTAAAAAAGCGCCTGCAGAAAAGACAAAAGCTAAAAAAGAAGAAGAGTAACTAACCCGTTACTTGTTTTTTAGCCAGTAAAAAACCGGAACGCACAGCCTGTGTCGTTCCGGTTTTTTTATAAGTTCATATGCTTCGCAATGGCTTTGTTAGCCACATATATACTCATAATTTAAATTTTTACAGATGATACTTTTTTATAACCTTCAGACTGCAGTTCATCATTTACACATTGAAGTACGTAACCTAAAAGGTCTTCATTCGCTACATCGTCATCTTTAGCCCAGTTTACACACATATCTGTGTATTCTTTAATTGTTTGTGCAGAAGCAGCAGGTGCATCGTCTGCGATGGCAACTGTTGCAGAAACAGAAAAAAGTGGCGCAACTATTAACGCTAGCAATGCTTTATTCATTTGTTGATTCCTAAATAAATAGTTTGACGATTTAAATACATTTTAAAGTGGTATTTAAACAGTGCCCAATGCAGAACAATTCTGTTGGTATAGTGATTTTTAAACGAAATTAAAATAAAAGATAACGAAAAATTTTTATCGTCAAGATGAGTAGATTACGCTTAAATAATTGTATAAGTAATTGTGCTTAAATAAATTATAAGCTAAGGTCGCTTTTTTATAAAAAGATACGTTAATGTCAGAACATCAAGTAAAACCAACTAATACGCCTCGCAAAATACACAAAGTAGAGCAGGGCTTAGAGTCGCTTATATTTAAAGGTCGCTGGTTATTAGCCCCGTTTTTTGTAGGCTTACTATTTGCTGTTATATTGCTATTAATAAAGTTTTTTAAGCAACTTTATTTAATGGGTATTGCCACTTTTAGTGCAACAAACCAAGAGTTATTAGTGGGTATACTTACCCTCGTTGATACCGCTTTACTGGCTGGTTTATTACTTATTATTATTTTTAGTGGTTATGAGAACTTTGTTTCAAAGCTTAATATTGATGACCATGAAGATAGGCCATCGTGGATGGGAAAAGTTGGTTTTTCTGGCTTAAAAATGAAGTTAATTAGTGCAATTGTTGCCATATCTGCGGTTGAGCTTTTAAAGGTATTTATTAATTCAAATATTCACTCAAGTGATGAGCTATTTTGGAAGGTCATTATCCATGTTACCTTTGTGAGCTCTGGTGTATTATTTGCACTCACTGATTATTTAAATAGCAAAACACAATCACATTAAAAAAGTTAGTTTAATAATGCGCTAGCAGCTATTTAGTTTTATACCTACTAAAGCGTCCACAAGTGTTAGGCGCACAAAAAAGCCCGATAAATCGGGCTTTCAACTATCTGCTAGAGCTTTATTAATTTACAAAAGCGAAATAGCACGCAAAGCCGCTCATGTTTAACGTATTACCATCTAGTGTGGCATTACAATGAGATAATGAGTCATGCGCTTCAGTCACTGTTTTAGTCAGCTCAAATGCTTGATTGGTTTGTGCTAAATTAAACACACACAGCATAGTTTGCTCATTTAATGTTCTGTAAAAAGCGAGTACAGGCTCAGCAGTATCAACAAACTCAATGTCGCCCTCCAATAACACAGCGTGCTGTTTACGCCATGCCATAAACTCACGGTAGGCATTAAGTATAGAGTCTGCATCTTTATCTTGAACAGATACAGCACGTTGAGTGTGTGCGTTATCTACCGGTAACCAAGGTTTGGTATTACTAAAACCTGCATGTTCTGAGCCATTGCCATCCCATGGCATTGGCGTTCTGCAGCCATCACGGCCTTTAAAGTTTGGCCAAAACGTAATGCCGTAAGGGTCTTGTAGGTCTTCAAATGCAACAGAAGCTTCACCTAAGCCAAGCTCTTCACCTTGGTACATGCATACGCTACCACGCAACGACGCTAATAAAGCAGTCAACATTTTGCATTGTGCTGGGTTAATTTCACCATTTTGGCTCCAGCGGCTCGCTACTCGCTCTACATCGTGATTGCTAAACGCCCAACACGGCCAACCCTCAAGCATACGTTGCTCAAGTGTTTGTACGGTTTCTCTAATGTATTCGCTTGAGTAGTCATCAGTTAATAGCTCAAAACTGTAGCCCATGTGCAGCTTATCACCGCCTTGAGTATACTCTGCCATTGTTGCTAATGAATCTTCTGATGAGATTTCACCCAGTGACACAGTGCCTGGGTACTTATTAAGTAATGCACGTATGTCTTGCATAAACTCAATGTTTTCAGGCTGGGTGTTATTATAATAGTGGTACTGAAACGCATACGGGTTATCTTCACTAAAGCCACGGCCTTGGCGTTTATCTTTAGGCTTTGCTGGATTGTCACGTAATTGTGCATCGTGGTAGCAAAAGTTAATAGCGTCTAACCTAAAACCGTCCACACCTTTTTTAAGCCAAAACTCTACGTTTTCTAACACAGCTTTTCTTACATTAGGGTTATGAAAGTTTAAATCTGGCTGTTCGGTTAAAAAGTTATGTAAATAGTATTGACCACGACGAGGCTCCCATTGCCATGCACCGCCACCAAAAATAGAAAGCCAGTTATTAGGTGCTGTACCATCGTCTTTAGCATCCGCCCATACATACCAGTCTGCTTTATCATTGTTTTGGTTTTCGCGGCTGTCTAAAAACCACTGATGTTGGTCTGAAGTATGGCTTAACACTTGGTCAATAATAATTTTGATGTCGCGTTTGTGTGCTTGATCTATTAATTCGTCAAAGTCGTTTAAGTCACCAAAAATCGGGTCTATGTCGCGATAATCGCTAATATCATAGCCAAAATCTTTCATTGGGGATTTAAAAAAAGGAGAAATCCAAATAGCGTCAACGCCTAAGCTTTTAATGTAATCAATGCGATTAATTATCCCTTTAAGATCACCAATACCATCGTTATTGCTGTCTTGAAAGCTTCGCGGGTAAACCTGATAAATAACCGCACCTTTATACCACTGCTGTTGGGCCATGCTTTTCTCCGTCGTTCCACACAGTATTTATATTGTTATTAGTTCGATTGAAACAATCGCTAAACTTTCAAAAAGCATACGTGAAGGGGGCTACACTGTAAAAAGCCTGCATACGTATGCAGTTAATTTACTTAGTTAAAAGTACTTTTAAGAAGGTGTATTAAAGGTGCTGTGTTTTTATTACTAACTTTACCAATCATTCTTTTTAATTATAAATAAAACAGTGCGGGTCTATTTTGGTGCTTATTTTAAAAGGCTTGCACGGTATTGGTGAAGGCGGTGAATGGTCTTACCAATTTCACAAAACGGAAATTATGAAAATAACTTATGTAAATATTAAAAAATGCTTTATTTAACGCTATTCGCACCCTGTATTGTGAGTAATTTACAGTGCGAACAAATGTATTTTTATAAAATTCATTAACAATCATATTGCACCAAAATAATAACATTAGAATCAGTGGGTTAGAGGTTTTATTGTGAATTAAGTGTTAATTTTTAACGCGTTGCATAGTTTTGAATACGTATGCATAAAGTTGTTAATAAAATAATTCGAGCGTTAATATTGATGCTGACAACAAAATTAGCTCGCCTGTTTGACTATCACTCAAATAAAGAAGCGGGTATCACAATATGGGTAACGGGAAAACATCATGTCTATGTTCAAACCAAGTATATTAACGTTGGCAATGGCAACTGCCGGATTAGCAAGCTTTGTCTCTGTAGCAGCGCAAGAAGATACAGTTAAAAATGATGACGTTGAGGTTATCGAAGTAAAAGGATTCCGTGGCAGTGTTGTTGAATCTATCAACACCAAACGCTTTTCTACACAGGTTGTAGAATCTATTTCTGCAGAAGATATAGGTAAACTACCTGACTCATCAATTGCTGAGTCTATTGCACGCTTACCTGGTTTAACAGCGCAGCGCCTAGATGGTCGTGCAAGTAGAGTATCAATTCGTGGTTTTGGTGAAAACGAAAGTGGTACTACGTTTAACGGCCGCGAGCAAGTATCTATTGGCGATAACCGCGGCGTAGAGTTTGACCTTTACCCTTCAGAAATCATGAGTGGCGTTACAGTATATAAAACACCTAACGCAAGTATCGAAGCCGAAGGTATCGCCGGTGTTATTAACATGCAAACCGTGCGTCCTTTAAGTAAAGGCGAGCGTGTATTCCAAGTTAATGGCCAATACGAGCAAACCAGCTTTGATAAACTAAACCCAGACGGTAACGACGATGGTTACCGCGGTACTATTTCATACATTGATCAGTTTGCTGATGACACTATAGGTGTTGCATTTGCACTAAACACCATGAGCTCACCAAACCAAGAAAAACGTTGGAACTCGTGGGGTTACCCAGAGTTTACTGCTGATGATGGTAATACGTACTCAATTTTAGGTGGCGCAAAACCATTTGTGCGTTCATCAACACTTGAGCGTGATTCAGCCATGCTTGTACTAGAAGCGGCTCCAACAGACAAGCTAAACATGACGTTTGATGCATTGTATGTTGACTTTACAGATGAAAAAATCTTACGTGGTATTGAAGTTCCTTTTGCATGGGGCCAAGGTTCGATTGACCCTGCAAGTGTATCTGTAGATGCAGAAAGCGGCTTTATTACCAGTGCGGTAACTAATGGACAGCGCGTGGTTGTTCGCAACGACTACGAAGAGCGTGAAGCAGAGCTAACCGCGTTTGGTTTTAATACTAAATACGATATTGACGATTCATGGTCAGTAGAATTTGATGCAAGTTACTCGCAAGTTGATCGTAAAATATGGAGCCTTGAAAGTTACTCAGGTACAGGGCGCGGCGATTCTCGAGGTATTGCAGATAACCTAGGTTACACCTTTAATGGTGGTAATACTGGCGCTACGTTTACTCATGACTTAGATTACAGTGATTACAGCCTTATTCAATTAGGCGGTCCTTTATCGTGGGGTGCAAGCTCTGCTTTAAACGATAAATATGGTTTAACGGGTACTGAGTATGAAAACCAAGCGCAAGACGGTTTCATTAATGCACCAACGATTGAAGATGAACTATCTACGTTAAAGCTAGCGGCATCAAAAGTATTAGAAAACGAATACTTCAGTTCTATTGAGTTTGGTATGTCTTATAAAGAACGCGAAAAAACAAAAGATTCGCAAGGTTTCTTTATGACGTTATCTGACTTTTCGCTTGATAATCCTGGCATGCTAACTGTACCAGAGCAATATCGTATGGGGAGTGTTGACTTAGGCTTTATTGGCATGGGCGATATGATTGCCTACGATGTAAATGGTCTTGTTAATGACGGCTACTACGACTTACTGGATGAAAGCTTAACGAATACGAGTCATTTAACTAAATCGTGGACAGTTAAAGAAGAAATCACCTCTGCATTTGCACAGGCTAATATTAATGCCGAAGTACGCGGCTTAGCGTTAACGGGTAACATAGGTGTACGTTACGTTCATACCGACCAATCATCGCAAGGTAATGCATTTAGTACTGTAGATGGTATTGTTGTGGCATCACCTACTAATATAAGCCACGATTATTCTCACGTTTTACCGAGCTTGAACTTATCACTTGCAATTGATGAGCAACAAACAGTACGTTTTGGTGCAGCTAAAACAATCTCTCGTGCCCGTTTGGATGAAATGAATGCCTCTATCGACGCATCATACAATACAACACCTGATGAAAACGGTAACTTTTGGTCTGTATCGGGTGGTAATCCTAACTTAGAGCCAAAAGAGGCAACTGGTTACGATTTAACGTACGAAAACTACTTTAGTGATGAAGGTTACTTCTCTGCTGCGTTTTTCTATAAAGACTTAACGCAGTGGATTTTTGACGGCACTTACGAAATTGATATGTCTGGCGTTGCTGACCCATCAACAGGCGAAATTCCTGCAACATCTGAGGGCACAGGTAGCGGTAAAGTCAATGGCGGTGGGGGTGATTTATACGGTTACGAGCTATCACTTGCGCTTCCATTTAAAATATTCCACCCGTCACTTGAAGGTTTTGGTTTAATTGCAAGCCATACCGGTATTGAGTCTGATATTGAAGATCAAAACGGTAATGAGTATGAACTGCCGGGTCTGTCTGACAAAATTCAAAGCTTAACGGTTTACTATGAAATGAATGGTATTCAACTGCGTACCAGCATGCGTAAACGTAGTGCCTTTAAAGGTGATGTATACGGGTTAGGTTTTGATACTCAACAAGTGGACATTCTGGGTGAGACTATTTGGGATGTGCAAGCAGGTTATGACTTCTCTGAAGCTGGTGTTGAAAGCCTTGAAGGGTTATCAATTCAGTTCCAAGTTCAAAACTTAACAGAAGAGCCGTTTACATCGCTTTCTGGCGATAACGCGCTGCAAGTTCGTGACTACCAAGATTACGGGCGTACTTACTTGTTAGGCTTTAGCTACAAGCTATAATAAAGGTTGTGTGTAGGAGCCCTTGTAATTTGTTTTACAAGGGCTTTTTTATAGCTACTTTATCTAATATTAATCCGCAATATTACCTAATCATTTTGTGGGGCTAAACGTGGACACTACTATGAAACCAATAAAACACGTCGTAATCGCTGGTGGGGGTACGGCAGGGTGGATAACAGCTGCCTTGCTTAATAAAGTGTTAGGTAAAGTGATTAAAATAACGCTTATAGAATCAAGCACTATTGGCACGATAGGCGTGGGTGAAGCGACCATTCCGCCTATTATTCAACTTAACAACGCACTGGGTATAAACGAGCAAGATTTTATAAACACTACACATGCATCTATAAAATTAGGAATTGAGTTCGAAAATTGGAAAAACACCTCTCATAGCTACATGCATGCTTTTGGCTCATTTGGAAAAGACTTTCCCTTTTGCGATTTTTACAATTTTTGGATAAAAGGAAAAATTTCAGGCTCTGAAAACAGCCTATGGGATTTTTCATTAAATTACCAAGCAGCAAAAAAACATAAGTTTGCACCCTTAAATACCATTCCTAATACGCAATTACCCGGTTTGAGTTATGCCTATCACTTTGATGCCACTTTATATGCTGAGTTTTTAAAAAATCTCGCAGTGGCACGTGGTGTTGAGCATGTTGATGCCAAAATTGAGCAGGTTGAACAATGTCCGCTATCAGGGAATATAAAATCTTTAACCCTTGATAACTCACAGCAAATAAACGGTGACCTTTTTATAGATGCTACTGGCCAGCGCGCCTTACTCATAGAGCAAACACTAAACACAGGCTTTGTAGATTGGTCTCATTATTTACCGTGTGATAGCGCGGTGGCGGTGCAGTCAAAAGGTACAGACGAGCTAAAACCTTACACGCGTTCAATTGCACACAGCGCGGGCTGGCAGTGGCAAATACCTCTGCAAAGCAGAATCGGTAACGGCTTGGTGTACTGTAGCCGTTATTTATCTGACGATGCGGCAACGCAGTTATTATTAAATAATTTGCCAGCTGAACCGATTACAGCACCACGTGTTATAAAATTTAAAACAGGTCGGCGGTTAAAACAGTGGCACAAAAATGTGGTGTCGGTTGGTCTTGCCAGTGGTTTTTTAGAGCCGTTAGAGTCAACCAGTATTCATTTAATACAAAGCGCCGTGACCCGATTAATAAAGTTGTTTCCGCATAATGGGATTAGCGATGCGTTAGTTACTGAATTTAATAGGCAAAGCGTAATTGAAATAGAACACATTCGTGATTTTATAATTTTGCATTATAAGCTAACTGAGCGAGACGATTCTGCTTTTTGGCGACAATGCAAGCAAATGGACATACCTGACTCATTGGCCCACAAGCTCGAGTTATTTAAGGAAACTGGCAAAGTCGTGCGCGAGAACGACGAATTATTTGCCGAAGTTGCTTGGCAACAAGTATTTATAGGCCAAGGACTTATCCCTGAAGATTACAACAGTATTGTTGACTCACTCAGTAGTGAACAACTTAACGATTTATTTTCCACATTAAATACTTTGATCACTTCAACAGTAGAACAGCTACCTACTCATAAAGAATTTTTAGCAAAAATTAAAAAGGCCTGATGATGCAACTTTTAAATAAACTTTTACTTGTAAGTGCCTGTACTTTACCAACCATTAGCTACGCACTTGACGTTGAGCCCGCTAATTGGTGGGTTGGCATGAACAAAAATACCATAACCATCATGGTGCATGAGCAAAACATTGCAAACGAGCAAATTAAATTAGCTAAATACAACGGCGTTAAGTTAAATAAAATAACCCGTACAGATAATCCAAATTATGTATTTTTAAATATTACCATTACCGACGAAGCTAAAGCCGGAACGCTGGAATTTAATAGCAGTGAAACAAGCAATAACTTTGAGTTTCCACTTCTTGAACGAGATAAAAACAGCGCACAGCGTCAAGGGTTTACATCAGCTGATACGCTTTATTTGATTAACCCGGATCGCTTTGCTAATGGTGATAAACAAAACGATACCCTCCCTAGCATGTTAGAAGCAGCAAACCCGAGCATAAAAGGGGGGCGCCACGGTGGTGATATTCAGGGCGTTATAAACGCACTACCGTATTTAAACGATTTAGGTGTTACACAGCTTTGGTTAACCCCAGTGCTTGAAAACAACATGCCTAACTATTCTTATCATGGTTATGCAATTACAGACTTTTATAAAGTTGACCCGCGTATGGGCTCAAACCAGTTATACAAAACGTTATCAGTAAAAGCAAAAGAGCAGGGGATAGGCCTAGTCATGGATATGGTCCTTAACCATTTTGGCTCTGAGCATACTTGGGTTAAAGATAAACCCACTAAAGATTGGATTAACTTTAATGGTGAGTTTAATAAAGGCAAAAATGCCACCAGCCATGCACGTCAAACTATACAAGACCCACACGCCAGTGAATACGACAAGCGCCAGTTTAACGATGGCTGGTTTGTAGAAACCATGCCTGATTTAAATCAGCGCCAACCACTGTTAAGTGAATACTTAATTCAAAATGCGATTTGGTGGATAGAATACGCCGATTTAAGCGGCATACGTGTTGATACCTACTCATATTCAGATAAAGCATTTTTGAGTGATTGGACAAAAGCCATAATGCAAGAGTACCCAGACTTTAATATTGTTGGCGAAGAGTGGACGTCTAACCCTGCTATTGCCTCTTACTGGCAACGTGGTAAGCATAATCAAGATGGCTATACATCAAGCTTACCGAGCGTGATGGACTTTTCGCTGCAAGAGTCGGTAATTCAAGCGCTAAATGAAGATGAGGGCTGGAACACGGGCTGGGTTAAAGTATATGAATCGTTAGCGAATGACTTTTTATACCCTGATACCAATAACATTATGGTATTTGCCGATAACCACGATATGAGCCGTGTATATACCGAGCTTGGACAAGATGTTGCAAAAACTAAAATGGCCATGACGCTATTTTTAACTACGCGCGGTATTGCACAAATGTATTACGGTACGGAGGTTTTATTAGATAACACCCCGAGTAAAGACCATGGTGATATTAGAATAGACTTCCCGGGTGGGTTTAAAGGCCAAACGAGTAATGCATTTACAGGTAAAGGGCTTACCTCGCAGCAAAAAGAGATGCATAACACCATTAGCACCTTGCTTAACTTTAGAAAAAGCAGCACTGCGCTAGATAAAGGCAAATTAGTGCACTTTACGCCTCAACAAGGTGTGTATAGTTATGCGCGTATTAGCGACGAGCAAACTGTGTTGGTATTTATGAATAAAAACACTCAAACGCTACAAAAAAATATTGGGTATATGCAAGAGGTGATGCCTAACAGCACAACAGCATTTAATTTATTTACTCAAAAAACACAAAAGCTTGGCAAAACCATTGAATTACCAGCGATGAGCGCAACGGTACTCGTTATAAATACGCCACAATAGTGACCTGAATACGTATGCAGCAACTGTATGGTTGCTGCAGTAATCTTTAGTATAAAGTTAATAACAATACTGACAAAAGACACGCAATGAAAAAATCCGTTTATGTATCCGCAGTACTGTGCAGCTTACTTGTTGCAACTGGGTGTTCAGAAAATAACAAACCTGAACAACAGCAAACACCTGCACACACGCAAAATGAGCTTACCAAGCCGGTTGTATACCAAGTATTTACTCGGTTGTTTGGTAATACCGAAACAGCCAATGTGCCTTGGGGCACAAAAGAGCAAAACGGTGTAGGTAAATTTGTCGACTTTAACGACGCAGCGCTTAAAGGCATTAAAGAACTTGGTACCACGCATGTTTGGTATACTGGTGTGTTACACCACGCCCTAGTTGGCGATTATACCGACTACGGTATTTCACAAGATGACCCTGATGTAGTAAAAGGCCGCGCGGGTTCACCGTACGCGATTAAAGACTACTACGATGTTAATCCCGATTTAGCCGTTAACGTATCAAACCGCTTGGATGAATTTACTGCACTTATAGAGCGTACACATAGCCACGGTATGAAAGTCATTATTGATATAGTGCCTAACCATGTTGCCCGAAATTATCAATCACTTGGAAAGCCTAAAGGCGTAGAGGATTTTGGCGCGCAAGACGACACCAGCAAAACGTACGATAAAAATAACAACTTTTATTATGTGCCGGGTCAGTCATTTCAAGTACCTAGCTCTACAACCTACACCGTGCTAGGTGGAAAGGCTCACCCTCTTGCAGATGTTTTTTTTGATGAAACGCCTGCTAAATGGACAGGTAACGGTGCCCGTGCACCAAAACCCGATATTAACGACTGGTACGAAACAGTAAAAGTAAATTATGGTGTTAAGCCAGATGGTAGTTTCGATTTTGCTCAGCTGCCCAACGACTATAAAGACAAGGATTACCATGCCCATTATGCGTTTTGGCAAGATAAAGAGCTACCAGATAGCTGGTACAAATTTAGAGATATTGCGCTTTTTTGGCTAGACAAAGGGGTAGATGGCTTTAGGTTCGACATGGCCGAAATGGTACCGGTTGAATTTTGGAGCTTTTTAAATTCATCAATAAAAATGCAAAAAAGCGACGCCTTTTTATTGGCCGAAGTCTATAACCCGTTAATGTACCGAGCGTATATTCAACAAGGTAAAATGGATTACCTTTACGATAAGGTCGGCTTTTACGATACCTTAAAAGCAATAATGCAACTAAAACAACCCGCCAATAGTATTTTTGAGGCGCATCAAAGTGTGCTCGACATAGAGCAGCACATGCTGCATTTTTTAGAAAATCACGACGAACAACGTATCGCCAGCCCAGACTTTGCCGGTAATGCCCAGTGGGGTAAACCTGCTTTAGTTGTCTCTAGTTTGATCAGCCGTTCGCCAACCCTCTTATATTTTGGTCAGGACGTGGGAGAGGATGGCTCTGAAAACGCAGGATTTGGAACGCCGACACGTACCAGTATCTTTGATTACATTGGCGTACCAGCGCACCAAGCATGGATGAATAACGGAAAATTTGATGGGGCTAATTTAAGCGCCGATCAAGTCGCACTTCGTGATTACTACAAAGCGGTTATGTCACTTAATAAATTACCCGCTGTAGTGGGAGGAGAGATGTCACCTCTTAAGCTTGAAGGCAGTGAGCGCGTTGTTGGTTTTACCCGCTCTTTAGGTCAGCAAAGTGTGTATGTGCTGAGTAACTTTAGCGCGCAGCCACAAACAATTACAGTTAATGTATCAAAGGCACAATTAGCTGCAATGAGTGAAAATACGCTATTAAATGATTTACTTGAAAATTATACCACCGAGCTTAAAGCTCATGCGCAAGGCGCTACATTTAACCTCACACTTGATGCATTTAGCAGCGCAGTATTAATAAATAAGGCTAATAATGAATAATCAAAATAATAATACCGATAAGCCAAATTTAAGTTTTTGGCAGATATGGAACATGTGCTTTGGCTTTTTAGGCATACAGTTTGGTTTTGCCCTACAAAACGGCAATGTGAGCCGTATATTTCAAACATTAGGCGCACAAGTAGATGATATTCCCATTTTATGGGTTGCAGCACCGCTAACCGGGTTGATTGTACAGCCAATTATTGGTTACTGGAGCGATAAAACGTGGGGGCGCTTTGGTCGTCGCCGTCCATTCTTTTTTGTTGGGGCTGTGCTCACAACGCTTTCGTTGTTTATTATGCCGCACTCGCCAACACTTTGGATTGCCGCCGGTATGTTATGGATCATGGATGCGTCAATCAACGTAACCATGGAACCATTTAGAGCGCTTGTTGGTGATAATCTACCAGAAAAACAACGTGCGACAGGTTACGGTTTACAAAGCTTTTTTATTGGTATTGGTGCGGTGTTAGCCTCGGCGTTACCGTGGATGATGACCAACTGGTTTGACGTAAGTAATACCGCGGCACCAGGGCAAATTCCTGAATCAGTTAAATACTCATTTTATTGGGGCGGGGTGGTGTTACTTGTTGCCGTGCTTTGGACCGTGGCACGAACTAAAGAATACAGCCCGGAGCAATTAGCGGCTTTTGAAAAACAAAGCGCTCAACCTACAACAAGCAACGTGGTTGATATTAACTTTAATAAGGGGGCCATTATTTTTGTGGTGCTGGGTTTAGCAACCCTTGCATTAGTAATGGGGCTATCCCTTGAAAAAGAGCTTTACCTACTTGCTGGTGGCCTACTTGCGTTTGGTATTGTGCAGTGGATTGCAGCAGCGCTTAAAAGTGCCAATAAAACGCAAGGTGGTTTTTACCAAGTAGTACAAGATGTATTTACTATGCCAGAGGCCATGAAACAGCTTGCCTGGGTGCAGTTTTTTAGCTGGTTTACTTTATTTGCCATGTGGATTTATACCACGGCGGCAGTTACAAGCTTTCATTATGGTAGTAGCGATGCAACCTCTAAAGCATTTAACGATGGTGCAGACTGGGTAGGCATTTTATTTGCCGCGTACAATGGTTTTGCCGCTATTGCCGCTATGTGTATTCCGTTTTTAGTTAAAAAAATGGGGTTAAAAGGCGCGCATTGTTTTAATTTATTGCTGGGCGCATTAGGCCTTGCAAGCTTTATGTTTATTCAAGATCCTAAAATGTTACTTATTCCTATGATTGGTGTGGGCTTTGCGTGGGCGTCTATTTTATCGCTGCCTTACGCCATGTTAAGTAATGCTCTACCGAGTAACAAAATGGGCGTTTACATGGGTATTTTTAACTTTTTTATAGTTATACCTCAGTTACTTGCCGCCAGTATTTTAGGGCTTATTTTACGCCATGCATTTTCAAATCAACCTATTTACGCATTATTAATTGGTGCAGCCTCGTTTGTTGTTGCCGGCATTGCTGTAATGCGCGTTAAAAATTCAAATTAAGGACACACAATGAAAAAATACAACCTTATCACCGCCTCACTTTTAACGTTAGGTTTAACGGCTTGTGGCGCTCAAAACACAAGCACGACTGATGAAACTACCGCTGCACAAGTTACATCGGCACCTGGTGCCCCAGGCGCAGAGCCGTTTTGGGCTTATGCAGGTAAAACAGGTATTGGTACATCTTTTGAACAATACCAAAACGGACAATATACGGATGCAGCTGCAACGGGTGATGTATCTAAAGTATGGTTTTCAATTGCAAAAGGTATGATCACCGAAACCATGTTTGGGCTTATTCATCAAGCACAAATTAAAGACATGCAATTTGTTGTTACAGGTAAAGACTTTACCGTTAGTGAAGCCGACGAATTAGATGTCACCATAGATTACTTATATAAAGATGCACAAGGTCGCCCACTTTCGCTTGCTTATAAAGTAACAAGCACTGACAAACAAGGCCGCTTTAGCCTAGAAAAACACATATTTACCGACCCTGACGGGCAAACCCTGTTTATACGCAGCATATTTAATACTGAGCTTGAAGGGCTAAAAGCGTATGTGTCTGTTAATCCGTACATTAACAACAACGGCTTAGGTGACTTTGCTAAAACAACAGATCACGGCCTCGTTGCATGGGAAGACGATAACTATTTATCACTTCAATCAGCAACCCCTTTTAAAGCTAAAACAGTGGGCTTTACAGGGGAAAGCGATGGTATTAACGCACTTAAAACAACGCAATCTTTAAAAAACCAATACACAAATACTGGCGAAACTGCAGGTAACGTAAGTATGTTGGCAGAGCTTGGTGAAATAAGCGCAAATACCACCTTTGATTTGGCTCTAAGCTTTGGCAAAACGCAGCAGCAAAGTTTCAATGAAGGTAAAAAAAGCTTAGCGAAAGGGTATCAAACAGTACTTGAACACTATAACGGAAAAGGGGAAGCGCTGGGCTGGCAAGATTACCTACAAAGCCTAAAACCGCTTAATAGCATGGTTGAGCAAACCGCCGATAACGGCAAGCTTTTATACACCAGTGCCATGGTATTAAAAGCACAAGAAGATAAAACACACGCAGGGGCATTAATTGCTTCTCTATCTAATCCGTGGGGCGAAACGGTATCTGCTAAAGAGGGTTCTACAGGTTATAAAGCAGTGTGGGTGCGCGATTTTTATCAAGTAGCCATGGCATTTATGGCGCTTGGCGATACTGCCACAGCAAAAACAGCATTCGAATACCTTGAAAAAGTACAAGTAAACAGCAAAACACCGGGCAATAATGGCGATACAGGCTGGTTTTTACAAAAAACACATGTAGATGGTGAACTAGAATGGGTAGGCGTACAGCTTGACCAAACTGCTATGCCTATAATGCTTGCTTGGAAGTTACACAAAGCCAATGTACTTAGCGATGAAGAGCTAAAAAGTTGGTACGGCAAAATGTTAAAACCTGCGGCTGATTTTTTAGTGGATGGCGGGCTTGCTAAAATTTTGTGGAACGACACACAAATTACACCACCGGCAACACAGCAAGAGCGCTGGGAAGAGCAAGAAGGTTACTCCCCTTCAACAACTGCAGCAATAGTCGCTGGCCTTATTACCGCAAGCGATATCGCAACGCTTAGTGGCGATGATAAAAACGCAAAGCGCTACCTTGTTACGGCTAAAAAATACAGTAATGACATCGAATCGCACATGTTTACTACCGAAGGTAACTTAAAAGGCGAGAATAGCGATGGCGAATACTTTATTCGTATAGGCCAAGATACCGATGCAAATTCAGACACTAAAATTAACGCTAATAATGGCCGCGAAGGGTTTAATAAAAAGCAAATTTTAGATGGCGGATTTTTAGAGCTAGTACGCTACGGCGTTCGCGATGCTAACGACGAAAGCATTGTTAAAACACTGCCAGAGTACGATGACGAAACGCTTGAAGATAACTTACAAGTTAGATACAGCTTTAGCTTTGACGATGGCAGCGGCACATTTGCAGGCTACCGTCGATATGGTAACGACGGCTACGGTGAAGATGAAGTAACAAGCACTAATTACGCAGAAGGTGGTAGCAACACACCAGGTCAACGCGGTCGTGTTTGGCCATTTTTCACTGGTGAGCGCGGGCATTACGAAATCGCAGCAGCGAATGCAAACAACGCTCTGGATGATGCTAAACAAGCACAAATTAAAAACAGCTATGTAAAAGGCTTAGAACAATTTGCTAATAACGGCCTTATGTTACCCGAGCAAGTATGGGATGGCGTAGGGGTTAACAAAGCAGGTTATGAGCTTGGCGAGGGGACTAATTCAGCAACCCCATTGGCATGGACTCACGCCGAGTATATTAAATTAGTTCGTTCACTCAGCGACAAACAAGTTTGGGATCATTACCCTATTGTTGAGAAAGCTTTGAAATAAGGCTAGTTCAAAATCTAAAATTAAAGCCACGGTTAATAGTCGTGGCTTTTTTGTATTTAAGTGGGGTTAGTGTTTAATAAGCACATGAAGTTGAGTTGTAAACCCTTAACTAGACCCTCTGGCAATTAACACTGGCGGTAAAAGGGTGCTTTGCACTTCTTCCTCGCGAATTAGCTTTAGAAGGTTTTCTACCAGCATTTGTCCTGCAACGGTGGTGTCTTGCGCTATTGTAGTAAGCGGTGGGTTTATATAGCTTGCTATGGCTATGTTATCAAAGCCGACCACAGCCACTTCGTTAGGAACATTAATATTGGCTTCTTTTAAAGCGCGAATTGCACCAATGGCTATTAAATCACTGGCGGCAAATAAGGCGTTAAATTTAATGTTATTTGCTATGAGTGAGCGTGTAGCATGGTAACCCGACTCTTCAGTAGAAATAGCATTGGCCATTTTTCGCTCATTAATGGTTATACCACTAGTAAGTAGCTCATCTTTAAACCCCTGAAAGCGGGCAAAAAATTCTGGACTGTGATCAGAAGCATCACCGATAAAGGCACAATCAGTACGGTTATGGGCAATTAAATGGCCAGCAGCTAGTTTACCTCCGCCGTAGTTATCACAACATACGGTTAAATCCGGGCGGTTATCGACGGTGGCGCCCCAGCATACAAATTTTGTGTTTTGCTCTAGTAAGGTTTTAAATTTTGGTTGAAAGTCTATGTAATCACCATAGCCGAGTAAAATTATGCCATCGGCTCTGTGGCTGTCTTCGTAATCAGCTTGCCAATCGGCGCTGGCTGATTGAAACGAGACTAATAAGTCATAACCTTCTTTAGCACACGCCCGGGTAATACTGCCCAACATAGACAAAAAGAAAGGGTTTATTTGTGATTCATCTGATGTTGGGTCTTCAAACAATAATAGCGCAAGGGTACTACTTTGCTGAGTACGCAAGTTGCTGGCATTTTTATCCACTTTATAGTTAAGTTGCTTAGCTATGTCGTGAACGCGTTTGCGTGTTTCTGCATTAACAAGGGGACTATTACGTAAAGCGCGAGATACCGTTGATTGTGAAACGCCAGCATAATGGGCTATGTCAAATGAGGTGGCTTTACCTTTCATTGTTACAACTTAAATAAATGCTAAATAATTGTGTCATTTTCGACTATTAGTGAATTATTTCAAGCTTTTTACGATTTATTATTGATCTAGTCATGACACCGGTGTCATAATGTCAATGTTTTATCATTTTGTTGTCAAAACGTATTAGCTGCTATTTTATATAGCAGCCTTTTTTACTGTGATAGCTACTTTGAGGTGATAGCTCAAAGTGTATAAATAACAACGCATGGTCGTTGTAAAATAACAAGCATAAGCCGCTTACACAAAAGAGATAATACCATGAGCCAAAATTCTTCTGCCCATTTTAGCCCCATCCTTGTTGCCGATATTGGGGGCACCAATGCGCGCTTTGCATTAATTACCGATTTTAACGAGCAATCAAACCAATTTGTTATTGAACATATTAACATATTTCCTAGTGCAAATTTTGGTTCTTTAGAAAGCGCGCTTGAGCAGTATTTAACAACTATTCCTCACGTAACACCAACTCGCGCATGTTTGGCAGTCGCAGGACCTATAAAAGCAGGTCAAGTGCATCTAACAAATTTAGGTTGGCACTTTAGTGTTAACGAGTTTAAAGCGCATTTTAATCTAACCCAATTAGAAGTAATTAATGACTTTGCTGCATTTGCTTATGCAGCGCCTTATTTAGATGCAACTCAAAACATTACTATTAAGCCTGGTCAAGCCGATGCAAATGCAAATATTGGTGTTATGGGCCCTGGTACAGGTTTTGGCGCAGCGTGTTTGGTGCGTACGGCGCAATCTTGCGCTGTATTAAGCTCTGAGGGCGGGCACATGTCGCTTGCGCCTGTTAATGAGCTAGATGCTTTATTAATTAATGAATTGCGCAAAGAACACCCACATGTTTCAATCGAAACGGTTTTTTCAGGCCCTGGTATTGCCCATTTATACAAAGCAATGGCTGCCGTGAAGGGGGTGACAGCTAAAAACTTAGATGCAGCACAAATTAGCAGCCTTGCCAACAGTGGCGAATGTGAAGTGTGTGATGCAACGCTTAATCAGTTTTGTGATTGGATAGGCAGTGTGGCAGGCGACTTAGCTGTGGTATATGGCGCATTAGGTGGCCTATTTATAGGTGGTGGTATTTTACCACGTATGCAGAGCAGATTATTAGAGAGCCGTTTTGTAGAGCGTTTTTCGCAAAAGGGCGTTATGTCGCAATATGCAGGGCAAATACCGGTAACCTTAGTAACCCAAGATAACATACCGCTTATTGGCGCGGGTGCGTGTTTATATAACAGCAAATAGTTTTTTGCTTAATGGTTGTATTTGGATAATGAACAAATGAAAAAAGTAACCATAAATAGTGTAGCAAGCCATGCGGGCGTTTCTAAAAAAACGGTATCGCGGGTGTTAAATAATGAGCCTAATGTAAGTGCGGCTACGCGCGAAAAAGTGCTTAAAGTATTTAAAGAGCTTGATTATACACCAAACCCAATAGCACGCGGACTGGCGCAAAATCGTAGTTTTATTATTGGTTGTTTGTACGATAACCCAAGTAAAAGTTATATAACACGCGTACAAACTGGCGCACTTGCTGCTTGTAAAGAGAATAACTATAACTTACTAATACACCCTTGCGAACTACGTGGCGACGATTTAATTAACGATATAGAGCAATTACTACAAACCTCGCGTTTAGATGGTGTAGTACTTACTCCGCCATTTGGTGATTTTGAAAAACTCGCTAATTTTTTAAAAGCTAAAAACATACCGTATGCACGGGTTGCATCGGCACTGCTTGAAGATGATTCAATTTCGGTGCGTAGCAACGATGAGCAGGGCGCCTATGAAATAACCGAGCACTTAATTTCACTTGGTCATAAATCAATTGCCTTTATTAAAGGCCACCCTGATCATAGTGCTACGCAGCAACGTTTTAATGGCTACAGACGTGCTTTGGCAAGCCACGGTATAGAATTTGATGAGCGTTTAGTTGAAGAGGGTAACTTTAGTTATCACTCAGGTGTAGACAGCGCACGCAGTATTTTAGATTTGTCACCAAGGCCTACGGCAGTATTTGCATCGAATGATTACATGGCGGCGGCGGTACTAAAACTTGCCACACAGCGTCAATTAAGAGTGCCAGATGATATCTCTATAGCTGGGTTTGATAACGCTCCTATAGCACGCCATATTTGGCCTGGCTTAACCACTATTGCACAACCTGTAGAAGAGATGACTAAACAAGCTGTAACGCAGCTTATATCGCATATCGCGCAGCCACAAGAGCAGCCTTATCAGGTTACCCTAGAATCCCGGTTAATAACGCGCGAGTCTACTGCCGCAATTAAATAAAATTTCACTTTGCTTTTCACAGTAACCCGAATTTGAGTGACGCTTATTCGGGTTTTTTTTGGGCGGATTTTAGCAAATAAACTAAAATTAGCATGTTCATTAATTGGTCACGTTAAAATTTTACACTAATTTTGTTACTCAGGGTTGACACCGGTGTCAATGCTATGCGTTAATACAGTGACACCGGTGTCAGGGTTGTTGTGAGAGGCTCCCTGGTAGCGTACCTTTGAACGGGTAAATCAAAGATGCTCAGTGCAGTTATTTACGTGGAGTCTGTAATTGCTACTGAGCCTTTTTCCTCTAACTAATAGAGATGAGCTAAATTATGTTGCACCCTCGCATTGAAGAAGTCACCCAACGCGTTATTGAACGCAGTAAACAAACCCGTCAAGATTATTTAGATCGTATTTCGCATGCAAAAAAACAAACAAGAGTTCGTGCTGGACTAGGTTGCGGAAACATCGCTCACGTAATGGCTGCGTGTAGCAGCGACGACAAAGCGCGCTTAAAGGCTGATGAGCAGCCAAATCTTGCTATTATCAACTCATATAACGATATGCTTTCGGCCCATGTGCCATACAAAGACTTTCCTGATTTAATTAAAGATATTGCCACTAAGTACGATGCCACTGCCCAAGTTGCAGGCGGCGTACCAGCAATGTGTGATGGTGTTACGCAAGGGCGTGACGGTATGGAATTGTCACTTTTTTCTCGTGATGTAATTGCTATGTCTACGGCGGTTTCATTATCGCATGACGTATTTGATGGCGTATTTTGTTTAGGCGTATGTGACAAAATTGTCCCTGGTTTATTAATTGGTGCCTTATCGTTTGGTCATTTACCAGTGTTCTTTTTACCTGCTGGCCCAATGCAATCTGGTATCCCAAATAAAGAAAAGGCTCGTATTCGCCAAAAATTTGCACAAGGCTTAGTTAGCCGTGATGTATTACTTGAGGCTGAAAGCGCGTCATACCATAGCGCTGGTACATGCACGTTTTACGGTACTGCTAACTCAAACCAAATGTTAATGGAAATAATGGGCTTACACCTTCCAGGTAGCTCGTTTATTAACCCTTACACTGAGCTTCGCGATGGTTTAACAGGTAATGCTGTAGAAACTATGCTTAAACAGCTTACAGGCGATAAAGAAAGCCCATGTTTAGCAGATGTGATCAGCGAAAAAACCATCATTAATGGTTTAGTTGGCTTGTTATCTACAGGTGGCTCTACTAACCACGCTATCCACATTGTTGCTATCGCAAAGGCAGCAGGTGTACAAATAACGTGGAAAGACATGTCTGATTTATCAGAAGTTGTACCACTACTTACGCGTATTTACCCTAATGGCTCGGCTGATGTTAATCATTTTCAAGCTGCCGGCGGTATGGGTTTCTTAATGCGTGAACTAGCCGGTGCTGGTTATTTGCATACTGACGTTAAAACTATGCTTGGTGAAGGCTTAGCCCCTTACATGATGGAGCCGCGTTTAGATAAAGACGACAGCTTAATTATGAGCGATTCAACAGGTCCTTCAAAAGTTAAATGGGTAGATTGCCCAGAAAACTCACTTGATGAAGAAGTACTTCGTCCTGTTAACAATCCGTTTAGTAAGCAAGGTGGCCTGCAACTTCTAACAGGTAACTTAGGCAAAGCCGTAATAAAAGTGTCTGCTGTCGCAACAGAGCATCAAGTAGTAACAGCCCCTGCTAAAGTGTTTAGCTCACAAGGCGAATTGCAAGAAGCTTACACCCGAGGCGAGTTAAACCAAGACTTTATAGCCGTGCTTAAAGAGCAGGGACCTAAAGCGAAAGGTATGCCAGAGCTTCATAAATTAACGCCAGTAATGGCAACCCTCCAAGACGAAGGCTTTAAAGTAGCTATAGTAACTGATGGCCGCATGTCGGGTGCATCAGGTAAAGTGCCTGCTGCTATTCACTTAGCGCCAGAAGCCGTTGAAGGGGGCATTATTGCAAAAATTCTAGAAGGCGATTTAGTAACCTTAGATGCGCCAAACGGAATCTTAAAAGTACACGTTAGCGACGAAGAGCTTGCTAAGCGTGAACTACAACTTAGTCAACCAAGTTTAACATTTGGTACCGGCCGAGAATTATTTACTGGATTTAGAAATATTGTAAGCAGCGCCGATTTAGGTGCGAGTGCTTTTGGACTTGAATAATAATTGCCACACACTGGGTAATGAGGAACAAGTAATGAGTATTGAAAAAATCTTAGCGTCGGCACCTGTGGTGCCAGTGGTTGTAATCGAAAAATTAGAAGATGCAGCACCACTCGCTAGAGCGTTATACAACGGTGGCCTAAAAGCACTTGAAATTACGCTACGTACGCCTGTTGCAGTTGAAGCTGTGAAACTAATGAAAGCAGAAGTTCCAGAAGCTTACGTTGGTACAGGTACAGTGGTTGATAAAGCAAGCTTTGATGCCTCAGTAGAAGCAGGCGCTGATTTTATGGTAAGCCCAGGTGTAAGTGATGAATTATTAGCGTTAGCTAAAAATTCAGATACGCCATTTTTACCTGGCGCAGCAACTGCAAGCGAAGTAATGCAGTTAGCAAGCCATGGCTTTAAGTATTTAAAGTTCTTCCCAGCTGAAGCTGCTGGCGGAACAGCCATGCTTAAGTCGATTGGTGGCCCATTACCACATATTACTTTTTGCCCAACCGGTGGCATTAGCCTAGCAACAGCCCCTAATTACTTAGCGCTTAACAACGTAATTTGTGTTGGTGGTACGTGGATGCTAGACAAGCAACTAATTGAAAACAAAGACTGGCAAGCCATTGAAGCGCTTGCTCGACAAGCAAGTGAAGTTAAATAGGAGTCTAAAAATGATTAATGTAGCAATTAATGGCTATGGCCGTATCGGTCGCAACGTATTACGTGCACTTTACGAGTCAGCACAAAACAGTGAGATTAAAATTGTAGCAATTAACGATTTAGCACCGGCTAACGTAAATGCGCATTTAACACAATTTGACTCAGTTCATGGTCAATTTTCTCAAAAAGTAACACTTGAAGATAACACCATGTTAATTGGTGACGACGTAATTACTTTGACGCAAGAGCGTGACCCTGCAAACTTACCGTGGAAAGAGCTTAACGTTGATATCGTTTTAGAATGTACTGGTTTTTTCACTAAGCGTGAAGATGCCGCTAAACACATTACAGCAGGTGCTAAAAAAGTAATTGTATCTGCACCTGGTAAAGACCTAGACGCAACTGTAGTGCACGGTGTTAACAGCGATGTAATTAACGCGGATAGCAACATTATTTCTAATGCATCTTGTACTACTAACTGTTTAGCGCCAATTGCTAAAGCAATTAACGACACAGTTGGTATTGAGCAAGGTAGCATGACTACAATTCATGCTTACACAAACGATCAAAACTTATCTGACGTTTATCACCCAGATCTTTACCGTGCACGTAGTGCAACTCAGTCTATGATCCCAACTAAAACAGGTGCTGCAGCAGCTGTTGGCTTAGTACTTCCTGAGCTTGCGGGTAAATTAGACGGTATGTCGGTACGTGTACCTACTATCAATGTTTCTTTAGTTGATTTTACGTTTATCACTAAGCGCGACACAACAGCTGAAGAAATCAACGAAGTAATGAAAGCCGCAGCGACAGGTTCAATGAAAGAAATTTTAGAGTACAACGAGCTTCCGCTTGTTTCTATTGATTTTAATCACAACCCTGCGTCATCAATTTTTGATGCAACGCAAACTAAAGCTGATGGCAAATTAGTTAAAGTAATGGCTTGGTACGACAACGAGTGGGGTTTCTCAAACCGCATGTTAGACCAAGTTAAAGCATTAGGTCAGTACTTATAATTGACCGTGTAAAAGTTTAGCTTTATCCAACCAAGCCTGCATTATGCAGGCTTTTTTAGTTTTATTGATTTATAGCCGTTCGTTTAATAAAGCGCTTAGTGCTTTAAAACTAGGGCGCCAGGCAATAGCAGTATTTATAGCACGCGCTACTATATCGGACATTTTAACAAACAGTTCGGTTTTCTTATCTGCTTCGCTAATCGTACTTAGTAAGTCGTCAATTAAGCAACCAAAAGCACGTACTTCTATAAGCTCTATGCATTTTTGTTCTTGATGGGTAAGCATGGCTAAATTAGTAGCCGCACCAAAATCGCCAAATAAAACATCATATTGCTCATTTATCATGGTGTTGTGTGCGTAAATATCGCCATGACTTACGTGATTATCATGCAGGTGAGCAAGCGTATTAGCCATCTGTTTTGCTATTTTATAAACAGCTTCAATAGGGTAATTACAATCATCATTGAATGTATCGCGGGTGCAGGTTTGTAAGCTCGGCGGTAAACCTAAATTTGTATAACTGGTACCTATTAGCTCCATCACTAAGCCAAGCTGCGTGCTTTGCTCTATGTAACTTAATACGTTAATTAAATTTTTATGATTCCCCGCCTGTAAGCAGCAGTTTACTTCATCAAGTGGGTAGCCATCACTCGTTATTGCCCCTTTAAATAGTTTTACCGCCACATTGTTATTTTCTGCTTTTGCTAGGTGTATAACGCCCGATGCACCTTGGCCTATTACTTTTTTAAGCTGAAAATTTTCAAGCGGGGTATTTTTTAAAGTACTTTTTGTTAAGCACTGCGCTTTATTAAATTCGTTACCTGCAAATGCAAGCCAAGCAAGTTTTGGTAATTCTAGTAGCCAATTATCAATTTTTGCTAAGTTATTAGCAGAGAGCCTTACAAGCTCTAAATTAGTACATTTAGCCATACTTGTTGGTAAATGTGTTAACTCATTGCCAGCTAGCGCAAGCTTTTTAAGCTGTGTGTAATTGCCAAAGTCACCTGGTAACGCGCTCAATTTGTTATCGGTAAGTATTAACCATTCAATATTTTTAGGTAAGCTGTTAAGAGCAAACTCTGTTATTTGATTGCCTTTAAATGCAACCATAATTAAAGCAGGGCACTTAGCGAGTACTTCAGGTATATGTTTAAATTGGTTAAACGATAAAAACACCCGCTTTAAACGGTGCAAGCAGGCAAATTCCGCAGGTAAATCTGATAACATGTTATTTGATAAATCGAGTACTTCGAGGGTGTCTGCAAGGGTAAAAATTTCTGAGGGGAGCTCTGTTAATTCTTCAACGAGTTGTACGCGTGTAACGCCATTTAACTTACCCGCTTTAAGCTCTGCAAGGGTATTCATAAAATTTAATAAGCCTTTTAAAATAAAAAAGCCAACATCGCTGTTGGCTTAAAATAAATGCGTTCAGTAAAATTTAAAATTGCGCGTTATGGTAAACGTTCTGTACATCGTCACAATCTTCAAGCATGGCTAAAAAGCGCTCCATTACTTCTACGTCTTCACCTTCAATAGGGGCCTCAACTTGAGGTACAAACGAAATTAAGTCTACGTCAAAATCTGTAATACCCATTTCTTCAAGTGCTGTACGTGTGTTGTTGTATTCGGTATGGGGGGCAAAAACCGTCACTTTACCGTTTTCTACTTCTACATCGGTTACATCAACATCGGCCATCATAAGGGCTTCTAGTACAGCTTCATCGTCGTCGCCGTCAAAAACAAAAATAGCGAGGTGATCAAATAAATGTGATACCGAATTTTGTGCGCCTATTTTAGCGTTTGCTTTGGTAAAACAAATGCGCACATCAGCAAATGTACGTTTATTGTTGTCAGTTAAACAGTCAACAATAATCATACAGTTACCAGGGCCGTAACCCTCATAACGTGTGGCTGCGTAATCTTCACCGCCGCCGCCTTTGGCTTTTTCTATTGCGCGTTCAATAACGTGTGCAGGTACTTGGTCTTTTTTAGCGCGTTCAATTAAACGACGCAGTGCAAGGTTGCCGTCTGTATCTACGCCACCGTTTTTAGCACAAATGTATATTTCTTTACCGTACTTAGAATAAACTTTAGTTTTAGCACCCGCAGTTTTAGCCATTGAATCTTTTTTGTTTTGGTAAGCTCTTCCCATCTGCGTTTCGCCTTAATATATGTAAATTATTGAATAAAATTTCAAGGCCGTATTCTAAAGGTAAAGCGGCAGTATCGCCAGTAAATGGCTGTAATTAACCAAAGTTCAAGTTAATTAACCTTCCTGCTGTTGTAATTGCCACATTTGAGCGTATTGACCTTTTTTTGCTAAAAGTGCTGCATGTGTGCCTTGCTCAACTAGTTCACCGTTGTTAAATACCAGTATGTTATCGGCATCAACGATAGTAGAAAGCCTATGAGCAATCACCACGCTAGTATGGTTTTGAGTAACAGCACGCATTGCGTTCAATATAGCTTGCTCAGCATGCGAGTCGAGCGCTGAGGTTGCTTCATCAAATATTAAAATAGGGGAGCGTTTTAAAATAGCGCGTGCAATGGCAATACGTTGCTTTTCGCCGCCAGATACTTTTAAACCGCGCTCGCCAACCAGTGTTTTATCGCCTTCGGCTAATGTTGAAATAAAGTCTTTTAAATGGGCCATTTCTATTGCTTTATCTATTTCAGCATCGCTTGCTGTGGGTCTGCCATAGGCTATGTTTTCTCGTATGCTGGTATTAAATAGCACAGTGTCTTGTGGCACTATAGCAATAGCACTGCGCAGGCTATCGAGGGTAACGGAGTCTATTGCTTGGTTATCTATAGTAATAGTGCCTAAGCTCACATCATAAAAGCGATAAAGTAATCGTGCCAATGAGCTTTTACCTGCACCACTTGCACCTACAACGGCGACTTTACTGCCTGCTTTTATTTTAAAGCTAATGTTTTTTAAAATTGGACGATTGGCATTGTAACTAAAGCTTACATTATTAAACGCTATGTCGCCGCGAGTAATTATGAGGTTTTGGGCACGGGGTCGCTCAATGACTTGTGGCTTTTTATTGAGTAAGCCCAGCATATTTTCTAAATCGGTAAGCGCGCGTCTTATTTCTCGATATACAAACCCTAAAAAATTAAGCGGTAAAAATAATTGGATCATGTAGGCATTTATCATTACAAGTTCACCAATTGTAAGAGTACCTGTTACTACATCTTTGGCGCCTAACCACATTAGCGCTGTAATAGCGCTGGCAATAATCAACGCTTGGCCAGAATTAAGCGCAAGCAATGACATTCTATTTTTTAAACGAGCGGTTTCCCACTTTGCTAAAAAGGAGTCGTATGTTTTTGCCTCAAATTCTTCGTTATTAAAATATTTTACGGTTTCAAAATTAAGAAGGCTGTCTATAGCGCGGGTATTGCTTAAATTATCGGCGGCGTTTGCCTCGCGTATAAATCGGTTTCGCCACTGCGTTACTGTTACGGTAAAAGTTATATAAATAGCAACCGCTAATATAGTAATTAACGCAAACCACACAGAAAATAGCGACCCAAAAATAATAGCGACGGTGAGTATTTCAAAAAGGGTGGGTACAATATTAAACATTAAAAAGCGCATTAAAAAGCTTAGCCCACTAGTACCGCGCTCTATATCACGGCTTATTCCGCCTGTTTGTCTGTCTAGGTGAAAGGCAAGCTCTAACGAATGTAAATGCTTAAATACCTTTAAGCCAATGTCACGCATAGCGTGCTCTGTTACACGAGAGAACACTGCATCGCGTACTTCACCTAAAAAAACGCTGGCAAACCTAAGCCCACCATACATTAGCAGTAGTAGTGCTGGGATAACTAAAACAGGATTAATTGATTTATCTACCGAATCGATAATCTCTTTTAATGCCCAAGGCATTAAAAGTGTCGCGCCTTTAGCACCTATAAGCGCTAAAAGTGCAATAAATACTCGCCCTTTAAATTTAGTAATGTAAGGCCACAGTGTTTTAATGCTTTGCTTTAAGGTCATGGCATCGGCGCGTTTTTCTGTACTGTGCTTGGAGCGCATTAAGGGTCTCAGTTATATTAAATACTTAATTAATAAGCATTGTATTTTAAATACTTGCCCATATATACTACGCATCCCTTATTTAGTTTGAAATAACCATGTTTAACGTCCGTGTGTTTATAACTGCTTTTTTGCTGTTTTGTGCGCTTTTTAGTGTGCAAAGTAGTGCGCAGTGCGCCACACATAAATTAAACACGGCAACCAGCTCATTGAGTATGCTTGCTGACAGTGTTGATTTAGCTAAAACGCTGCCTATATCAAAATCGGTAAAGGGAAATGAGCACAAAAGAACACACCAAACAGGGTTTGACGCGCATCAACCAAGGTTAACGGCTAGTAATTCTTCGCTATTTTTACATGCCGCTCAAAGTGAACCAGAATACGATGTTGTTTTTGAGTTTTTTGCGCAGCGCCTTGTTAGACAAATATTCATACGCCCTCAAGCTGTAAATGCTATTCAGCCTTGGTATACGCTTGTGTACCATAGTAAAAAGTCTCGGTTAAGTGGCTGGAAAGATGCCAACCTACTCTATAGAGCCGTCACTACTTACCACGCTTAATTTTTCTTATTTAATTTTTATTAGGTTTTAACGTTTTACGTTTAAGCCTTGAGATTAGTTGTGCTTTAAAAAGCACATTGCCAGTAATTTACTGGCAATAAGGAAAATTATGTTAAGTGTAAAAAAAGATCAAAAGCCATTTATGGCTAAATTTAAATTGAGCTATATAGCCATGCTTATTGTGCTGATTTTATTAGCTATTAGCGCATTACCCAACTTATACCCTAATAAATCGTGGTTGCATGTAAGCAATACACCACATAGTGAAACGCAAGCTGTGCCAAGTACTAACGCATTAGTTACTTTGTTAAATAACCAAGGCTTTAACGTTGAACAAGGACTTGATAAGCAATCAACTATCAATATTTTATTAAACGAGCCAACTAAAAGCGCCCAAGCGCAAGCGGCTATAAAGGCGCAGTTCCCAAATACGCAAGTTAAAATTGTAGAACATGCAACAAGCCCACTTTGGCTGCAAGAATTTGGTTTATCACCAATAAAGCTTGGCCTTGATTTAAATGGCGGTGTGCTATTTGTACTCGACGTAGATTTAGACAAAGCCGTTGATGAGCAATTAGTGAGTGCATATCAACAAGCTAAATCAATCATCATAAAGCAAAAAGCGCACGGCCTTAAAGCGTTGAAAACGGATCATGGCTTTGAAATTAGCGCGCTGCCAAATGCGGTGCAAAAACTTAACCCCGTTATTGAAGAGCTACAGAGTCGCTTTGCTAATTTAGCGGTTACAACCGCCAATAACGGCAATGTTAAAAACGCAATATTTAGCTATTCAGAGCAAGGGCGCAGCAGCTTTGATAAAGAAGTAATGAGCCAAACACTCACCACACTTCGCTCACGCATAGAAGAATTAGGCATTACCGAAGCCGTCACTCAGCGCCAAGGTAAACAACGTATACGAATAGAGCTGCCTGGAGTGCAAGACCCAACAGAGGCTAAGCGCATCATAGGTGCAACTGCATCACTTGGGTTTTACCAGTTAAAAGAAGTGGGTGGTAAAACATTTAACATGCAGTCGGGTGGGACCATAAACCTCGACCCTGTACCTATTTTTACCGGCGATCACATTAATAATGCCAACATAGGGCGCGACGATTGGGGTAAACCACTTGTACAACTTAGCCTAGATGGGCAAGGTGGCGATGCTATGTCGGCGTTTTCAAAAGCCAATATTGGTAAGCCTATGGCGACTGTTTACTCTGAGTACTCTCAAAACGCGAAGGGCGAAACCGTTAAAAAAAGTGAAGTAATAAATGTAGCCAATATTGCCCAACATTTAAGTTCACGTTTTAGCATTACTAATATGAAAAGCCAGCAAGCCGCGGCCGATTTAGCCCTATTATTGCGTGCAGGTTCACTTACCGCGCCTGTAACAATAGTGCATGAGCAAACAATTGGGCCAAGCCTTGGCAGCGAAAACATTAGTAATGGTTTAGCCGCATTAATGCTGGGCATGGGTATTACACTTGCCTTTATGGCAATGTGGTATCGCCGCTTAGGGCTTATTGCAAACGTAGCGCTGTTATTAAATTTAACGTCGCTTGTGGGGCTAATGTCGTTATTACCAGGGGTTGTGTTAACCCTGCCGGGTATTGCTGGGCTTGTGCTTACTATTGGCATGGCGGTAGATACCAACGTTATTATATTTGAGCGAATTAAAGAAGAGCGCAGAAAAGGCCGCTCTGCATATCAAGCTATGCAAGAAGGTTACAAGCAAGCCGCTAACACTATATTTGATGCCAATATAACCACTATGATCACCGCACTTATTTTATACGGAATAGGTTACGGCCCAGTTAAAGGCTTTGCCATAACATTGGCACTTGGTTTAATAACCTCTGTATTTACAGGCGTGTACGTATCAAAAGTACTCAGCCAAACGTTGTATTTAAAATTAGCTAAAAAAGCAGGAGTAAATGCACATGCTTAACACTTTTTTAAAGGGCGAGGCGGGCACTCGTCTGCGTTTTTCAGGCATGCTTTTGAGCGCCATACTGGTATTGCTATCGGTATTTACGCTTAGTCAAAAAGGGCTTAATTTTGGACTCGACTTTACCGGTGGCTACCTAACAGAGTTTACCACCAGTGAAAGTGTTGAGTTAAAGCAGCTTGAGCAATTTATTACTAAAAATCACAATGGCGAGTTTGAGCTAACTGCGCAAGGTAATAACCACTTTCAACTTCGTGAAGCGCCCAGCGATTCAACTCTAAATAGTCATGATTGGCAAAGCGCCATAACTCAAAACGCAGATATAAACGCAGAGGTTTTATCGTCAGCGTATATAGGCTCACAAGTGGGTGATGAACTGTTTGAGCAAGGCTGTTTAGCACTGTTTTCAGCTATGGTTGCAGTAATGCTTTATTTAGCGGTGCGCTTTGAATGGCGTTTAGCTGTAGGCTCAGTGGTTGCGCTAGTGCATGATTTACTACTCGTACTGGGGCTATTTTCGCTATTACAACTTGAGTTTAATTTAACCGTACTGGCTAGTTTACTCGCCATTATAGGTTATTCACTTAATGACTCAATAATAGTAGGTGATAGAGTACGTGAGCTTTTGCGTGTTAAATCTAATAACGCACTTAGTCCTGCAAGTATTATAAATAGCGCGATAAAAAGCACCTTAACGCGCACGCTTATTACATCGGGCACCACGCTTGCTACAGTTGCAAGTGTTTGGCTCCTCGCTGGTGCGCCATTACAAGGCTTTGCTATTGCGCTATTTACCGGCATTGTAGTCGGTACGTTCTCATCTATTTGTATTGCTGCCACGTTACCCGAGCTTTTAGGGTTAAGCGCTGAAAACTACGAAGAAAAACTCGATGTAAAAACCCAAGCATTAATGGATATGCCATAAATGCGAGTTTAAATGATTAAGTAAATTTTTTGGCGTTTAAAATAATGGTTTTAAGCGCCTTATACCGTTAAAATTAACCATATAGTTTACAGCATTGGTTATTAGCGCTCCCTCATGAACAAAACCCACGTAATTGAACACCTTAAATTTGCACTTGAAGCACAATTAAACAGCGCTAAACAAGCTGCCAAAGCCGCGCACGACGCCGCAACTCACGAAGAAAGCGTAGCAGAAACGCAATACGACACCCTAGGGCTCGAAGCCGCTTATTTAGCACAAGGCCAAGCTGAGCGCGTAAACGATTGCTACAAAAGCATTAAACAATTTGAAGCCATTTTTAAAGAGCCCACTCATAATAAAGTGATTATAAGCTCACTCGTTTGCCTAGAGGATGAAAACACGGTACAAAAATGGTTTTATTTAGGCCCCGCCGCAGGCGGTTTAACGGTTGAAGTTAAAGAGCAAACTATTCAAGTGGTTACACCCGAAGCACCACTGGGCAAACAACTTTTAGGCAAACAACTTGATGATGAAGTAAGCCTAACCATGGCAGGCAAAAACCATGAATATGATGTGGTAGAAATTTTATAAAACATTGGTTTTATATGTAGGTCGGATAAGCGAAGCACCATCCGATAAAGCTAATGTGTCTCATAACATTATTAAAAGTCGTTTTGGTGTATTACAAATCATCAAAATGGTGTTCAATAAGGTGTCAGTCTTCAAGGAATAAAGTTTTGAACACGCAGAAATCATTTTGTCAGATTTGTGGCTCATTTAGAGAGTTGACTCTTCACCTACATGAGCTTGGTAAATTTTGTGAGCTACTTAGCAATGAGCAAGCAGTATTTAAGTCAGTTAAAAAAGAAATCGTTGAGTGTGGTGTTGCCAAAACGCAAAATATTGCCAAATGGCTTCGTTTAGCTAGTCAACTTGAATCAGTTGACATGAATACCTTTAGATATGAGGAAGCTCATTTTTATTGCGAACCTGTAGTTGACGAACTTACTTCAAATGCAAACCATGATTCTTCCCTAGCAACCCAGATTACTAGATTTCTATTTATTTCGAATGCACTTGAAGAGGCTTATCGGTTATCAAGTCAAGTTTATGAACAACAGTTTTCTAAATTAAAAAAAATTAGTAAAAAGATAGAAAGAAAACGAAGTTATTCAGCGCAATCAGCATGGCTGTTAGACGAGGTTTTTGTTTCAAGAGCATTACCAGAGTATTATTCCCACAAAGTAGATGAATTAACTGAAGTATCGAAAATATACAAAGATATATTCAAAGTTAATTTTGATATAGACCTTGAAAAAAACAAACATAAATCAGTTGGTTTTTCTTTGGTAAGGAACATAAGAAATCACATAGCACATGCGGTTTTCCCCATAGTAGATAATCCCGAATTTACCTGGGAGTTTGATGATCCAAGAACCAAAAGAATGATTTTGACTTTATTATCAAGAGCTACTCGATTAGCAGCGATGAACATTCAAATTATCATTGGCTTTGTCTGTGATGAATTTAACTCCGAAGATTATATTTACCTCTCAGAAGACCTCGACGTCGGTGATATGTTTTCGGAAACCTGTACTTTAAGTTACGCGAATAACCTTCACATTGAACAAAGTTTTGGCCTAAATGAAAGTTCACAATGGGCATGGCGTTCAAGTGTTCTAGAAGACTAACAAGGCATTCAGGCGAAACTAAAACAGTTGGCTCAGTTCCGCTTCGCTCTATATTATAACCAACAATTTTAGTCCGCTTTATCGGGTGTTAAGTATACAAGTAAGTATTTTGATTCATAGATTTTTATCAATATCCGCAATGCTCTTTTTATTATCAGCTTGCTCAACAGGTGAACTTTATTACACGAAGGCTTCTGGCGAACGCGTTTTAGGGTGTGATGTGGAGTTTGTTGGTTTACCAAGCGTTGATAAGTTTGCGGTTGAATATGCACTTAGCCTTTGCGCGAAAAGCTCTGTGAAAAAAGGGTATTCCATAGATAAAGAAAAGGAATACCTACTTACCCTAGACCTTCAAATTCCAGAGCCAAGATGTGGTCAATCTTGGAACCATAAGTCGGCAAAAGAGCAGTATAAAACTGGCAAATTGTCAAAGAAGGAATATGGCTATATTGTCGCTCACATAGACTTGGGTTTAGCAGTTGTTAACGAATGTTCACCAATAACTCAATAAAATTAACCATTTAGATCGTTGTGGCGAGACATGCAGGATGGCCTCGCCATTTATCCGACCTACCCAACTAGTTAGATTTTTTCACAAACTTCGCTGTTACCATCATTTCGCCAATACCATCCACTTTGCAATCTAACTCGTGATCTTTTTTATCAAGCACACGTCTAACCACCGCTTTGGTACCAATTTTAATCACTTGTGAGCTGCCTTTTATTTTTAAATCTTTGGCTACGGTTACTTTATCGCCATCGTTAAGTAGGGTGCCGTTGGCATCTTTAACTAAAATTGCGTCTTCATCGCTTGTACTATTTGGGTTCCATTCATAGGCGCATTCAGGGCATATAAGCAGTTGTTGGTCTTCGTAAACATATTCAGATTGGCACTGTGGGCAGGCAGGGTGTGACATTTTTAACGCTCGTAAAATATTTATTTTTGTATATTTTAATCTGCATTAAGATGAAAATATAGTTAATCAATATTTTTTATCTTTACGCTAAAAATATCTCGTTTGTGTGGTTTTTAAAAAGGGCATATAAAGCAGATGTCGCTTAAGCAATTTAAGCGCTAACACTTACAGTAGGTATTTGTTAAAGCACCCATCGTATTAAGTGATACGCGCAATGCCCACTTAGTACGCTGGGTGTTTCTATTTACGGTGCTGAGTATTTTATTAGGCATGCTTTTTATATTTCTGACTTAACTAGGAAAAGTCGTGTTTTAAACCTTAATAGTGGTTGATAACAATGAGCAAACACTTGCTCAATCATTCGACAATGTGATTAGCTTTAATAGTTACTTACGTGATTACCCAAAACATAATGAACCTAAAACCCGCATTATTAATTTATGCGACTCAAGCCAATACTTGAGTAAGGGTTACTATTGCTCTTTGCTTGCAGAGGCGCGTAAACACCAAGTTTTACACAGCGTTAAAACAATAAACGCGCTTCGAAGCGGCCAAGCTCCTATGTTAAATATTGGGCAAATTGATGGCGAAATTTACTTTGGTAATGCATTAAACGAATTACAAAGTAAAGCGGCTAAATCGGTATTTAAACAATACCCAGCGCCTATTTTATTTGTAGATGAATAAGGCTTGTTACAGCAAGGTTTGCTAAGTTCTTTAAACGAGGAGCAATACAACAATTTTGTAGCAACATTAAATACGTTTACCTAAACCCAATGGCGTATTGGTACTGTGCAGCGCCGTTTTAGATGGGGTATGGCAATACTGGTTGATCATAACGAAAAAGTACCACCGAGTGATAAAGACGCCATAGCCCGCTTTATAAAAGCCGCGGCTAAGCATGGTATTAATGCGCAAGCACTCAGTTTTGATGAAATAGACAATATTGCCCAGTTTGATGCGTTATTTATTCGCCAAACTACAGCGATTGACCATCCAACGTATCGCCTTGCAAGCAAAGCACAAAGCCTAGGTTTAGTGGTTATTGACGATGCTGAATCTATTTTACGTTGTTGTAATAAAGTGTATTTACACGATGCGTTTAATTATCAAAAAGTGCCCAGTTTAAAAACGGTTGTAGTGGCTGATCAATCAGCGCAAACGCTTGAGCAATTAGAAGAGGCGTTTACCTATCCGCTGGTTTTAAAAATGCCTGAAGGGTCGTTCTCTAAAGGGGTATTTAAAGTTGCAAACCGCAGTGAGCTTGAAGCTAAGTTAACCGAGCTGTTTGAATATAGCGCATTGGTACTTGCACAAGAATACATGTACACAGAATACGATTGGCGAGTAGGTGTATTAAATGGCCGCGCTATATATGCGTGTCGCTACTTAATGGCGCGCAACCATTGGCAAATTTATAATCACGATGCTAAACGGTTTGTCTCGGATGGTTTTGAGACGCTACCTACCTTTGAATTACCAAAAGTCGTATTAGAGGCAGCTTTAAAAGCGTGCAAAACAGTGGGTAAAGGGATATGGCGTAGATGTTAAAGAACATCAGTAAAACTAACCAGACACCCACTCTAAATTTTGCACTTTTCGAAGTTAGAGGCTAGCTTCTATGCAGTGTGAAAAGTAAGCAAGGTGCCTTATGGCTATTGCAATAAAGCGTCAAATAAGTTTGCTTGATACAAAATACTACCACTGTATTTCTTGTTGCGTGCGCCGTGCTTTTTAGTGTGGTGAAGACCATTTTACAGGCAAGTCTTATGAGCATCGTAGAGGCTGGGTTGAAGACAAACTGCTTGAGTTAGCAATGATATTTTGTATTGATGTGTGTGCTTACGCTGTGATGAGTAATCATACACACTTAGTGTTGTATGTTGATGATAAGAAAGTGAATAGGCTAAATGATAAAGCGATTGTTATTCGTTGGCATAAACTTTGTGAAGGCAACGTGCTTACGCAAAAGTACACACAGGGTGAAAGCTAAGTAAAGCAGAACTTATCATTTTTAATCAAACAGTAAACCAATACCGTGAACGTCTAGCAAGCATTAGCTGGTTTATGCGATTACTAAATGAAGACATTTTGCCTGAAAAGCAAATAAAGAAGATAACTCACAGGTAGGTTTTATTCGCTGCCATCCATAGCGCTCACCCTTCGGGCCGCCTATGGCGTTCAAAGTTGTTCCATACAATTTTGTAGGAGGGGCGATTTAGCTCACAAGCATTGCTTGATGAAGCCGCACTTGTCGCCTGTATGGCTTATGTAGATTTAAACCCCATTAGAGTAAAAATGGCTAATACCCGAGAAGAGCCAGACCATACCAGTGTACAAAAGCGTTTAACATGCGCAAAAAAGGATAGCAAACAACCAAAACAACTCCTTCGCTTTGCAGGTATGCCACGTCAGGTAATGCCAAAAGGACTCCCGTTTGAGCTTAAATCGTACCTTGAACTTTTTGAATTAACAGGGCGTTGCTTACGAGAAGACAAGCGAGGGTATATTGAAAGTACACACTCCCCCTTCCTCGAAAGACTTAATATCTCCCCCAGAAAACTGGTTAAAACTCATCACACAATTTACGCGTTTATTCCATGGTGCAGTGGGCAGATCCACTCCCAAGCAGGTTACTGTGAAGGTTTAAAGCGGAAACGATGATCAAATATAAGTAACTGCGAAAAACTACTCGCATAAAGCTTAAACTACTCAGTAAAATTAAAGCTACAGTTATGTAGATATTTCCATGCGCTTAATTCAGGTTTAACAGTGATAATGGTTTATTTAATGTGTGACGCGCGAGTAAAGATATAAAAAGAGATGAACTCTTAGGCCAAAAAAGTAAATTTAGTGGCGCGCCAGATTAGTGTAAAATTGGAGTGGCTGTTTATTTTAATGTTATTCCCGAAAATATCATTCAGAGCAATAAGCACAAAATAGCATTACACTATGTGGTTTTTAGTTTTTCAGCTTCTAGATCGAATTTACTGCGTGCCGCGAGCACCGCAGCTTGATTATCTTGAGCCCATTTAGACATGCTATCTAAAGGCTCAAATAATGATTTCCCCAGCGCTGTTATTTTATAGTCAACCCGCGGTGGTATTGTTGGAGTGACTCTACGAAGCACTAATCCATCTCGTTCTAATTTGCGTAACGTTTGCGTTAACATTCGCTGAGATATATCCGGTATCTTCTTGGCAATATGCGAAAATCGAAGCTCTTCATCACCCAGAATTATAATGACTAATAATGTCCATTTATCACTAATTTGAGCGAGTATTGTTCGAATAGGACATAAGTCTAATCCCAATGCTTTTTCAATTTCGTTTTGTTTTTTCATCTTTATTCCAGTTACTAAAAAGTGCCTACTTCCTTTTAAGAAGCCATATATTCATAATAATTAAAACATAAATAAAGCCCCACAAAAAGGATAAAAAAGATGAAATCATTAATAAAAAAGACCGCAGCCGTTGGATTGGCATTAAGTGTCACAGCTTGCGCTAACCAGCAAAACACCAATAAAGAAATTGCGTTGGGTCTATTAGAACTAGGCATTGTGAAATTTGATCGTGATTACATATTACAGTACACCGCGCCTGAATATCGCCAACATAACCCCGTAGTCGCAGATGGCAGAGCTGGACTACTCGATTTCATCGATTTACTCGAACGCCAACAAACCGAAATAACCATCACACCAATACGTATTATTGCAGAAAACGACCTTGTTATGATTCACCAACAAGCTCAGGTTAATGGCGCTAAAGTCGCGATAGATCTCTTTAAAGTTAAAAACAACAAAGTGGTAGAACATTGGGATGTCATTCAGAATGAAATTATTGACACAGTCAGCGGGCGTAGTATGACTGGCGGGTCAACTGAAATTAAAGACCTAGACAAAACAGCCGAAAACAAACAACGTGTCAGCCAATTAATTGATGCGCTTTTTATCAACGGAAAACAAGACGCGATTGATAAATACATTGCTAAAAATTATATTCAACATAGTCCATTTGTGCCTGAAGGCAGAGAAGGGTTAAAGCAATTTATAAACGATTTAACTAATAATAATATCTCTTTTGGCTATACCAAAATGCATAATATAGTTGCGGAAGGCAACTTTGTATTTACTCAATCAGAGGGGGTTTTTGATGATCAGCCCACTGCATTTAGCGACTTATGGCGATTAGAAGATGGCATGATTGTCGAACACTGGGATGCGGTACAAACAATACCAACCGAGTTCGCACATGATAATGGTATGTTTTAAAAATAAATTGATGAATAACTAAACAGTAAAACGCAGCATGACTTAATAATCCTGCTGCGCATGACATTCTCTAAAACTAAAAATTAAGTAATTCGACCTCAAAAGAAATAATGGGGTCAGGTCTTTCTTTTTGCCATAAGCTTTGCATCTTCCCCATCGGTTAATATAGCTACATTGACTCTATCAGTTATGAATACATCTCTTAATCGTCCTGCGGTCTCTGGGAATAATCAATAAAAGTGACATTCATCGTAATTTTTGCAGTTTAGTGAATTAAGTCCTAGGCTTTTATCAGTGTGAAAAGTAAGCAGGATGTCTTATGGCAATTGCAAGGAAGTGTCAAATAAGTTTGGTTGATACAAAGTACTACCACTGTATATCACGTTGAGTACGCCGTGCATTTTTATGTGGCGAAGACCATTTTACAGGCAAGTCTTACGAGCATCGTAGAGGCTGGGTTGAAGCAAACTGCTTGAGTTAGCCAAGGTATTTTGTGTTGACGTCTGTGCTTATGCTGTTATGAGCAATCATACATACTTAGTGTTGTATATTGATGATAAAAAAGCGAATAGGCTAAATAATAAAGCGGAACTTATCACTTTTAATCAAACAGTAAACCAATACTGTGAACGTCTAGCAAGCATTAGCTGGTTTATGCGATTACTAAATGAAGACATTGCCCGCAAACCAAATAAAGAAGATAACTGCACAGGTAGGTTTTTGGAGGGGCGATTTAGCTCACAAGCACTGCTGATGAAGCCGCACTTGTCGCCTGTATGGCTTTGTAGATTTAAACCCCATTAGAGCAAAAATGGCTAATACCCCAGAAGAGTCAGACCGTACCAGTGTACAAAAGCGTTAACATGCGCAAAGTATTTCTGACTTAACTAGGAAAAGTAGTATTTAAAACCTTAATAGTGGTTGATAACAACGAGCAAGCACTTGCTCAATCGTTCGAAAATGTAATTACGTTTAATAGTTACTTACGTGATTACCCAAAACATAATGAACCTAAAACCCGCATTATTAATTTATGCGACTCAAGCCAATACTTGAGTAAGGGTTACTATTGATCATGACATGTATGTTCACTACCCATTTTACAAGCCAGGAAGCGATAAACAACTCGCAATAGATTGCCAGTACGTACCTATAGCGCTCAGTGATTTTTGTAAAATGTCAGCATTTGGTGACCAACGGCTAAGAACCGAAAACCTGTGGGTATTCGTACCTCAGCTTTAATAACGCTGGGCACGTATTTGTTTTTAGCAACTGCATTTAACTTAAAAGGCGATGTGATTGATCATTCTCGTGTAGTGGGGTAAATAATTACAGGCATTGGCTTTTTAGGCGCTGGCGTTATGCTTGCAAAAGACGGGGCCGTAGTTGGGGTAACCTCAGCTGCAACCATTTGGGTGCTTGCCTCAATTGGCGTAATGATAGCCACTGACAATCTAGCTGCTGCTATTAAACTTTCGGTGCTGGTGGTTGGTATTTTATACGGCGTAGATGTACTTGAGGTAAAATTTAAAAGCTTAAGTAAAGGCGTACACACTAAAGTAAAAAATTATCAAAAACGTTACTACCGAAAAGACTGTAACGACACAGAAAACCACTGATTTAACGCCACTAATTTAGTGGCGTTATTATTTGCATTAGCCAAATAGTTTTCTTCGTACTACTTTTCTGTACTCGCTTGGCGTTTGGCTTAGCACTTTTTTAAATATGCGTGTTAAATGCCCTTGGTCGTTATAGCCAACCTCAAGCGCCACTTCCTGAATCGTTAAATTAGACGATGCTAACAACTCTTTAGCGCCTTCTACCCGTAATTGCTGCCAATATTCTATCGCACTTTGATTAGTGGCAAGTTTAAAGCGCCGTGTAAAGGTACGATAGCTTAAACTAAATTGGGCGGCTACTTCTTGTAAGCTTAACTCGCTGGCTAAATTAGTTTTAAGCCAAAACTGAATTTGCGCTATAAGTTCATCTGGATGTCGGTCAACTGCGCCTTCAAGATAGCGTTGATCTTCGTAGGGTTTACGTACTTCATGCGAGAAGTTACGCTCTACGTGTTGCGCAGCCGCCTTGCCATAATATTGGCTAATAATATGTACGATCACATCTGCAAGCGCATTTAAACTTGCCACCGTATACATACGCTCAGATTGGGTGATAAAAAAGTCGGGCTTTAAATCTACCAATGGGTAGTCGTGGCTAAATTGTTTTGCATAATGCCAGTGGGTTGTAGCAGGGTGGCCATCAAGTAAGCCCGCTTCTGCAACTAGGCAATTACCCGTACCTACACCAATTATATGACTGCCGGTTTCAAAGCTTTCTTGTAGCCATTCAACCACTTCTTTATTAGTACGTACGACAGGGCGGGGGTTTCGCCATATGCCGGGTACTATAATTAAATCGTTGTACGGGGCGTTGTGTGTAGTGCCGTCGGGTACTATGGCAAGCCCACTACGGTTTTGTATTGGCTCAATATTTTTAGCAATTAAGTTTATACTAAGCGGTCTAAAATCCGTGTGACTTAAATGGCCTTTTGCATAAGCCTCACCTGCTCTAAGCATTTCTATAGGCAGTGTTAAACTAGTAATAAGCAAATGCGGATACACTGCTATGGCAATATTTAACGCTGGGTTGACAGTTTTGTTTTGCATGTGAATGCTCCGACCAGTACTTTTTGGCCTTAAATGCTTAATATTTGGCTATTAAAGCATAAAGCGCTATGGTTAATCCAATTAAACTGTTGGCTTCTCCTATAACACGTTTTAAAGGTTAATTATGACAGCATTACCCGTAATAGTAGGCATGGGTGGTATTAACGCCGCTGGCCGTACTTCTTTTCATCAAGGTTACCGCCGTATCGTGTTAGACGCATTAGACGCACAAGCTCGTAGTGAAACATTTTTAGGCCTCGCCACATTAATGAACTTAGTACGCGTTGTTGATGGTCAATTACAAGATACAAACGGTAATAATGTTGAGCAAAGCGACATAGAAGCACGCTTTGGTGAGCAAATTATAGCTGGCACACTTATTCGTAAAATTGAAAAAGAGCATTTTGACGCAGACGCCACCCCTTGGCAGCAAAAAATGACGTTAAAGTCGTCTGACGAAAACGCAATAGTATTTGAAACTCGCGCGCGCGACTTACCAACCCCAGTGCCTGCAAGCTGGGAAGTACAAGCGCTTGAGGGCAAAAAAGTAAAAGTAACAATAGCCGCAGATTTAGACGTAAAGCTTGATTCTACACGTGATAACCCAATTAAATCGGCGGGGCAGTTTCCTACTGGGTTTGATCCATCAATTATGTATAACAGCCGTTACCAGCCGCGTGGTTTGCAAGCGACTATATTTGCAGCAAATGATGCCATTAAGTCAACGGGCCTTGACTGGCAACGTATAATGAATAGCGTAGAGCCAGATAAAATTGGTACCTATTCAGCCTCTGTTATTGGCCAAATGGACGATAAAGGATTAGGTGGTTTAGTTAAAGCGCGCCAGCAGGGCGATCGTGTTAGTACTAAGCAATTAGCACTTGGCTTAAATACGATGTCGACCGATTTTATAAACGCGTACGTTACAGGTAATGTAGGGACTACGTTTTCTACCTCGGGCGCATGTGCAACATTTTTATATAACTTACGCGCTGCAGTAAACGATATTCAAGCAGGACGTACCCGTGTTGCGGTGGTAGCAAGTGTTGAATGCGCTATTACGCCAGAAGTGGTCGAAGGTTTTGGCAATATGAGCGCCCTTGCCAATGTTGAAGGCCTGCGCCGTTTAGATAATTTAAGCAGTGAACAAGAGCCCGATTACCGTAAAAGCAGCCGTCCATTTGGTGAAAACTGCGGCTTTACATTAGGTGAAGGTGCACAAGTGGCTATTTTAATGGACGATGCGTTAGCACTTGAACTAGGTGCAGACATTATGGGCTCTGTACCTGATGTATTTGTAAATGCTGATGGCATAAAAAAATCAATCACTTCTCCTGGCCCTGGTAATTACATTACCATGGCTAAATCTGTAGCGCTTGCAAAAAGCATATTAGGTAAAGAGGCGCTGCAAAAGCGCAGCTTTATTTTAGCGCATGGATCAAGCACACCGCAAAATAGAGTCACAGAGTCACTTATTTACCATAAAGTAGCGCAAACGTTTGCCATTGATAGCTGGAAAGTAACGGCGCCTAAAGCCTATGTAGGGCATACAATTGCCCCTGCTAGTGGCGATCAGCTAGCGATTGCGCTGGGTGTATTTAGCCATAATATTATGCCGGGCATTACTACCATAGATAAAGTTGCTGACGATGTTTATGCAGATCATTTAGATATACGTAACAGCCACTACGACTGTGGCGATATGGACATAGCCTTTATAAACTCAAAAGGTTTTGGCGGAAATAACGCCACAGCCACTGTACTGAGCGCTAAAGTAACACTGCAAATGCTTGCTAAGCGCCACGGTGATGAGGTTATGAGTAGTTATGCAGATAAAAATACATCTGTTATTGCCGCGCAACATACTTATAAAACGCAAGCTGACCTTGGTAAGTACGAATTAGTCTATCGTTTTGGTGATGGCGCCATTGACGATAACGACATTGTAATCGGCGAAGCAGGGATAGAACTTCCTGGCTTTGATAAAGCTATTTCGTTTAATACAACCCACTCCTATCAAGATATGTCTTAAGCACACATACTTGAATCCAAAGGCGCTATGAAAGGCGCCTTTTTTTATGCTTGAGTTTTATAATACCTACTCGCCATACTCAATCATTTCGTGTGCCTAAACGACCCATTATCGGCGTTAAAATATTATTTAGAACAACTAAATAAGATTATTTTGCTGGTTAGCAACACGTTTTTCCAACCTCACAATAGAGAAATTAATTAAACGGATTGGTATAAAATTGATGAAAAAATGACATGCTTTTATGGATTTATTTGGATTTATGGAGTACCTTTGTTTTTATATTAGAAACATAATCTAGGATGGATAACTCGATGAAAAAACGTTTACTCACACTTTCTTTAGCTTCAACCTTCACTCTACCACCAGTATCAGCGGATGACTTTGTACCTGCACAGGTAATAAATAAAAATTACGATCAACTGACTAATACCTCACCACGCGCATCAAGGTTAGAAGGCATTAACTTAAGCAGCTACGTGGTTGATGAAAACGGGCAGGTAAGTGATATCGAAATTGTGGCCACGGCAGGACAAAAAAAATATCAAAGAGAAGCCATCGATTACGTTTCCAAACTCAATTATAAAAGCGCGCGCATAAATGGTAATGCTGTACCCACAGCTAAAACAATTAAGGTAAGCTCACAAAATGTGCACGCTAGTTTTTCTAACGATCAAGCATCTCCTGGCTTTTTCGACGATTATAAAAAAGCCAGCCAGCTTATTGATGATAAAAAATACGATGAGGCTAAAACATATATTACAGAACTTGAAAACGAGCATACTAAAAACACCGTTGAAATAGTTTTATTGGCGTGGCTAAAAAGCCAATATAGCTACTTTGTAAAAGACTGGGAAAAATTTGATAAGCATATTTATGAAGCTTTTTTGTTTAGAGATAACTTACCAGATCAAATAAAAAAGCGTGTAATTAAAAATGCACTGCAATGGTTTATATCAAAACAAGATTTTGTGCGCGCTTACGATGCGATTGATGCACTAGACAATATTGATTCAATAATCTTTTCAGAGCAAAATAAAGCACAGCTATTAGCGCAAGTGAACGATATATATAAAAATTCGGGTGAAATAAGTCAGCAAATTTCACTTGAATCTGAGCAGGCTGTTTTACCGCTCTTGTCTAAAAGTGAAGTGGAACTTAAATCAGACAAGCCGTTATCTAAAGTGCAGCTTAGATGTGAAAACAAAGTAGTTAATTATGATTTAAGCACTATTGATAAGATTGAAATTTCTAAAAATGATGTGCGATGCGGTTTATTAATTAAAAGCACTTTTGCTCAAACTGTGACTCTTAAACAAAGCGGTAAAAGCTTTTTATAGATTATTACTGAGTATGCTTACCAACTAAAACCCCGCAGTATTATGCGGGGTTTTTTGTTTTTTTAAATGTATTTAGCAATTAAGCTGTGTTTGTTATTGTGTTTCCAAGTAATGTAGCGCTTAGCAAGTAAAGTGGTAAGCCCAATAACAACAGCTATAAAAGTAAGTGTAGCTACGTAGCTCATTCCATATCCTGGCGGTAAACCAACAAGGGTTTCACCGTAGGTCATATCACTATATTTAAGCCCCAAAACAGGGATAAGCAACCACGCTAGTGCATGCAACAAATACAGATGTACAAGGTACGAAAACATACTGGTTTTGCCAAGTACCTGTAAAAACCCACGTGAAAAATCGGTTTTTAGACGGCTTAAAAATTTAAGTGCGATAAGCCCAAGGCCTACTGTTAGCAACATAAACTGTAACGACAGCGGATATTTGGTTGGGTTTAAAAACGACATAATGGTATCAAGAGTATTACTGTGAATAGTAAATGTTGATGTATCACCATATAAATTAAAACCGCGTAGTATTGTATATAAAGCTAAGTAACTAACGCCCAGTAAAGCTGCATGGTTTATTGCTTTTGCACTGTATTTTTTTGCTTTGTAATAAACGCCAGCGCAATAAGCCATTGCCATTAAGCCTATAATGGGAGCTACAGGGTAGGTTGTTCTGATTTTAAAACCGAAAGGCAGTTCGAGTACATTTTTTTGATGTGCTATAGACCACAGTGTATTTGCCAGCGTATTTGGCTCAAAACTTACCCCATCAGATAAATTGTGGCCGAACACTAATAGCAAACCTGCTATAAATGCAGCATATAAGCCAATTAAACGAAATAGCCCAAGCATAACAAAGCCCCAGCCAATTGCCCAAATAACCTGCGCGTATAGCATCGGGAAAGCGGGATTGAAACTCCACGACCATGAGACGATAGTAAATTCAAACAAAATAAGTACTAAACCACGAATAATTAAGCTTTGTGAAAATGCTTTAGTGGAAGTGTATTTATGCTCAGTTATGGCTGCCGAAAGGCCCGCTAAAAAAACAAATAAAGGAGCGCAAAAGTGCGAAACAAAACGGGTAAAAAAGGTGAGAGGATCAGTACCAGGAACCGTCATCGGATCGGTGACTGAATAATTTAGGCAGTAATACATGCCGTGGTCTATGACCATAAAAATAATGATAATACCTCGAAGTAAATCAATATGATGTAATCGAGGGGGTGAAGCTGGGGTCGACATAACTAAGTTCGAAAGGGAGATAAAATATGCCGATATTATATGTTATAAAATAACGTCACGCGAGAGTGAGCGCCTCAAATTTAGGAAATGACAATCTGTGGTTTAATTAGCACCGCTTAAGCGTAACTCCCCAAATATGTATTACTTGAACTTTTTAACGTATCTGAGTGTTATAAAATTAATGACAGCTAGTACTATGGCGATTTCATAACGGTTATATGCCACAGCTATACCAATTAAACCCATATTCCAAATACTTGCTGCTGTTGCAGTGCCCGACGTAGATTTATTATTTTTTAAAATTGCGCCGCCACCAATAAAACCTATGCCTGTTATTATTCCTTGTAACATTTTAGATTGCGCCTCAGCACCTTCTAGCACCGACATTGCAATAACAGCATAGCCACACGAGGCTACAGCAACTAGAGGAAATGTTCTTAAGCCTGCTCCGTCATTACTTCGCTCTCTGTCATAAGCCATAGGTAGGGCAAGCAAATAGGCTATACCAAGGTGAATTAAATTATCGATGATCTCATTCCACTGTAAATCAATTTCCATAATGGTCTCTAATGGTAAAAGGTGTATATTGATAGCAAACGACAGGCCAATGATTTTATTGTTGATATTCAGTGAATTAAATATTTTATAGGTGGGCGCTTATTATTTAATTGGTAATATTTACATGATTAATTAACGCTTTTACAAGTAAATCCTACCTATGCGTTTAATTAATTTTGCAAAGTGCGTATTATTTTATTATTAATGACTAGGGCCTGTTTATCTTTCGAGGTTAAATTTACAGCAGCTTGTTTGGTATTTAGCCAAGGCAGAGCCTGTGTAGTATGGTTATTCCCCATAAATAGGCGATAACGTCGTATAAATGCCAAACAGGTTCTGCCTAGGGGCCATTTACTCTTTGTTGCCTACATGGA
>NZ_PNCU01000079.1:0-11874 GCF_005886915.1 Pseudoalteromonas sp. S3776 | reverse complement strand
GGGAGCCGAATTTAAAACGACTACCTTTGCTGGCTAGTGGAGAGCTGAGACCGACGAGCTATCCATTTCACTGAAGTTTAGGCATAAAAAAACACTCATATAGAGTGTCGATTCATTCTAACTTTTTATTTCAGTGGTTGCGGGAGCCGGATTTGAACCGACGACCTTCGGGTTATGAGCCCGACGAGCTACCAGGCTGCTCCATCCCGCGCCTGAAATATGCATACTTATTTAGCGTTGCTTACATTACAACGTGGCTGTCAACTTCCTAAAGGAAATTGGTTGCGGGAGCCAGATTTAAAACGACTACCTTTGCTGGCTAATGAAGAGCTGAGACCGACAAGCTTTTCTTTAACTAACATTTTACAGTAACCTCAAACCCCTAAAGGAAATTGGTTGCGGGAGCCGGATTTGAACCGACGACCTTCGGGTTATGAGCCCGACGAGCTACCAGGCTGCTCCATCCCGCGCCTGTATATTTTAAGTCTATCGACTACTTAATTTAATCTCTTAAGTTAGAGTTTACAGTAACCTCAAACCCATAAAGGAAATTGGTTGCGGGAGCCGGATTTGAACCGACGACCTTCGGGTTATGAGCCCGACGAGCTACCAGGCTGCTCCATCCCGCGCCTGTAATTTCTTTGAAATAGTTTCGTGTTAATAACAAGCCTGTTTCGAAGAGAGCGCTATAATATAGGAATAAACTTATATTGCAAGGCTTTCACTCGTTAATTGCGTTCAACCGAACAAAAAGCAATCAAACCACTCTTTAAATCGCTATCTTTGATGCGGGCTTATCATTTTTTGAAACTCCCAATCTGGGTGTCCCATCACAATAAAATCTGGATTTTCGGTGCTCTCACGCTGGTTATATGTAAGCGGGTTAAACTCTGCATCGGTAATACACCCACCCGCCTCTTCTACAATAACTTGTGACGCGCCGGTATCCCACTCGCCAGTAGGGCCAATTCGTAAGAAGCAGTCGGCTTTACCCTCGGCAACAATACATGCTTTTAGCGAGCACGAGCCTACAGCAATAGTGGCAAATTGCGTATTTAAATACTGACTGACCGCTTCAATTTTTTGTCTACGGCTTACTGCTAGCGTTAGGTTATCGGGTGTTGCTACCGACATTTTTGTATCGCTACCATTTTCTCGTTTAAATGCCCCCTGATTAGCAGTAGCAAAGTAAGTAATGCCTTTTGCTGGCCAGTGGATCACACCTAAAACGGGATGGTTATTTTCAATAAGCGCAATATTAACGGCAAAGTCACCACTTTCTAAAATAAACTCGCCCGTGCCGTCCATCGGATCTAATAACCAGTAGCGTTGCCAATCTTGTCTTTGGGCAAGTGCCGGAATAGGTGTCTCTTCTGACATAATAGGAATCTCGGGCGCAAGGTCTTTTAAACCAGCAACGAGCACATCGTTAGACGCTAAGTCTGCTTTTGTGACGGGCGTAGCGTCTGACTTTTCTTGTTGGCCAATATCATCTTTTTTATAAATAGCCATAATGGCATCGCCTGCTCGTTGTGCAAGCTCTATACAAGGCTCTAGTAGTTTATTCATTTGCAGCTCCAGACGCTAAATACTTATTTAATAATAACAAAGCGGCAACACTGCGAGCTTCGGTAAAATCGTCTTGCTCTAATAATGACTGCCAATCTGTTAATGGCCACTTAACAACCACTAGCGGTTCAGGCTCATCTCCTTCCAACGTTTGCGGGTATAGTTGCTTAGCAAATAAAATATGCATAGTTGCGTTAAAGTAACTTGGCGCCATTGATACAACTTTTAATGGCTCAAAAAATTCGGCGCCAAAACCCACTTCTTCTTTAAGCTCTCTGTTTGCAGCTTGTTGGGGCGTTTCGCCTGGGTCTATTAAGCCTTTAGGAAAACCTAATTGGTAGTCGTTCGTGCCTGCACAATATTCACGTACCAGTAGCATTTCGTTGTCCGCAGTTATTGGCACAATCATTACAGCCCCACGGCCACCGCCACGTATTCGCTCATACTGGCGCTCTTCGTCATTAGAAAACTTAAGCTCTAATGATTCAACAGTAAATAAACGGCTTTTAGCAACTATATTATTACTAATAATTTGCGGTGGAGTTGGGTGCTTTTTCTGTGTCATTGGCGTTATTTTGCTATCATGGCAGTTGTGCTTAATCATAAACTTTTCACAAGGAAAAGCCCATGCTAAATTGGTCAAAAATCGATACCGTTTTACTCGATATGGACGGAACATTACTCGATTTACATTTCGATAGTCATTTTTGGCTTAATGTTGTTCCTGAGCAACTTGCACTCACTCGCAATATAACCCTTGATGAAGCGAAAGCCGATATGCACAAGCGCTACCAAGCGGTAAGTGGCCAAATACAGTGGTATTGTTTAGATTATTGGGAAGAACAGTTAAAGTTGCCGATAATGGAACTAAAACGTCAAACCCAACACCTAATAAAAGTACGCGAAGATGTACCTCACTTTTTAACCGAGCTAAAAAAAGCAGGTAAAGAGCTGATTTTGTTAACTAACGCTCACCCAGAAAATGTAATGCTTAAATTTGAGCACACCGCGATAGATAATTATTTAGATGGCGTGGTGTCGACCCACCAATACGGCGTGAGTAAAGAGCAGCAAAGTTTGTGGCATCAAGTACAAAAAGACTTAGGGTTTAATAAGCAGCGCACTTTGTTTGTTGATGACAGTGTGCCTGTTTTAAATGCAGCCCGAGAATACGGCATTGAACATTTACTTGCGGTTGCTAACCCTGATAGTAAGCAACCACATAATGTAATAGCCGATTACTTAAACGTAACCGACTACCGCACTATTATATAATTAGCTTTTTGGGTAACGAGCTTCCAAACCTTGGTATACTAACTTTGCAAAGTCGGCATGTTCGGTATCAAGGCTTTTTACGACTTCAACCAAATGCTCGTTATCTTCTTGACCGTTCCACACTTTAATGTAGCTGCCATCTTTGTAGCCATGATCTTGGCGGAAAAAGTTTAAGGTATTTTTACCTACGTAACCTCGGTATAAATCGTCTATATTCATACCAATTTGCGCCATACAGCCTGCAAATGCAGCGGCGTTAAAGGTTTTATCAGCAACGGCTGATGCTGCTAATATTTCAAGTGTTTGTTTAAAGTCATCAGCTTGCTCAGGCGCATTAAGTTGCTGCTCTAACTGCTTTGCTAACGCTTCATAACTTGTAGTGCCGTCTATTCTTAGCGATAAACCAAAGTGAAATATATCAACCAATTCTAAAATGACTTGCTCAGTATCTGGGGTTTGCTTTTTCCACCACTTCCAACCGTAGTGGTCTAGCATTTCTGCACACTCTACCCAAATGGCTCTATACCACTCAAAACCTTGGCTAAACCATTGCTCATGAACCTTAGTATTCATGGCATTTTGCATTTCTAGCATAACGACTAGCTTATTTAAATTGGCAGACATATTCATTCCTGACGTTTTTGATTGGTGTAATAGTACAGATAAAAAAAGCGCAATGCATCAGCACTATTTTAATAATTCTGGTTTTACTTTGAGCCGCTAAAATCAGCCCAAGATTCAATTAAATCTATAAAATCTTCAAAGCCACAACCACTCACTAGGCCATTTTCTTCAAGCATTAAGTCATCATCTTGATAGGCAACTAAGTCTTCACTGTCTTGGTGTAGGGCATGGGCTTCAAATAAGGCTTCGTCTTTAGAGAGTATTAAGTCTATTTCTTGGCCTTTTAACGTTATTGGCTCGTAGCTTGTTTTAACTGAGTTGATAAGTGCTTGTACCATCGCCACTTTTTCTTTGCCAATTTCTTCATTTAACCAGCGGCCAATTAGGGCATGCTCGCTGCTTATTTTAATGCGCAGCCCGCTAATAGGGTCGCGTATAAATTGATATTCCATAATTTTTACTTGTAAAACGCTAATGCACTAATTATACCCATAAATAGCCCTGAACACTGCCCCTAAAACGCAAAATAGCGCCAATGGGCGCTATTTAAATAGGTGGCATAAAAGCTAACTTCGCGATCTAAAACGTGCAGCATCTATAATCGACCATAAATAAATAATAGGCACCAGTACAAAGCCTACCAATACATAAATAAGTGCGTAACTAATTATAATAGCTAGCGCAAAGAAGATAGCAGCTAAAATACGCCCTTGTACCAGTTGCCCTAAACCAGGAAAAAATATATTACACAACGCCGCAATTACATTACCGCCAGAACCTTGATCAGCCATACTCACCTCTGTAGTTAATTAATTTTAAATTTTAGTTATTTACTTACTATCACACTTTATGCCAATTTTTTAAAGCTTAAAAATCAATTAGTTAAACTAGCATAAAATAACTGATTTAGTCTTTTTTACTAAATATAGGTCAATTTGATTATTTTTATTCTTAATTACAGTTACTTAACAGCATGAATAAACAGTTAAGCAACTAGTTTTACAAGTATTTTTAGAATAGCTGTTCATAAAAACAGTATTTTATTTAGCCTAACAAAAACACCTGTTATACTCCCTCTCATTATTGATTGAAAAGGCGTAACGATGGACGTTTCTGAATTACTCGATGGCTTAAATGACAAACAACGCGATGCCGTTGCAGCCCCACTACAAAACATGCTGGTATTAGCAGGTGCTGGTTCGGGTAAAACACGTGTTTTAGTTCATCGTATCGCATGGTTAATGCAGGTTGAGCAAGCTTCTGCTTATAGTATTTTTGCGGTTACCTTTACTAATAAAGCCGCTAAAGAAATGCGCACCCGTGTTGAAGAAACCCTAAAAGCCCCCGTGGGAGGCATGTGGATTGGTACATTCCATGGTTTATCACACCGTATTTTGCGCGCTCATCATCGTGAAGCAAACCTACCAGAAGCCTTTCAAATTTTAGACTCTGACGATCAGCTAAGAATGATCAAGCGCTTATTAAAATCAATGAATATTGATGATAAAAAATGGCCAGCTAAACAATTTGGCTGGTATATCAGCGCTAAGAAAGATGAAGCCCTGCGTCCTAAAGATATTCAAGCCTACGATATAAACGAGCAAATGATGCTGCGTGTATATGCAGCCTATCAAGAAGCATGTGACCGCGCTGGTTTAGTCGATTTTGCAGAAATACTGCTACGTAGCTACGAGGTTCTTAAAAATAACCCTACGCTACTTCGCCATTACCAGCAGCGCTTTGCCCACATGCTGGTAGACGAATTCCAAGATACCAATACCATTCAATACGCATGGTTAAAGCTACTTGCAGGCGATACGCAAAGCATTATGATTGTAGGCGACGATGACCAAAGTATTTACGGTTGGCGCGGCGCTAAAATAGAAAATATAAAGCGTTTTTTAACCGATTTTGATGCTGAAACTATTCGCCTTGAGCAAAACTATCGCTCAACCGCAACCATTCTAAAAGCATCTAATGCGCTTATAAAAAACAATGCAGAGCGCATGGGTAAAAGCTTGTGGACCGATGGCAACGAAGGCGAGCCTATATCAATTTATGCAGCCTTTAACGAGCTAGACGAAGCCCGCTTTGTAAGTAGTAAGCTACGCAGCTGGTTAAATGCCGGTAATGCGCTGCAAGACGCCGCCATTTTATACCGTAGCAACGCGCAATCTCGTGTACTCGAGGAAGCCATGCTTCAAGAAGGCTTAAAATACCGTATTTACGGCGGTATGCGTTTCTTCGAACGTCAAGAAATTAAAGACGCGCTATCGTACTTACGATTGGTAGGAAACCGCCAAGACGACGCCGCATTTGAGCGTGTAATTAACACCCCTGCGCGCGGTATTGGCGATAAAACACTTAGCCATATACGCGACTGTGCGCGTGCTGAGTCGCTGCCTCTTTGGTACGCTGCTAAAGCAATTGTTGAACAACAGCATTTATCGGGTCGTGCGGCAAGCGCTGTTACAAAGTTTGTAGAGTTGGTAGAACACATAGAAGATAAAATCAGCGACCTGACACTACAAGAGCAAGCCAAGTACACTATTCAAACGTCTGGTTTAATGGCTATGTATCAGGCTGAAAAAGGCGAAAAAGGCCGCGCTCGCGTAGAAAACTTAGAAGAGCTTATCAGTGCATGCGATCAGTACGAGCTCCCTGAAGAAGAAGAGTTTAGCTCACCACTACAGGGCTTTTTAGCCTACACCTCACTTGAATCTGGTGAAGGCCAAGCGGATGAGCACGAAGACGCTGTACAAATGATGACTCTTCACTCTGCTAAAGGATTAGAGTTTCCACTTGTGTTTATGGTGGGCGTTGAAGAAGGTATGTTCCCATCGCAGCAAAGTAATGAAGAATCAGGGCGCTTAGAAGAAGAACGCCGCCTCTGTTACGTGGGTATGACCCGTGCAATGGACAAGCTTTACATAAGCCATGCCGAAAGCCGCCGTTTATACGGCCAAGAAAAGTACCATAGCCCATCACGATTTTTACGCGAAATACCCGAAGACTGCGTAGAAGAAATTCGTATTAAAACGCAGGTATCGCGACCACCTGCTGCAGGGCGCTTTAGCGCGTCAGTAAGCCATGCAGCTTTTGAAGAAAGTGGGTTTAACTTAGGTCAACGTGTACTGCACGCTAAATTTGGTATTGGCACTGTGCTAAATTACGAAGGCAGTGGCGCACAATCGCGTGTACAAGTTAACTTTGACGACCTTGGCAGCAAATGGCTAGTGACCGCATATGCACGACTTCAAGCTGTATAAGCACTATGTTGAACAATTAACACAGCAACTAACTGACGCAAAACATCGTCAGTTAGTACTTATTACAGGCCAAGCCGCTTGGTGCTACGAGCTACTAAGCGCATTAACAGACTCAGATAATGTAAAGCTGCTGTCAAACAGCGGCATTGCTAATTCAAGTTGGCCTGAGCATACCCATGAACTACTTGGGCAAGAGTTTATTCATGCCGTTTATGATGGCTATAGTGGCATTTACCCCGATAAACTTGCTGCCCTTGCCGGTACCATAAAAGCAGGCGGTTTGTTATTTTTATTACTGCCTGACTTACAACGTTTAGCCTCTTGGCAAGACCCTGCACTTAAAAGCGTGCAATCTCATGGAAGTAGTAATCGGCAAAGCTATTTTAATTTACGTTTTTCTCGCCTTTTACAAACGCTACCCGTCATACACTTTGATGAACACACTGACTTTAAACAGCCGCCGATCAAAAGCAATGTAACAAATAAAATTGAGTATCAGGCGCAGCAACAATGCGTTGAACAAATAATTAAGGTGGCCACAGGCCGCGCGAACAGGCCTTTAATTATTAATGCCGACAGAGGGCGCGGAAAATCAGCCGCGCTTGGTCTGGCAGCCGCAGCATTACATGATAAAAAAATCATTGTATGCGCAACACAATTCAGAGCCACCCATAGCTGTTTTAAGCATTTAGCTAAAACCTTACAGGTTGAATACAAGGCTCAGCAAAAACATTTAACTAATTTACAGTACATGGCCCCAGATGCACTGCTTAATCAGTTGCCGCCTTGTGATCTATTACTGGTCGATGAAGCCGCCGCAATCCCTGTACCACTACTATTAGCCATGTTAAAGCACTACCCGCGTATAGTCTTTGCAAGCACCTTGGTAGGTTACGAGGGTAATGGCCGAGGCTATACCATTCGTTTTACGCAACATATAAAAGCAAATTACAAAGCGGCAAAAGTTGTAAACTTAGAAGACCCTATACGTTTTGCTAAGGGCGACCCTCTTGAGCAACAGGTACGCACACTCTTTGCTTTAGATGCACAATATAACGAATACCCGCCCGCATTAAGTAGCATTGAGCACGTTGAAGTCACTCAACAGCAACTCGTTGACAATGAGCCTTTACTGCAGCAAATAGTTGCGCTGCTCGCACTTGCCCATTATCAAAGCAGTGTTAACGATTTACGCCACTTTCTTGATGCCCCAGCGCAAAGACTGTTTATTAGTAGATGCCAGATGCATGTTGTGGGAGTGTGTTTAATAGCCGTTGAAGGCGGTATGGATGCAGAGTTAGCTAAGCAAGTAATCAGTGGTGAGCGGCGCCCACAAGGGCATTTAATGGCACAATTACTCGCGCAATTAAGCGCACAGCCAAGCTATTTAACAAAACAAAGCGCACGCGTTATTCGTATAGCTGTTGCACCTAACCTGCATCGACAAGGCGTAGGTAAAGCATTACTAGCGCATTGCCAGCATCAGCTAACACCCACCTGTAGTTATATAGGTGCAAGTTTTGGGGCTACAGCCGGGCTTTTACATTTTTGGCAATCTCAAGGCTTTAGTACTGTTAAGCTAGGTTATCAGCGAGATAAAAGCACCGGTGAGCACTCAGCCCTTGTTGTTAAAGCATTAGACACATCCCCGCAGGGCTTACATACCTTAACTCAGCAATTTAAAAGTGATTTGTTTTATGGTTTATTAACGCACTTTAGCCAGCTCGACAGTGAGTTAGTCAGTGAGCTAATAAGTAAATTTAGCGATGAATCTAGCGTGCCCAGCCCACCTATAAACACTCCAATTAGTACAATAAATCGCTTTAATACCGCGCCAAAACTATGGTATTTATTTAACCACTCACCGTCCTGCCTAATGGCAACTAAAAGTGAAGTTCGCCACTTGCTGATACAAATGGTATTACAAAACCACAATAATGAGCAGCTAATCAAACAACACCGCTTAAGTGGGAAAAAAGCATTAGAGCAACAATTTAAACTCGCTGTTAAATCACTAATTAAAAAACCACCCAACCTTTAAGCTATTTATCTATTTTGTTCTATCCTTAAAGCATTACAAGGCAATTAAAGATAAAGGTATGGAATTCATAAACTTTCAAGTGGGCTGTAAAACCATTTCACTTAAAATTCTCGATATTTTACTCACCGAGCGGTTTGATAATAACCTCACTACATTGCCAAATAACAATAAGAGCTTTATTGGTGTAAAAGACTACATGGAAACACCTACGCCAGTGTTCGACCTAGGTGTTATTTTAAATGGCAGCTCTACAGAGCAAAGTAATAAAAAAGCACTTAATGAGCTAAGAACCTGGCAAACCTCGCTTAATGATTGGTTTAGCCAATTTGAAAAAAGCATCGCGCAGCATAGCCAGATAATAACGAACGATAAAACTCAGCTGCACAACATCGCCGTATTTTATAAAGAGTTTAAAACCGACAACAGTGACCTAAAAACTATCATAGAAAAACTTGATGAGCCTTTTCAAGCGCTAGTTACAACAACAGATCAGGCAGTTAGTGCTCATAGCGAGCAAGACTATAAACAAGCCAGTAAATATGTAGCGAGTATAAAGCGCAACAGCTTCATGCAATTGCAACGACTGTTTGATGCGGCAAAAGAGCAAATAACACTCGACTATAAACCTATTATTGTTTTTACTACTAAAGACGGGCTCAACCCACATATCGGGTTACTAGTAGATAAAGTAGAGGACAATATAGATTATAAAAAAGAAGACATTAAGCCACTCGATAAATTAACCGAAGTAGGCTTTGATATAGACCCGCAAACCAAAGGTATGATGCGAGGGCTAATAAAGCTAGCCGAAAAACACAGTGTTTTAATAGACCCTAGCGCAATATTTAGACCTGATCATTTAGCACAAGAGAAAGACGAAGAAACACAAGCGTATGGTTTATTCTAAAAATAAAAAGCCGAGAAGATTCTCGGCTAATTAACTTATAGCAACACTTTATACAGTAGCAATAATATCTTCAACTGATAAACGCGCTTTAGGTTTGCCAAAGTTCCAGTCTTCTTCTTCAACAGGGTAACCCATTGCAAGTGCCACTTCACAAATATGGCCATCTAGCTCTTCGCTAAACTTCTCGCCAATTAACTCTGGGTCAACACCTTCCATGGGTGTAGATGCAATATTTAAACGCGCCAGTGTATGCATAATGTTACCCAGTGCTAGGTAAACTTGTGCTTTAGTCCAGCTGCCATTATAGCCATTTTCATCTGTATTCATTTCTGCAAAAGCATAAGCACCCATAAAGCTCTCACGTAACTCTACTGGTAAATGACCAGAGCTCACTTCGACATCCACACGTTTAACAAACTTCTCCTTAGTAAATTTAGGATCATAAGCTAATAACAGCGTATGCGATGCTTCTTTTGCATGAAGTTGATTGAATTGATGCTTGTTAGCAAATGTATCGTATAAACGCTGCTTTGCTTCGTCACTTTCTACCAATACAAACTTCCAAGGTTGAGAGTTGATCGAAGAAGCAGACAAGCGAATAGCTTCTTTAATTACGTCAATATCTGCTGATGAAATACGTTTGTTCACATCGTACTTTTTAGCCGTATAACGGTTATGTAAGTCTTTAATAATCTGATGAGACATGCTTTTCTCCACTTTGTGAGGTGTGTAAATACAAGATGGAGCAAGTCTATAGTACTTGATGCCAATTGATAATTAGCAGAATAGTTAAAAGACTTTCTAAAAAAAATTGATAATAGACCAAACCCATATCATTTTGGGTAACAGTTTTATTGCTGCGGGTAACCCTGCTCGTGAAATAAGGACACTGTAATTATAATCGACGCTTTTTAGCATCGGCATTAGCTCGATCGACCTATATGATGAGCTTAAATAAATATGTATCACATGTACGAACTGGCTTTCCTGCACTCGTAAAAAAGCCAACTATTACTAGTCGGAGTACTGGTTGACGCTGTGCAGCTGATAGCTAATACCATTCCGCATAAAGATTAAATCAATTTAATCCATTCCCGATTGCACATTTTCTTCACTCGATCTGGTATCGAAATAAAGTGATTCCATGCCTTTGAAACCTCATCGACAATTTCGTCATAGCCCGAAAACACTCTATTGGATAAACAATGTTGTCGTATCCAGCTCCATACTTGCTCTATTGGATTTAGCTCGGGTGAATAAGGTGGAAGCTTTATCAGGGTTAGGTTTTTAAATTCTGCAGCTGTATCGTATGTGTGCCAGCCTGCGCCATCTATTATCACTACAGCATGCCTTCCAACAGGTGTCGCGTCTGATATCTGGCTCAGGTGCTGCGTCATTGCTTCTTTATTTACAAATGGGCTTACTAACGCTTCTGTCTGGCCTGTGGCTGGACATACCGCGCCAAATAAGTATCCATAGTCAAATTGCTGTTGTTTTACAATCCGTGGCCGAGTGCCTGTTTCAGCCCAAATACGCGTAGTCGGATTTTGCTGGCCAAATCGTGCTTCATCCTGAAACCATACGTCGATACGATCAAGAGGAAGGTGCCCTGGTGTGTGAAGGATCGTTTCCAGTTGGAAGTTTTTTAAAAGCTTCTTGGCTCTGTAATGATTGTTTTGGGTGTTTAGAGCGACTTGTGATCCAACTAAAGCCAAGGTGCTTTAGAATTTTATAGACATGATTTAAGTGGTAATGAACGCCAAATTCAGTGCTAATGTAATGCACAATGTCTTCACCAGTAAGGCGGCCGCCTTGAAGTTCTGTATAAGTGCGCTTTATAAATTCAGACAGCTGTTCAAGTTGTTGCTGTTGCAATCTTGATGGGCGTCCTTGAATAGGCTTATTGTCTAAACCATCCAGCCCATGCTCTAGATAACTAGAAACCCATTTATTAACACTACTTCGTGCTGTGTTAAGACGTTTTGCAATATCGGTTCTGCTATTACCCTCATAAAATAATGACACTGCGAGCAATCGCATGCGCTTTCGTGCGTTTGGTTCTTTTCGTGAAAGCGCCAAAAGTTGTTCAGATATATTTGGGTTCAATGTTATTAATCGGTGATTTTATATAGCCTATATTAGATCAGATATTTAAGCGGAATGGTATAACGGCTGATAGCTACTATTTT
>NZ_PNCU01000078.1:0-1093 GCF_005886915.1 Pseudoalteromonas sp. S3776 | reverse complement strand
CAGTAACGAAATTGGCGGCACGGTGACACTCACCGTGACCGACAGTGACGGCGCTGTGCAAACTCTCACGACCACCGTTGAGGCGGATGGTCATTGGGATATTGAAATCCCCAGTGCGCTCGCGCAAGGTGACTTTACTGTCACAGCCAGCATAACCGACGCGGCAGGCAATGAGAGCACAGCCAACAGCAGTGGCAATGTCGATACCATCACACCGGTTGTCACTGTGGATGCACTGGGACTTGGCAACGACAGCACGCCACTCATCAGTGGTACTTCAACAGAGCCGCAAGGCACTGTTGTCAATATTGTTATCACCGATAGTAACGGCGACGATATCGCAATCACTGCCACGGTTGATGCCAACGGCAACTGGCAAGCAACGAGCCCAGCATTACCTGATGGCAGCTACAGTGTGCAAGCCAGCATTACGGATGCGGCAGGCAATACAGGCGGCGCGTCCCAGTCGGGCACCATAGACAGCCTTGCACCGACACTGACACTCGATACCGTGGGCGCGACCAACGACAGCACGCCAACCATTAGTGGTACCACCAATGCACCTGCAGGCACGGTGATTAGTATCAGCGTAAGTGATGGGGTGACAACAGAAACCTTCAGCGCCACAGTGCAAGCGGATGGCAGTTGGTCAGCGGATGTACCAAATGCGCTGGCTGATGGTGAGCTGACCATTGAAGCGAGCGTGAGCGATAACGCCGGTAACACCACCACGGTTAGTGAAACCGCGACACTGAACACCACCGCGCCAAGCATTAGCATTAATGCCTTGGTAGATACCAACGACACCACACCCACTATTAGCGGAACAAGCGATGCAGACGATGGCACCACCATTAGCTTAACGTTTGAAGACAGTGCAGGGAATATTACGACTGTTGATACGACCGTAACCGGTGGCGTCTGGAGCGTTGATGCCCCGAGTGCTTTAGCTGAAGGCGAATACACGGTCACTGCCGAAGTAGATGATGGCCTGGGTAATATCGGCAGCGCGAGCGAAACTGGCGAGATTGATTTAACCCTGCCCAGCCTTGCTATTACAGATAACGGCGTGAGCAACGACACAACACCGACG
>NZ_PNCU01000077.1:0-5563 GCF_005886915.1 Pseudoalteromonas sp. S3776 | reverse complement strand
AGCGGTCAGCGGTCATTTTTAATGTTGCGATTAAACTAGTCAACATTTTTGAAAGCGCTACGGTTTCATCAAGCCACTTTCGACCAACGGATTTATCTATATAACAAATATCTATTCCAATATAAATTTGCGTTCTTGCTTCAGCTATTGATGAGCGAGCAATATCTAAAAATCTAACTTTTTCTTTATTGCTGTCTCTGGTCATCCCCTCGGCTATATTACTAGGAACAGACAAACCAGAGCGTGTTAATTGATCTCTAAACCCATAATCTTTTATCGAGCTCGTGATTTTATATATATCAGCACTTAAACGGGCTGAACGTTTCCAAACTTCTAAGTTTTTAAAGTTCATCGACTTAATCCTAGCTATTTACTTTTAGCTTAGAAGTATTTGAAGAAATAGACACCCAAAACGCAATTAAAGCCTAAGACTGATAGCTAACAGCTAATAACTAATAACTAATAACTAACAGCTTATAGCTTATAACCCCCACTTTCCTTACGATTTTATCTGCACTAAATCAAAGTCAGCCATGCCCGGAACTATCGCTTGCAAGCGCGATTCGGTCACATCAAGTGCGTTTAAACATTCGCAATACTCAGAGGCTTTAAGCTCAAGTTGCTGGGCCTTTTTTTGTAGTGATTTATCTATTTCTTTAGAGATAATATTCATACGTTGGCCCATGTCGTTAATGCGGTCTTCAATATTACCTTCGCGTGATTTAAATGCATCACCAAGTGACATTAAAATAGCGCCTAACGAGCCATGTACGGCAGAATGTATTTGCTGGCTTATTTCTTTAGTGAAAAAATCATCAATTTGCGAGAGAGATTGTGGAGCAATAAAAAAGAAGTCATCGCCGCGCTTAAATTTATCCATAAGCGCGCGCTCTACGTACTGGAGCTGTGTTTTTAGTACCTCTGGCTCTTTGTCAGACATACCCTCAACCACATGTTCAATGGCGCTTAAACCTAAGTTAACCCCATCAGTGGCTAAGTTAACAAGCTCAGGCACCGTATGGCGAATACCATTACTAAATTGCTCAAGTACTTTGCTTTCTTCTGTGCTTAAATCAACCCAATAACCACGAATAAATAGCTGGTTATTGTTATTAATTTGCACGCGGGTTTGGCCTTTATCAAGAATACGTATAACGTCGTCGGTAATTATTAAGCCATGACTCAACTCAACATCGCACTGCGACTGAGCTAAAACTGCAGAACTTGAAAGTGCTAAACACAACGCCAATATCGAACGAGATAACAACGCCATATACACCCCAACAAGCTAAAAAAGGAAGGCAGGTAGGTTAACAAAAAACCAACTTTATGCAAGAAAAATAGCTGTTAGCTGTTAGCTGTTAGCTGTTAGCTGTTAGCTGTTAGCTGTTAGCTGTTAGCTGTTAGCTGTTAGCTGTTAGCTGTTAGCCAGAATAAATTATTAAGCATCGCGTTTACAATAAATACGGTTATATTTTATTAGTAGGCGTGAAGCTTGCTCACGCAATTGAAACATCTATACTATGCAGCAAGACGCCTACAATAAATTTAGCTTCAGAGCTTATTTGGGCTGTAGACGTAGAGCTTGCTCACGTTAGAAGCGAAGCTTCTCATGGCTTTAAAATATAATAACCACTGTAAAAGCACTACCTTTAAACTCCAGAAAGCAAGGCGCCTACAACGCTACCATCTAAAGCGCAGCGTCTCTAAACCTCTTTGTGAATAAATTACTTAAAACCCTATTGCACAAAGAGAAGCAAAAGAGAAAAAATGAGAAAACATGCAAGTAGCAGCGAGTTTACCTCGCGTCTAAATTTATTGTTTAACTAGGCATAAAGCCTAAGTGCGCCAGCAAGCAAGGCGCCTATAACGCTACCATCTAAAGCGCAGCGTCTCTAAACCTCTTTGTGAATAAATTACTTAAAACCCTATTGCACAAAGAGAAAAAATGAGAAAACATACATGTAGCAGCGAGTTTACCTCGCGTAAAACGTTTTGCATCAATATATATGCATAATAAATTGCAAATATGCCACCAAACTGCGGCCTATAAAATAAAACTTAGCGTCAAAGTTCATTTGGGCTAAAAATAAGGCGCTTACTTAAAATAGCTAGTAATTATCTACATAGGGTGAGTCTTTCTCTTTCTAACTCTGCCATTTATTGCTAACCTCGCATTAACGTTTTTTACTTAAACAATTTTTTGCTAACGGAATAAATATGCTAAAAAAAATATCGCTACTTGTCGGGATGGCAATCAGTGCAAATGTAATGGCTAAAGGCGGGGTTTCACCATATTTACCTTTAAATCAAGTACCCGAGCTTGAGCACCAAGTACAACGCCTTTTAGCTGTAAGTAAAAATACGCACATAATGAGTAAGCCCTATAAAGCGCATGATATTTATAGAGTGCTGCAAACTGTTAGGCATACTTACCCTGAGTTATACCAAACACTTTCTTATCAACTTAGCCCCTACATACAAAGTGATGCAGGCGCTTTTGCAAAGTTAACCATAGCCGCAGGTACAAAAGATAAAACACTGCCAAACCAGCGTGGGCAAACCACAAAAAATAACTTAATTGCTGAAGGCGGCGCTTATGCAAACTTTGGACGCCACTTTGGTGTTAGTGTTGCGGGTATAGCCAACGAAGACGAAATACTCCCAACGCAAAGCTTTATATACTTAGGGTATAAATACGCCCAACTAGATATTGGTTACCGTGAGCATTGGTACTCTCCCTTTGAAGACAGCGCTATGTTATTAAGCACACAAGCTAAAACTACACCTTCTATAACGCTTAGTAACGTAAACCCAATCACTAGCTTTAACATTAGATACGACATGTTTATTAGCCAAATGACAGAGCAAAGAGAAATACTTGAAAGTACAAAGCAAAGAGATGTTATACGTCAATATAAGCCAGGTAAGCCGTATTTATTTGGTTTGCATACAAGCTTTGCAGTTACCGATGATTTAACCATTGGTTTAAGCCGCTTAATGCAATTTGGTGGCGGGCCACGTAGCGTGACGCTAAAAGACTTTGCCGAAGGTTTTTTTACACCAGGTAGCAAAGATAATATAACTCGCTCGGATGCCGATGAAGTTGATGCAAACTATGAGCTTGGCGATCAATTAGGCTCTATAACGTTTGAGTATAATAACAGCCTTTATTCTCTTCCGTTTGAACTTTATGGCGAAGTCGCACTTGAAGATACGCTGGGTGGTTCACGCAATAACGCCTACAGTTTTGGACTGTATTTACCTTTTATAGCAAATAGTCATAGCCTTCGTTTTGAGCACAGTAATTTACAAAAAAGCTGGTATGCAAATAGCATTTACAAAGATGGAAACCGTAATTCAGGTAATGTTATCGGCCATTGGGCGGGTGATGAGCACAATTACACCGACTACACGCCAGCCAAAACAATGAGTATAAATTGGCATTGGCAATTAAGCTCCATAGAAACGCTCAATACCACTATTCGTATGCTCAAAAATAAGCGTGAAGGGTATGAAACTAGCTATGAGCTACAAACAGCCTATACACGTAAGTTAAGCAAACCAATAATGGGCGCCCAAAGTTGGGGCGCAGAGCTTTATCAGGGAAAAGATGTATACGGAGAAACTTTTGCAAGGTTAGCCGTATTTGCAAATTTTTAGAGTTTATTAAAGGCGCACCTTAAAGCTTTGCTTTTAAAAGCTTAAATTTAGCCTAAGTGCGCCAGCAAGCAAGGCGCCTACAAAATAAGGGTTTACTCCGAGCATAAAACCTACGAAGGCGTGAAGCTTGTTCACGCAAAACTGCGAGTTTACCTCATGTTTGTCACTAATACTCAATACGCGGTATAAAGCCGCGACTACTACCTTACCCTCTACAGCGCAGCGCCTCTTAACCTCTTTGTAAATAAGTTACTTAAAACCCTACTGCAGAAAGAGAAAAAAGAAGAGTAAATGAGTAAGACATTTAAGTAGTAGCGGGTTTTCCTTTTGCCAGACGTTTTGCATTAATAAATGCACCATTAATTCCAAATGCCTCAGCGAGCAAGGCGCCTACAACGTTATCCTCTACAGCGCAGCGCCTCTTAACCTCTTTGTGAATAAGTTACTTTAAACCCTATTGCACAAAGAGAAGAAAAAGAGGAGTAAATGAGGAGAGCACTTAAGCAGTAGCGAGTTTACCTCGCGTTTAGCCTTAACGCGGCATAAAGCCGCTGCTACAACATGACCCTCTATAGCGCAGCGTCACTTAACCTCTATGTAAATAAGTTAGTTAAAACCCTATTGCACAAAGAGAAGAAAAAGAGGAGTAAATGAGTAAGGCATTTAAGTAGTAGCGAGTTTTCCTCGTGTCAGACGTTTTGCATTAATAAATGCACCATTAATTCCAAATGCGCCAACAAGCAAGGGCCTACGGTAAAAACACAATGTCGTAGGCGTGAAGCTTACTCACGCAAAACATAACAACTTGGTACTAACCAAATATATACACCCACAAAAAAGCGCGTCATGTAGCCGCGCTTAAAAATAATATAAACTCTACAATATTATAAATTTACAACATTATCAGATTGCGCAGCCGGCTCATCGTTAACTAACGACGTTAAGTATTGGCCAAAATCATCGCCAAGCTTAGTATCGCGCATACCGTATTCTACGATTGCTTTTAAGTAGCCTAGCTTATCGCCACAGTCGTGCGAGCGGCCACTCATATGAAATGCTTCAACGGTTTCTTGAGTCATTAACGCATCAATAGAGTCTGTTAATTGTATTTCACCACCAGCGCCTACTGGCGTTTTGGCAAGTAGTGGCCAAATATTTTTACTCAGTACATAACGCCCCACTACAGCAAGGTTTGAAGGCGCTTTATCAGCTTCAGGCTTTTCAACCATGGTTTTAATTGCCGCACTGTTGCCTGGCGTTAATTGCACGCCGTTTATATCAGCAATACCGTATTTACTTACATCTTCTTGTGCTACCGGCTCAAGCATAATTTGACTTGCTTTAGTTTCGTTAAAGCGTTTGATCATCGCGGCTAGGTTTTCAGTTTTTTGATCGGCTGTGTAAGCATCAAGTATCACATCTGGCAGCAGTACAATAAAATCGTTATCGCCCACAATTGGCTTTGCACACAAAATAGCGTGGCCTAGGCCTTTAGCTTCGCCTTGGCGTACACTCATAACTGTTACATCGGTAGGGCAAATAGAGCGTACTTCTTCAAGCAGAGCACGCTTAACGCGTTTTTCAAGCGTTGCTTCAAGCTCGTAGCTAGTATCAAAATGGTTTTCTATGGCGTTTTTAGAACTATGCGTTACAAGTACAATGTCTTTAACACCAGCAGCTACACACTCACTTACTATGTATTGTATAAGTGGCTTATCTACAATTGGTAGCATTTCTTTAGGGATTGCTTTAGTCATAGGCAGCATACGCGTACCAAGGCCAGCAACAGGAATAACAGCTTTCATGGGTAGTCCTTTATTTATAAATTAATTATTTTTAACTTAGCAGGTTAAATGTAGATGGGGGCTGAATGAATGGGAAGCTATCAGCTATCAGCTAT
>NZ_PNCU01000076.1:0-6990 GCF_005886915.1 Pseudoalteromonas sp. S3776 | reverse complement strand
ATACATTGTTAATATTTTGTATCAACCAAACTTACTTGTCGCTTTCTTGCAATTGCCATAAAACACCCTGCTTGTTTTTTATACTGACAAAAGCCTAGTACTACGTTTGCTAAACTGCAAAATTAAGATGGGTGTCTTGTTTATTCTATTGTTTATTCTATTGTTTATTCTATTGTTTATTCTATTGTTTATTCTATTGTTTATTCTATTGTTTATTCTATTGTTTATTCTAAAATTAAGATGGGTGTTTTGTTTATTCACCTAAAATAAAAGCATTGCCAAATAACGGTGATACGCCAGCTAAAACTGCACCCAAAATTAACAGCGAGCCTGAAATTGAATGTTTATCAAACCGGCTTTCAATTATTTTTATAACTAAAGTGGTTAGCATGGATAGTGAAAAGTATAACGTTGGCCAAAACTGATAATACAAATAGCCCCAGTTTAAAAGCTCACCTGAAGTTGATGAATAAGCCTGCTGCCCTATGTCGGCTGCTGAAGCATTCGCGGCATTTTCGGTAAAAAGATACCCTATCCCACCAATAATTAATTTTATAATCCAAAAAAATAAAAAGCTGGCAATAGTAAACCCGATAGCGTCATCTCTTGTTAGTCTTTTTTTAGCTTTGCTTTTTACAATAATGGCAAGCATTAAACCTAATAGGCATACACTTCCTAAATAAAGTACCGCCTGCCAAAAGTCATCAGAATAAAATACCGCCAACCCTGGTGCTATAAAAAGATACATAGCATCTTCGTTATCTAGTGAACGGTTTCGAACGCTTTGCTCAGACTCTTTAAAAAGAGCTAAATATACAAATAAAGGCTGTAAAAACAGCATTAAAATACTCGTGGCGATTAGGCTCATACATCATCCTTAATGAGAGAAAACAAATGCAGCACACGTGCTGCATTAAAATTAAAAAAGTGGGTGCTCAATAATAAAGAGAGGTAGGTGTTATAGGTTTATTTTTTGAAAATACGTTTTAAGTTTTAAAAGCCCCGACTCAAGTTCAAATTTTTGTATTTTAGGGTTTTTAAATTTAAACCCATTAGAAATATGGCTATTAATCATCGTCGCCATGCCCTCAAATCCAGCTGGTGCAGTGGCAACTAAATCGCTCAATAAGGGCTTAATAAGTACTTGATGCTCTTCTATTAAAGTTGGGTTCTCGTATATATCGTAAACAAGGTTAGTTAGTGTTTGTTGGTTTTGTTGTTCCATGTTATTTCTATAGCGCCTTAGCTTAGGCGTTTATAGCTCCCTAGTGTTCTAAATTGAATAAAGGTAAATAAAATTTTATTACTTTTTGTTCCTTCGGTTACCTTTTGCCATTTCTTTTTCGACAGCAGCACGAGCGTCTTTTATATCTTTAAAAAAATCATACTGATATTTAATAAGACCTTGGTATTTTTCTCCTTTAATTAAATAAAAAGAGAGCAACATAAAGGCTATATTGATAACTGTTGCAATGTAATACCCATTACCTTCTAAAATTATAAAAGACGGTAAACAAATCACAGCTAAAAATAAAGCATAGAATTTTAATATATTTGCGCAAAAAAAAGAGCCTTGGATTACTTTAAAATTTATAAGGCAAAATGCTATCCCTGTAGAAAATAAAATGCCTAACAGCCACTCAGGATCTGCATCAAAGTATTGCGTTAACACAGTCATTCCGGAGTATACAGTTCCCAAAAGTAAGAGCACTGTTATTAATAGAAACCTACGTAGAAGCTTCCATGGTGGAAATAATAAAAATACCTCATCGTTTTTAGACACTACTTACTCAACTCCTCATATATTCCAATTGCGAGTGAATTCACCGTTCCAGATAACGCACTTCCCCCAAAACTAAAAGATGCGCCAATAGTATCCTTAAGCTGTAATCTCAATGCTTGGGTAATTTGAACGCCGCTATAGCGCTTAGGAAATTGTCCGCTTCTGACCATCCTCTTCAATACTTGGTTAGAAACGCCAGGGTGATTCAACCTAATTATATCTTGGGTTAAACGTTTTCTTTCACTACTAGAAAGACCCTTTAGAAGAGCCTCGGTAGTTTTATTGGTATTTGCTTTTAGTAGTTTAACTGCTTTTAGAGTTGCAGCACCGGCAGCTGCAGCTCCAGCCAATGAAACTACATCAAGCGCCATAGTTACATTCTGATACCATTCCTTAGAGTCATATAAGTCGTTTAATTCAGGGTTTACGCTTTCGTTATAGGTTCTGACACCACCGTTAATGCATTGAAGTGAACTCGCCGTACTGGCAGCCACTGCTAAATATGTAACGGCAGAACTTGTTCCGCCAGAAATTGGGATCGCCGCAGCACTACCAAAAACGACTATCCAACCTAACACAGCCGCACTACAACTTAAAACTGTACCGGCAACCTCACCAACTAAACGTGACTCTCGTGCACTACTTTGACTGTTTTTCAAATGACCTGCAAACTCTTGCTGATTCATATTTTTTGGTTGTTCGCGAAGTACTATTTTCGGACGAGTTAAAGATGAGCCACTATAAGCTCTCAACTCTACAACCGTAAAACTTGAATCAATATACATAACTCCAGCGCCAGTCAACCCCGGAAGTTTGTCAATATCTTTAAATAGCCTTGCTTGATTTATTTCATGACTAAGTCGAACTTTTAACTGTCTTTCTTTGTGGCGTTGGTATTCATTCCCAAACATAAAATAACTCCTTTTAATTTAATTACATTTTTCAAGCTTATCTACAGCATTGAACTTATTTACTCTGTTAAAACTAGACATACGAAGCCTATTTTCATTTATCCAAGATCAATAACAGGTGTAGGTTTAAACTCTGAACCCGTACCAGGCCAATAATAAGACCCGTTTAAACTCTTACAAAGTGCTAGGTAAATGGGCGCCGAGTTACACATTACATCTTCACCTCTCTCAACAAACATCTCATAAGAAATCTGTTTATGAGTTGAGCCTTTATAGGTAGTAACTACATCAGCGGTAAAAACATGCCTTTGGGAACCATCAACCTCTTGAAAAGATTCCACTTTAATAATTTTTACTTTAGCTAAATAGTCAGCACTATTGACCGCTTTTCTAAAGCCATCAAGCTCCAATAAATCAGTATGTTGAGCATTAGCACAAAAAATAAAGCTTAATAAAATAGTGTGCGCGATCAGCGCTTTTAATTGGCTAAAAATCTTCAATAGAAGCTAATTTACTAATAGCAGTACTGTCACAAGCCCAATATTTCTTTATATCATTCTTTTGTAGTGTGACTGTGTTTTCTTTTGTTAGTGTATCAAATTCTTCACTATAGTAATCACTCACTATAACTTCACTTTCTCCCCCATTAAAAGTTAAACTATGTTCAGTAACCAAAGAGCGATGATAGCTCGATTTTTCTACCGTTTTAAAGTCTGCTGAATCAATAACCGTGGCTGCATTTACAGTGAATTTAGCTAAGTGAAATTTATTACCTACTTTGCTAATAATCAGCTCAATAGGTGTAGGCACATCCGCATTACATTTAAATATAACTTGCGAAGCACCTTGAGCTTCATTACACGGTGCAATAAAAAACAAGGCTGTAATCAGAAAAAACTTACCAAGGTTACTTTTTATCATGCTTTTTAATACCCTTGGTAGTTCAATATTATAGTTATTTAGTAAATACATTACTTAATGCTTAACTGATACACCTGATAAATCAAAGTTATAAAGCGTAACTGAATCAATGGAGTGCTCTTCAACTAACTTAGTATTCTTTACGCTAATAACCCCTTCATCAATACTAATATTGCTTACATTACTACTTAAAGTGAAATTAGGGAGTGCGTATAGCTCTGATTTGATGACTTGATATCCCTTTAGTACTTGCAATTTGTTACCTGCATAAAACTTTATTAATGCATAATAATTTTTGTCTTTTTCAAGCAATGTTATTTCTGGTGTATGACCTTTTAATCGAGTGGCAATAAAAGGGATCCCTTCACTAGAAGACAAGATGTAAGTATCCCTTGTAGGCAAGCAAATACCTGACTTATCTTTGTGGAGTAATTTAACTTGCTCAAACTTCAATGACTGCAATAGCCCTGTTTTGTCATCAACTTTTATAGGCTTAGTTACTTTTATATTTAAACATTCTGACGCGAAAGCGGTATGACTTATCGTTAATAGCAGAGTATAAATTAAGGCCTTAAAAACATTCATATACTTACTCCATATGTTTGCCAATTATGGATAAACTCTTGCACAGTTCCCTTTCCAAGTGGCGTATTATAATAAGTTTTCCAATACTGTGCCTGCGCATTAGTATCATTAGCTTCAGGTAAGGCAGCTGGCGCTCTTAAATAGTGAATTCTAGCAATGGCGCATGCATAAGCATCATTCTCTTTTAGCTCCTTTAACTTATCTTCAGTAGTCATTAAGCTTTTAACTTTTAATGCTAACTCTCCTCTGTAACTTAGGTAATTATCCCAAATGTCATCATGAGTAGCAGGCTCTATCTAAAAATAACTCAACGCAGGTCCACCGCCTAGTTGTTGACGATACTTCAATCGACTTTCTTGAATCGCCGTACCTAGCAATAAGATTTCTGCTTTTTTTGATGATAAACCGATTTTTAACAGCGTTGGTTTTATTATATTTTTCAAAAAAGTTGGGGATCTTTCATTCCTGCTTTTTGAGAGTTATATAAGGCAAGCTTTTCATTAATTTTTCGAAACGTAGCATCATTTGGGTTTATTTTTCCATCAGGCCGCGCCGTATTTAATACTTTGCTTTGGAACAACTTAATAGCAGCAATAGTTTTGGAGTTTTCTGGGCGAGGGTTTAAGCGACCATCGACAATTAAAGCTTGTGTAGGTGGAATAAGTTTTAGTAATTTATTCAAAGCCGTTTGTACAGTTTTTACATCATTTAAACTGTTAGCACACCCAATCCAACAGATTGAGTTATTCTGATTGCTGCCATCGAAGCATCCTTTTCTTTAAAGTTATATTTTGAATTACAATGTATTAGTCGTAAATCGGCACCTACTATTTAAAGTAGGTGTCTAGTTTATTTCTTCTCAAACTCTACAAGATAGCTTCTTGTTTTTTGTGTAAGGCAAATACTCTTGTAACCATATTTAATCATATGAACTCGCAAAATAGGTTTTATCTATAAATATCAAGATACTTACCTAAAGTATTATTCTCTTTTATAAATTCATATTGTTCTGTGTCTCCCCATTTATTACCAACTTCATTAGTATCTGGGTGAAATAATAGTGAAACACCTGTTTTTGAATCCATGTTTTGATTTAAACCGCGGAAGCTATAATGCTCTAAAGTAGCAATTTTGTATTTTTCAACATACTCACCATTTAACTTAAAAAGCTGAACTTCCATATCGGCATAAGCTTCAACAAAAACTAGGTTTAGCTTTTTAGAAAAAACAGCACTAGCATCAAAGCTAAAATTTATTTCAATTAGCTCTCCTTCATAGACCCATGATAGGGTTGTACTAGGTGAGTCACCTTCTCTGTTAAACACTCTTTTTATTTTCATAAATCCTAAACAACTCTATTAAATATACTTTGAAATTTGACTTTTATAAGAATCAGGTTTTGTTAGTTATTTAAGTATTTACTTTCGTCCACTCTCTGCTAGCCCCTGGTTCATACCTTACAAACCATGGGTTTGGTTGTTGCTCTGCAGGAATAAAATTAATGGCGTTAGGGGTTTCAAATACACCTACAGGCTGCCCTTTATCTTTCAGACATACAAATTGCCCATCAATTAATTCGAATATACCTTGCTCGCCACCGGCAAGAAAAATACGCTCGTCTATTGCCCCAACTCCATACCATGAATATTTAGCAGACCCAATATCTGTGAAGCCATCATTTGCATTACCCACTAATAAACAGCCACTTCGACCAGTAATAAAAACCTTTCCTCGTGAAAGTACTTTTACATCGGTAAACGCATCTTGCTGCGGAATGCCTGAGGGTAATGTCATTTTAGTCCAAGCACTCCCATTGAAATGATGTATATTTCCATCATAACCAACAACGTATACGTCATCAGAAGCTGAGCCATCTATCGCATTGGGCGCTTTTGGAAGTGTGTACTTAGCCCAAGACTGACCGTCCCAATGAAATGCAGGGCCTGCAAAGGAGGTAACCCAAACATCTTCGTCTGATGTTCCCCAAATTGCATTTAGCTGACCTTTAAAAACTTCGGTAACATTCCACTTAATATCAAAACTACCTGAATTAAATTTTAATCGCTCGAATGGCGGCTGTTTAAAATTAATGTTAGCGTTTGTAAATACATCCCCTTGGTCATCAACGACCCATAAATTACCTTTGAGTGACAACCACATAGCATTAAGTTGAAAATTAGCACCTAAAAATGTTCTTGATCTTGTAGACCCATTATTTCTAGTTAAAGCTTGTACAGACCCTACTGCATTAATAGGGGATGCCTCGTTGTAATAGGTAGTTAATGCATAGTCTTTATCATCCCTTGCAGTAACATCAATAACATGTACTATTTCGTATTCCATCATAAACCTCTAGATTAGAAATCATCATCATCTTTTATACCATCAGTAATTGGTACATCACCACCACCGACTAAGTTAGACATCTGCGCATCTTTATCAACCCCAGCGCTATCTAAGTAGTTTTCGGCATCTATTCGAATTGCCTTGGCCACTAAAGCTGCTTCTTCTGGGATCCTCGCCTCATATACGCCTGGCGCCCTTTAAATTGTCTCCATACTAAGCGACTTTGCTGTCTCACTCTCCATATTATCTAGCCACTCATTTACTGTGGCGTACTCGCCTTTTTGATCAAGCGATTTAGCATAATCTTTTTCAACATCAGTAAGGTATCTGTGCTCAGTGCCTTTACTTTGATCATCAAATACAAAATATGTTATCGCATCGGCTTCATTGTAATTACCAATAACTTAACTAGATAACTTAACCAGACACCCACTCTAATTTAAC
>NZ_PNCU01000075.1:0-35107 GCF_005886915.1 Pseudoalteromonas sp. S3776 | reverse complement strand
CGCTGACCGCTGACCGCTGATCAATAAGGATTCTCTCCCATCGCTACTACCACACAAAAAATCCGTAAATCTAACTCCAACTGATGATACTGCGGCTCCATGTGGCAGCACAGTTTATAAAAGCTTTTGTTGTGATCTTTTTCTTTAAAGTGGGCGAGCTCGTGCACCACTAATGCTTTTAATAAAGGCTCGGGTGCACGCAGCAAATCACTGTTAATCGCTAAATCGTGCTTTCGGGTTTTACCTTGCATGCGGTAGGTGTGAGTACCGAGTGCGTTGGTGACCATATCGCCTTGTTTTTTAAATGCAGCACGGCCAAACGGTGGGGCGTTTTTTAAATACTGTTTTTTTAAATCTGTAGCGTAGCTGTAAAGCAGTTTATCGGTGGTGATGGTGTGTGCGTGTGGGTATTTTTTAAGTAAGTAGTCACACACCTTGTTGTTATTTATAAGGCTTAATACTTGCTCAATAATGTTAGCTGGGTAGCCGGTAAAGTAACGTGCGTATTCACTCATTTTTATTCTCTATTTAAAAAAGCGTAGGCTGATGGGCTTCTTTTTCGCCACTGAATGGGTTTAATACTGGGTGACTGTACCCTAGGTCTTTACAAAACTGCCTAGCAAGTAACGGAGACTCTTGGTTGTCGGCAGTATGAAAAAACACATACGGGCTTTTACCCTCATCAAGCCATTGTTTTACTTTACCAAGCCACGGTTTGTAAAAAGATTTATAGTCGTTTTGTAAATCGGCTATGACAAAGCGGGCCATGGGCTGCGAGCCAGTCGCTATTGCATGTACAGGTAAGTGGGGCTTTTTTTGTTGCGCATCTATTAGCGCCTCGGTGGTGGGCTTTACTGCAAAAAGCGCACGGGTATCCATAGAAATACGGTTTATATTATTTGCCATTAATAGCTGATTAAGGGCAATTTCGGCCTCACCTTTTTTAAAAAAATCAGTATGGCGTACTTCTACGCCGTAATTTAGCTCTTTGGGGAGCAAGCTAATAAATTGCGTTAATTTAGGTAAATCGTTTGGACCAAACGCTTTAGGTAATTGCAGCATTATTTGCCCTGTTTTTTCGAGTATTGGGGCAAATAACGCAAGCCAGTCATTAAGTTCTGTTTGAACATTACTAAGCGCAAGCTCGTGGCTAAAACGGCGATGAAATTTAAACGTGAACTTAAAATTGTCGGGTACGCTTTGTGCCCAGCGTAAAACGGTGCTTGGTGCTGGATCTGCGTAAAAGCTGGTGTTGCCTTCAACTGAGTTAAAATGCTGGGCATATTGGTTTAGCATATCGGCATTTTTACATTGGCGGGTAAATAAGTTGCCTTTCCAGGCGCTGCTCGACCACTGAGGGCATCCAATATATAACATAAAAAGGGTGGCTTAATGACTTTGTGGCGTAAGTGTACCAAATACATAGCGTGCTTGCTGTAAATTCAACCGCCGAAGTTCAACACGCCCTAGCATCTTGATACTACTTGGGTATAATGCAGGGCTTAATTCGATTATTTTTAGATTGCTAGCGGCTTTATTTGTATTGTGGTGACCTGTTTTTTAAATCACACGCCTTAAAACAAATAAATTTAACCGTTCAAGCCTTTTATCTGACAGGAAAACTATGCGCTCTATATATTGCGGACAGCTAAATAAAACTCACGTAGATCAAGAAGTTGAACTATGTGGCTGGATCAACAAACGACGTGACCTTGGTGGACTTATCTTTGTCGATTTACGCGATAGAGAAGGGTTAGTACAAGTTGTATTCGATCCAGAGGTTAAAGGGTTAATGGATACCGCTAACAAACTTCGTCAAGAATTTTGTGTTCAGTTAAAAGGGGTTGTTCGTGCACGCCCAGAAAGCCAAGTTAATAAAGACATGGCAACAGGCGAAGTAGAAATTTTAGGTACTGAGCTAACTATTATTAACCGCTCTGAGCCGCTTCCACTTGATTTTAATCAAACCAATTCAGAAGAGCGCCGTTTAAAGTACCGCTACTTAGATTTACGTCGCCTTGAAATGAGCGACCGTATTAAACTACGCGCTAAAGCAAGCAGCTTTGTTCGTCGCTTTTTAGATGACAATGGCTTTTTAGACATTGAAACACCTGTACTTACCAAAGCAACACCAGAAGGTGCACGCGATTACTTAGTACCGAGTCGTGTTCATAAAGGTAGCTTTTATGCATTACCACAGTCACCACAGTTGTTTAAGCAATTGTTGATGATGTCGGGTTTTGACCGTTACTACCAAATTGTTAAATGTTTTCGTGATGAAGATTTACGTGCCGATCGTCAACCTGAATTTACCCAAATAGATTTAGAAACCTCGTTCATGAGCTCTGATCAAGTACGTGCTATGACCGAAAAAATGATCCGTGAAATGTGGCAATCATTATTAAACGTTGATTTAGGCGATTTCCCAATTATGCCTTACTCTGAGGCAATGAGCCTATACGGTTCTGATAAACCAGATTTACGTAACCCAATGAAGCTTGTTGATGTAGCTGATTTGGTAAAAGATGTTGAGTTTAACGTATTTTCAGGCCCAGCTAACGACGAAAAAGGCCGCGTTGCTGTATTAACAGTACCAGGTGGCGCTAAACTTTCGCGTAAGCAACTTGACGATTACACTAAGTTTATTGGCATTTACGGCGCTAAAGGCATGGCGTGGATGAAAGTAAACGACCGTGATGCAGGCGCTGAGGGTGTTCAATCTCCAGTGGCTAAGTTTTTAAACGAAGAGGTAATTACCCAGTTACTTGAGCGTACTAACGCACAAACAGGCGATATCATTTTATTTGGTGCCGATAAACGCAACGTTGTAAACGAAGCTATGGGCGCGCTTCGCTTGAAGATTGGTGTTGATTTAGAAATCACTAATCTTGATAGTTGGGCGCCACTTTGGGTTGTTGATTTCCCAATGTTTGAAGAAGATGACGAAGGCACGTTACATGCTGTGCATCATCCATTTACTGCACCTAAAGATATCAGCGCAGAAGAGCTTGAAGCAAACCCAGCAGCGGCTATTTCAGATGCCTACGACATGGTATTAAATGGCTACGAAGTAGGTGGTGGTTCGGTACGTATTCATAATGCAGATATGCAAGAGGCCGCATTTAGAATTTTAGGAATTGAAGCACAAGAGCAACAAGACAAGTTTGGCTTTTTACTTGATGCCCTTAAATACGGCACACCACCACATGCTGGTTTAGCCTTTGGCCTTGACCGTTTAGTTATGCTTTTATGTGGTACTGATAATATTCGTGACGTTATTGCGTTCCCTAAAACCACTCAAGCATCGTGCTTATTAACCGATGCACCTAGCAAAGCGAATAGCGACTCGTTAACTGAGCTTGCGATCAGTGTGGTAGAAAAAGCAATTCCTAGCGAAGAGTAATATTGCGCGCAGTAGATGCGCCTAGCTAGATTTAAAAGCCCTTAGGAGTATGCCTAGGGGTTTTTTTATGGTTAAATTTAAAGTAGTTTAAATATTATACTAATCGATTTAAATATTTAGCCTTTTATGATGCTATTTATTTGTCGCTATAAATGATTAGTAACTTAAGCAGATTGGTAGTATCCAATAGAGAGGGAGTTCTTATGTCGTTTAATCTCACATTATTTGGTGAATTTTTAGCGTTTTTTATTTTATTTTGCATTCCAATTTTTGCGCTTATTAGCTACAAAATAGGTAAACGTAAAAGTACCATGCCGGGCGTGTTAGCTTTTGTAGGTGGATGCTTAGCGGTATTTCCGCTTTTTGGCCTAATTTTTATCGCCTTATTAGCGCTTAAACAAGATTTGCCAAAAACCAGCCCTTATGCCCATTAAAAAACCCTAAATACGGACACGTAGTCACAGTGCCAATTTCAAATAATAACTATTATTGCGATCAGCAATTTAATGCCTTACAGCTAGCAAAAAATACAATCGAAAACACAGAATTTGAAGCGTGTACGTTTACTGAGTGTGATTTCTCACAGGCGCAATTTAAAACGTGCCGATTTATAGAGTGCAGCTTTAAAAATTGTAATTTGTCGTCACTCAAGTGGGACTATAGCTCCCTTGAAAGTGTAAGCTTTAGCCATTGTAAGTTAAACAGCGTGCAATGGGGCGATGCAGATTGGGGAGCGCTAAGTATAAATGCGCCGGTGAGCTTTAATAGCTGTGAGCTTAGTAACAGTTCTTTTTTTGACTTAACGTTAAATTCACTAAAATTAATTCATTGCTTTGCAAAAAATGTTGATTTTAGACATGCCAATTTAAAGCAAAGTACATTTACAGGGAGTAATTTTCGCGATAGTGAGTTTTTTCAAACCAATTTAACTAAGTGTGACTTTGTTGGCGCAACTGAGTTTAATATTGATTTGAACAATAATATATTAGCGGGGGCAAAGTTTGAGCGCTTTGAAGCACTTAACTTGCTTACAAGCCTTGATATAGAGCTGTGTAACTAATTATCCGATGATTGAGGTTATTTAGAAGCTGCAAATTACGAGCTCCTAAATAAGTTAGTGACCAGTAGCTAACTAGTTAACAGCTAGGGCCATTTTTGTTACGTGCGCTTGCAAGTGTGCGGGCAATTTCAAGCAGTGCAGGGGTAATGTCATCAGCGCCGTCTTTAATTAGCTTAGTTACATCACCTGATGAATATAAGCTATCGCGCGGCGACTTAATACCAAGCTCGCGAACAAAGTCTTTTGTTTTACCTGTACTGCCCGTTTCAATAAATTTTAAAATAATACGCTCGTTGTTACTTTTTGGCTCGGCCTGTAAGACGGCGATTTCTTCTTTATAGGCTTCTATGCGACTTTGCAAAATGTCGATACGTTGTTCAATAGTGCTGTATGATTTCATGGGGTACTTTTCTAAATTAACTAAAAATAATACCCGTATTATCGCATACATTAGCAATGGCGCGCGCTAACCTTTATAGTAAAAGTTATTTTTATTTAAAAACAATAACTTATACAAGTTAAAACATGCATAAAATAATAAAAAAGTTACTAACATTAAGCGCATTTAGCCTAAGTGCGATTTTAATGTCACCATTAAGCGTTGCTGATGACGATGTAATAGTGGATCAAAGCCGCAATCGCACCATCCCTATCAATATCACGCTTCCAAATAACAGTAATCAATGCAGCGTACACGCAAAGTGCCCTGTAGCATTTGTAAATGCAGGCTACGGCATTAGCCACAATGACTACACGTTTGCGAGTAAGCTATTTAATGCACAGGGTTATTTAAGCATTGCAGTCGCACATGAGCTAAAAGCCGACCCTGCGCTTAATCGCAAGCAGCCTTATTTAACCACCCGCATGGAAAACTGGCATCGCGGTGTGGTTACCCTTAAATTTTTAGTTAATCAGCTAAGTGCGCAATACCCTGAGTATAACTTTTCTCAGCTCACGCTATTTGGGCACTCTAACGGCGGCGATATATCTGCTTTATATGCTTCAATATACCCAAATGAAGTAAGCCAAATAATTACCCTCGATCACCGCCGCATGTTGATCCCACGTAATAAAAACATACGCGTGCTTACACTGCGTGGTAGTGATTACGAAGCCGATGCGAATGTTTTATTAAATGAAACAGAGCTTAAAGAGTTTCCAGTTAGCCAAGTAATGATTGAAAAATCGCGCCATAACGATATGTATGATGGCGGGCCAGCTTGGCTGGTGGATAGAATGAGTAAAGAAGTAGGGGCGTTTTTAAATTAACAAAAATTTGTATAGCTTTATTTTAGGGCCTGTTGACCTTTCAGGGTTATAATTTGTTCAATCTAGGGGCCATTTAATCACGGCGTGAGGTTTGTAACCTAGTGGGCTCGATAACTGCTCCTGCGTTATTCTAATGACTTACATCCATGTAAGAATAAGTAAAAACCGAGTAAAGCTTCCGCGTCCTGCCACGCCCTTACCTACATCCATGTAGGCAACAAAGAGTAAATGGCCCCTAGGCAGAACCCTTTGGGCAGCGCCTGTTTGGCATTTATACGTCGTTATCGCCTATTTATGGGGAACAACCACACTACATAGGCTCTGTCTTGCCTAAATACCAAACAGACTGCTGCAAGTTCAATCTCGAAAGGTAAATAGGCCCTAGTAAATAGCGCAGCCATAGCCGCGCTATTGTTGTTTTAGTTACTCAACTAGTTCACTTACTACAATTGGGCTGTTATGCAGAGTTTTATGCACTGGGCATTTATCGGCTATTTCTAGTAGGCGTTGGCGTTGTGCTTCAGTTAAGTCGCCGCGTAGGGTAATTTTACGGGTAATGGCCTCTAGGTTTTGCGTGCATTCGCCGTTGTCGCAATCTTGGTAGTAGTCACGGGTGTGTTCAAGTTCTACTTTTACATGGTCAAGCGGCAGCTTTTTTAAGGTTGCATACATACGCAGTGTCATTGAGGTGCATGCGCCTAGGCCTGCGAGTATATGGTCGTATGGATCGGGGCCTAAATTACTGCCCCCTACCTTTAATGGTTCATCTGCAAGCCATGTATGATCTTTAGTACTTACGTGCTGAGTAAATATGTGGTCTTTTTCTTCAACCAGTACTTTGCCGTTTTCTAATTTTGCGCTGTAGTTACTTTGCTCATACTCAACGTAGCGGTTTGCCCAATTAGCAATGAGCGTGGCTGCGTACTCGGCATCGTCTTTATTGCTCAACAGGTGGTCGGCGTTATCGAGGCTGATAAAGCTTTTAGGGTGCTTGGCAGATGCGTAGATTTTCTCGGCTTCTGAAATATTAACCGTGGTATCAACAGGGGAGTGCATAACTAAAAGCGCGCGTTTTAATTTTCCTATGTGGCTACGATCGTACTTTGCTATATCCTCTACAAACTGTTTTTTTATGGTAAATTCGCGCCCAGCTAAACTCACTTTTGCCTCGCCTGCAGCGTTAATTTCATCTAAGTGGGCTTCAAAGTTATGTGCAACATGTTTTGCATCTGAAGGGGCGCCAATGGTTGTAATAGCCGATACTTCAGGAATATGCTCTGCAGCAGCCAGTACGGCAGCGCCGCCTAAGCTGTGGCCAATTAACAGTTGTGGTGCGTCAAAGTGTGTGCGCAAGTGATCGGCTGCGGCCACTAAATCTTGAATATTGGATGAAAAGTTACTATTTGCGAAGTCGCCGTCACTATTACCAAGACCGGTAAAGTCAAAGCGCAGTACGGCTATACCTTGTTGGGTAAGGGCGCGGCTTATTCGTGTGGCGGCAGCAATATCTTTACCACAGGTAAAGCAGTGTGCAAATAAAGCATAAAACTTTACATCTCCTGCTGGGCGTTCCAGCTGGCCTGCCAGTTCTAAATCGCCGCTTTTAAAAGATACTTTTTGTCGCATAGAAGAGCCTTAGTGTTTCATGAAAATACGTTACAATAATAGATAAGATATAAGCACTAATGAGTGCAATTTCAATGTTTTTTATACTTTGATCTCGATCAAGTAAGTTGTTCACTAATTCACCTTGCGGACATTTGTCCTTATGTTTTTGGGGTGGTTTGTCTATCCTCGCACAGCGCTATAATTAAGGCTTTGCTACTTTATTTTGGCATATTAGCTATATTTAAAGCGGCACTGTTCTTACAACCTATTCACTGGAACGTACAATGCAATTACCTACTGTTGATTATAAAGCTCCCGATGCGGCTGCTCAATTTGTTGAATCGTTAAGAAACACCGGTTTTGGTGTATTAAAAAATCACCCAATCCCGCAATCTTTAGTTGAGTCTATTTACGAAAAATGGCAAGACTTTTTTAATTCAGAGCAAAAGCACGACTTTTTATTTTCTAAAGAAACACAAGACGGTTATTTCCCGCCTTCTGTCTCTGAGGTAGCGAAAGGCTTTACAGTTAAAGACATTAAAGAGTACTTTCATGTTTACCCTAAAGGTCGCGTGCCTGCAGAGCTTGAAGCCGACGTACGTGAGTACTACCGCTTAGCTAACGAATTTGCAGCAACGCTTTTAAGCTGGGTTCAAGCAGAGGCACCAGCCGATGTACGTGCTAAGTTTTCTATCGATTTAAAAGACATGATTGCTGATTCTGAGCAAACATTGTTACGTATTTTACATTACCCGCCAATGACAGGTGATGAAGAGCCAGGTGCAATTCGCGCTGCAGCACATGGTGACATTAACTTATTAACAGTGTTACCGGCATCAAACGAGCCAGGCCTGCAAGTTCAAAAAACTGATGGCGGTTGGTTAGATGTGCCATGTGACTTTGGTAGCTTAATTATTAATATTGGTGACATGTTACAAGAAGCGTCGGGCGGGTATTTCCCATCGACTATTCACCGTGTAATTAACCCAACGGGTAAAGCGTCGACTAAGTCGCGTATTTCTTTACCGCTGTTTTTACACCCACGTCCTGATGTTGTGCTTTCTGAGCGCTACACTGCAGACAGCTACCTACAAGAGCGTTTACGCGAGCTAGGTGTTAAATAATAGCTGCTTTTTAAATAGCATCTATTCAAAAGCGGCTTTTTAGCCGCTTTTGTTGTTTTACATAACCCATTGGGTTAACCCCCGCGCTGCGATTTAATCGCCCCTAGGTAGTACATATTTTAATTTAATAAAAACGTGCCTGCTTTAATGCCATCGTGCTGTTTTGTATTGCTATTCGCTTTTTTGCGATAGGAGCTTATTTGGCAAAGTGAATATTTCCATGCATTTCTAAGTTAGTTGCGTATAATGCGCCCTTGGCCGGTTTGGCCTTTTTTTTATTGAGAGATTTTATGAGTTTTGATGGTTTAGGTTTATCACAGTCTTTAGTTAACGCGGTTTTAGAAAAGGGCTATGAAACGCCAACGCCTATTCAGGCTCAAGCAATTCCTGCAATTATTGAACGTCGCGATGTGATGGCGGCTGCACAAACAGGTACAGGTAAAACCGCCGGTTTTACGTTACCACTAATTGAGCTGTTATCTAAAGGCAATAAAGCAAAAAGCAACCACGTACGTGCCCTTATTTTAGCGCCTACGCGTGAGCTGGCTTTGCAGGTAAGCGAAAACGTTGAAGAATACGCTAAGCACTCTGATGTAAGTTCGTTTGTAGTGTACGGCGGCGTAAAAATAAACCCACAAATGCAGCGCCTTCGTAAAGGGGTTGATATTTTAGTGGCAACGCCAGGGCGTTTAATCGATTTACATAATCAAAACGCAGTTAAGTTTGATAGCGTTGAAGTACTGGTACTTGATGAAGCTGACCGCATGCTTGATATGGGGTTTATTCACGACATTAAACGCCTGATTGCTAAAATGCCACCTAAACGCCAAAACTTAATGTTTTCGGCCACTTTTTCAGATGATATTCGTGCATTAGCAAAAGGGCTAATTAATGACCCTGTTGAAATATCAGTTGCGGCAAAAAACACCACGGCTAAAAGCGTAACACAAAGCGTTTATGCGGTTGATAAATCGCGTAAAACCGCATTACTTAGCCATTTAATTCGTAGCAACGATTGGCAACAAGTATTAGTGTTTAGCCGTACTAAGCACGGTGCTAACCGTTTAGTTAAACAACTCGAGCGTGACGACATTGCAGGCGCCGCTATTCATGGTAATAAATCACAAGGTGCCCGTGTTAAAGCATTAGATGGCTTTAAAAGCGGTGAAGTACGTGTACTTGTAGCGACTGATATAGTGGCACGTGGTCTAGATATTGTTGAACTACCGCATGTGGTTAACTACGACTTACCAAATGTATACGAAGATTACGTGCACCGTATTGGTCGTACAGGCCGTGCTGGTGCATCAGGGCATGCTATTTCGTTTGTAACTGCCGATGACGCTGCTGATTTATACGGCATTGAACGTTTTATTGGTGAGCTTATCCCTCGCGCTGAGGAGCCTGGATTTGAACCAACTAGCCCCGTACCTGAGCGCGCATTAGATGCTCGCCCAATTAAACCTAAAAAGCCTAAAAAAGCAAAGCAGCCGTTTAACAAACCTAAGTCTGATAAGCCGAACGGTAAAAAGCCTAACAATGGCGGCAACGGTACAGGACCTCGCCGTGGTGGCTCTAAAAAACCAGCGGCTAAAACCGATGATAATGCACAAAACCCATGGGCAAAGCGTCAATCAGTGGGCGGTAATGGCCAACGCCGTCGTCGTGCAAATAATAACGATTAATCATTATTAATGATTGTATTGGCCTTTAATTAAACGCCAATAAAAAAACGCGCTACCTTTTAAAAGAAGTAGCGCGTTTTTTATTATCTGAAATTTACACTTACCGAATCAACGAATTAACGGCTAAACCTACAAACAAGGTAACACTTACACTTAATAAGGTACCAAGCATAACGTACTCGGTGAGCTTTTTATCTTTACTGGCACTTAAATCACCAAACCTAAATACCGACTTGGCTGCAAGCAAAAAGCCAAGCCCCGCAAATTGATCAAGTAATATAAAGCTCAGCATTAATACGCGCTCTAGCATACCAATGCTTTGTCCGGCCAGTGGCAAACTCCCTTCGCTAGAAAAGTTAGCGGTGAGCCTTTCAAGCATCATTCTTATAAATACGGCGCTTGGGCTTAATATAATTAAATATCCGCATACAACCCAAAGTACTTTCGGGTTAGTGGCAAGTGCGCTTACGTACGCAATTAAACTTTGGTTATCAGTTATATAAATACACAGTGTTATTATTACCGTTATATGCGCTATTTGGTCGAGTAAAAAGGGCACAACCCCTTTATTTGAGTAAGACTTAGCAATATCTATTAGGTAGTGGCTAAGCATAATTGCCACTGTGGAAAATAACACGGTACTTAGTTGTTGCCAGCCATAGCTATACTCCCAAAGCGCTAAAATAATGGCGCTCACCACACCGTGAACTAATACATGCAGGTAAAGTTTTTTAGCTTTAAAGTGATGGGTGTTTCTATCGTTTACCCAGCTCATTGGTTGTAAAAAAAAGTCACTGACTAGGTGGCCTATAATCAATGCCACTAATAATAACGAAAACCCCATTACTCACTTCCTTTTGAAATCGTGGTTATGACCTGCTTAGCATGTATTATAAAGCGCTCTATTAGCTGATAATTTGCTAGGTTTAATAACTTAGTCACGTTTTCGCGACTGGTATTGAGCTCTTTTGATAAAGCTGCATGGCTGTTATCGGCTTGAGTTAAATACACGTATAGCGCATTAGCTTGTTTTTGCGTTATTTTGCTAAGCAAAGTATCTACAAAGGCAAGGTTAAGGCTAAAGCCTTCATCTAGGCTGTGCTTTGCTACCTGTAAAGTAAAGCGCTGGTTGGCTATTTTATCAAGGCCTTGCCCAGAGAGCACAAAGGCCGAGCCGGTGGCTGTTTTTATATCACTGCGTGGGTTATCTACCTCGCCTAAGGCCATGCTTTGGCGTAGCTCATAACCTGCCGACTTTAAATGCAAATAAATAATAATAGCGGTTTTTATTAATTGCTCACTTTGGTTTATTTGTAGCTGAAAGGCATCGCCTCGGTACATGGTCCACAATGATGATTTGTCACAATTTGCACGCAAACTTTGCGCTAACTGATAAAGCATGTCATCGTATTGTTGCTTAGGTATTTTTTGCGATTTAATTATATCGCCGCTGATCACACCAATCATAAAAATCCAAAAAGTAACTTAATGCAGTTACATAAAACCAGGTAACCAAATTTGGTTACATTTAATTAAGTAACCAATTTAGGTTACTTAAAACAAAATTGCAAGGCTCACTCGTTAATAGCTATTTATTTCAGCTACGCTGAATTGTGAGTACTTAAGGAAACAAATGACTTTACAAAACGATCAGCAAACTAGTAAGCCACGAGTCGGTATTTTTGTTGATGTACAAAATATTTATTACACGTGCCGCGAAAGTTACCGTAAAAACTTTGATTACAATGCATTTTGGGCGCTTATGAAACAGCAATACTCAATAGAGTGCGCGTTCGCGTATGCTATTCACCGTGGTGACGAAAAACAAAACCAGTTTCAAAATATTTTGCGTGCTATTGGCTTTGAGGTAAAACTAAAGCCGTTTATTCAGCGCCGTGACGGCAGCGCAAAAGGGGATTGGGATGTAGGCATAACCATAGATATGCTAGAGCAAGGTAAAAACCTCGATAAAGTTATTTTACTCTCTGGTGATGGCGACTTTGCTTTATTGCTCGGGCATTTAAAAAATCAATACAATGTACCATGCGATGTGTACGGCGCCGATAAGTTAACCGCTGAGGTGCTTAAACAAAGTGCTGAGCAGTTTCACTTAATTGATGACAATTTGCTACTTTAAAGCGTGAAATATAGCAGCTAAGTGCCTGCAACATGAGAGTTTTTAATAAAGAGCCTATAAAGCTAATATAGGCTTTTTTTATTACTGTAATAAATTGGGTTTACTTAGCGGTTATGGTAATTTTACGACATACCATGTTATTGAGGACTCACATGCTTTATTACAGCGACATGCCTTTGGACCGCGGGTCTAATTTTCGTAAAAACGCTGCGTGGTTAAACGCACAAATGTCGGCACAAAGTAAGTGGCTTTTGGTGAATAATAACCACACTTTGCTTTATAAAGACCCCGCTCAGGTGTGCTACTTAACGTATCAGCAAATTGCCCATTTAGATTTATCAAACGCTATTTATTTAGGCTCAAATACCGAGCAACAAGGTGTGTTTGCATTAGATGTTTCAGCTATACACGACGACGAACTCAATCACGTTATAGGCGACGCACAGTTTATTGATATACGTCAATATGGCCCTCTGCTTGATATACAAGATGGCTCTATAGCCGCTTTAGCCCGCGGTTTATGCTATTGGCATGCAACGCATAGTTTTTGTGGACGTTGTGGCAGTAAAAATACATTAGTAGAGGCAGGGCACTCACGCCTATGTGAAAACGAGCACTGTAAACACCCTACATTCCCACGAACCGATCCGGCCGTAATAATGGTGGTTACTAAAGTATTTGAAGATGGCGTAGAGCGCTGTTTATTGGGTCGCCAAGCAATATGGCAACAAGGCATGTATTCGTCATTGGCGGGTTTTGTAGACCCAGGTGAAACACTAGAGCAAGCTGTAGCGCGTGAAGTAAAAGAAGAGGCGGGCGTTGATGTTGAAAATGTACGTTACATTGCTTCTCAGCCATGGCCTTTTCCTTCATCTATTATGCTAGGTTTTATTGCAGAGGCTAAAACTGAACAAATAAACGTAGATAAAGACGAATTAGACGATGCTAAATGGTTTACTCGCGAAGAAGTGAGGGCGTTTGGCAATATGGGCGATGAAGGCGATCATTATAAACTCCCGCGGGTCGATTCAATTTCGCGCTTTTTAATTGAACAATGGCTTACAAATAAGGTTTAAGGATTAATAATGTCGAGCAAAAATAAAAACACGCAGTTAGTGTCATCAGGGCGTAAAAAAGCCTATACCCATGGTGTAGTAAATCCTGTGGTGCAACGTGCCTCTACGATTGTATTTGATAGCGTGGCCGATTTAAAAAACGCGGCTAAAACCCGCGGCGATAAAACTTTATTTTATGGTCGGCGTGGCACAAGTACGCATTTTTCCCTGCAAGAAGCGATTACTGAGCTTGAGGGCGGCGAAGGCTGCGCGCTTTACCCATGCGGTGCAGCGGCAATAAGCCAAGCGTTATTGTCGTTTGTAAAAGCGGGCGATCACATATTAATGGTTGATAGCGTGTATGAACCAACGCGTGATTTTTGCGATAAAATTTTAGCAGGCCTTGGGGTAACAACCACGTATTACCCCCCGACAATAGGCGCGGGTATTAAAGAGTATATTCAGCCAAACACAAAGGTGCTATTTTTAGAATCGCCAGGTTCTATTACCATGGAAATACAAGATGTGCCTGCTATGGTAAAGGTAGCCAATGAGCATAATATTATGACCATGCTAGATAACACCTACGGCAATGGCTTGCATTACCGCCCACTTGAGCACGGCGTGGACATTAGTATTCAAGCAGCAACTAAGTACATTGTTGGCCATTCTGACGTAATGATGGGTGTCGCAGTGGCAAATAAAAAGTACTGGCCAACCCTGCGTGAACAGTCGTATTTATTAGGGCAGTGCACTAGTGCCGATGATGCGTATTTAGCGCTTAGAGGTTTACGTACAATGGCGGTGCGTTTAAACCAACACGAAAAGGCGGCTATAGAGGTGGCAAAATGGCTTGAGCAACATGAGTTAGTTGATCATATTCGCCACCCTGCATTTGAAACCTGCCCTGGGCATGAATTTTTTAAGCGCGACTTTGATGGTAGCAATGGGTTGTTCTCATTTGTAATGAAAACCGGTAACCAAAAAGCCATAGATGCATTTTTAGATAGCCTTGAGCATATTAAGATGGGTTTTTCGTGGGGCGGTTTTGAAAGCCTAGTGACGGCTAATTTAACCATGAAAGGGCTTCGCTCTAAAACCGGTTGGGATTTAGGCCCAGTGATCCGCTTACATATTGGCCTTGAAGACGTTGATGATTTAATTAACGACTTAAGCCAAGCGCTTGAAGTATACCAACAGCATTTATAAAATTTGGCCAAAATAAACAGAGTTTGGCCTGTTACATTTAAATGGTTTGTTACAAAGCTCACTTAAGGTGAGCTTTTTTTTGCTGGTAATTCAAGGTGTTTACACTTACTGTGGTTATATTACGCTTAATTTTAAAGCATGAGCAACGTCATTAAGGAAAGCCAATGGCAACATCATCATTACTAAACATAGGGCGATTAACCCAAATAGCGGGCTTTGAGCTAGTACGTATGTTTTTAACTAAACGCGGCTTAATTGCTATGGCCGCTTTTGCGCTAGTTTGGTTATTAATATTGCGCTACCCAATAGGGCAAGCAGTTAGCATTATTAGTGCACCTGATTTTGAACAAATGGTGCGCGATATTTCAGGCAGCATTGGCCTAAGTAAGTTACTTGATTGGCCTGAAGCCGAATTTGCTATGTACTGGCTGGTTGCTTTGTATAGCTTTCCGCTGTTTGCTATTTTTATATCAAGCGATCAAACCGTTGGCGATAGAGAGCGTGGCACGCTAAGGTTTATATCGCTGCGCGCTACGCGCTTTGAAATTTTATTTGGCCGTTTTTTAGGGCAACTTGGTGTATTGGCGTGTTTATTAGCTATAACCCTTGTTGCCACACTAGGTGTGCTTGGTTATAGAGATCCCAGCTTGTTAATGGGCGGCTTTATGCGCGCACTTTCTATTTTTATGGTCATGGTAATAGTGCTTAGCCCATTTGTCGCACTAATGTGTTTAATAAATACTTTTGCTCGCTCATCACGTTTAGCCATTGTATTGGCTATTTTATATTTTGCTGGTGGTGGCATTGTTGTAGGAATATTGGCATGGCAGGTACCGGCTTTAAATGCGCTCGATTATATATTCCCAGGTGTTAACTCTGAGTTATTAGCGGGACAAAACTTACCTTTATTAAGCGCATTAGGTGTACCACTTATACAAAGCGCTGTATTTATCGCTATTGCACATAAAATATTTACAAGGAGTTCGCTATGAGCTTATTAATAAAAGCCAGCGGCTTGAGTAAATCGTATGGCGCAAAGCAAGCACTTAATAATGTGAACTTTGAAATTAGTAAAGGTGCGCCAGTTGCGCTAGTGGGCCCCAATGGTGCCGGTAAAACCACATTATTTAGTTTATTGTGCGGCTATATTAACCCAAGCCATGGTGAGCTGAGTATTTTAGGACATAAGCCTGGAAGCGCTGCATTGTTTAACCAAGTGAGTGCATTGCCACAAGATGCGCAGTTAGATCCACGTTTTAATATAGATAAGCAACTGGCGTTTTATGGCAAGTTACAAGGTATGGGTGCTAAACAAAGCCATAATGAAGCGCTGCGCGTACTTGATTTAGTTGGCTTAAAAGAAGTCGCTAAACAGCGTGCGGGCGATTTATCTCATGGTATGCGAAAACGGGTAACCATAGCGCAAGCGTTGATTGGCGCGCCAAAAATAGTGATGCTTGATGAGGCCACAGCAGGGCTTGACCCTATTCATGCCAGAGAGGTGCGCGAGCTGGTATCAAGCTTAAGTAGCGAGGCCACCTTTATTTTAAGCTCGCACGATTTAACAGAGCTTGAGCGCCTATGCTCGCAAGTTTTGCATTTAGATCAAGGCATTCTGAGTGAGCATCAAACTAAAGAGAATAATACCGATACACACTTTTATACCTTAATGCTCAGCGAGGCGTATCAAAATGTTGAGCAGCAACTACAAGCGTTAGCTGGTGTAAGCCGTGTGTATATGAGCCAACACAAAGAATACGTGATTGAGTACCAACCAATCGGTGAGCCACTTGATATTGCTTTATTAAACTTTTGCCATCAGCAAAATTGGCAATATAGGCAGTTGGTAAATGGCCACACATTAGAAAATCAAATATTTAAGCAGGAGAAAGTATAATGGGACTACTCAGTGGTTTAATGGGTAACGCAAGCGAAGTAGATGATTCTGATTTAGAAAAAGTGCTTGCCAATACGCTAATAGATGGCGAACAAGTAGAAAAAGCCTATAAGGTGATTCGCGATATGTTTATTTTTACTAATAAGCGTTTAATTTTAATTGATAAGCAAGGTATGACCGGCTCTAAAATGGAAATGGTGAGTATTGCTTACTCTAAAATTACTAAGTTTAGTAAAGAAAGTGCAGGGCATTTTGACTTAGACGCCGAGCTTAAAATTTGGATAGGGTCAGATCCAACGCCTATTAGTAAAGAATTTAAATCGGGCGATAATATTAATGAGGTTTATCGTGTAATTAGCCAGCATGCACTTTAAATAATGCACATGTTTTAAGTAGTTGTTGACTATATGTTGCAACTACTTTAAATTTACAGTTTCTTACATCTCCTTACAATTAACTTAATAAATACAATTAGTTAATTAAGTTTTCATTCAGTTTCCCAGCGTTAGCATGTCCCCACTTTAGTCAATGAGCTAAAGCATAAAAGCAATGCACAAAGGGAAGTCTTACAATGAAAAAATTAGCAGTTATTATTTCAAGCATTTTATTATCTAGCACTGCGGCTGCTGCAGACAGCTACAATTCAATCAGTAATTTAAGCTACAAAGATAGCGATAACAACGACACCGTTGCTGTAGACTCTATCTACTATCTTTCTCCTAAAAAAACGTTAGGTCCGTACGATCAGTTTGAATACATCAATAAGCAAACTAACGTATACGGTAGCTACGCTGATGACGACTTTGGTGATGTTACTAACATTGGTGGTGAGTACTTCATTAATGAATTTTTAGTAGGTGCTTCTTACGAAAATCTTGACCCAGACACGGGCTCTAACGGTGAACTTTACAAACTAACCGGTGGTTACTTTTTCAACCCTGACTTACTAGCAAAAGTAACACTTGTTGAAAACAAAGACGGTGATGACTTTGCATTATTTGATTTAGCATACAACCACATGCTAAACAGCACAGACTACGTAGGTGTAACACTTACTGCAGATGACGATTTTGATTACCGCGCCGTTGCAGCTAAATACTTTATTGACTTACAACAAGGTAATTTTTTAACGTTTGAAGGTAAATACGAGAGCATTGAGGATGCAGAAAACCAGTGGGTAGCAGAAACTAACTACTACTTCTCAAAAGCAACCTCGGTATTTGCTAACTACAACAAGCAAGATACATACAGCTTTGGTGCTCAGCACTTCATTAATAAAAACATTGGTCTTAAAGTAGGTTACGAGAACAATGCAGATGACTCTGATAACGATGCATACTTTGCAAACATGCGTTTTCAGTTTTAATTAAGCCCTGTACTTAATTAAAAGCAAAAAGCCCGCTACTATAGTGGGCTTTGTTGTTTTTAACTTAAATAAACCGTAATAAAAGTATTATCAAGTGCAATTACGGCTTTTGCTCTGCTCATCTAAGTTAATTTTTAAAATTAAAAATAATTTTTTGAAAAATGAAAAAAATATAACTGAAGGAAGCTACATTGGTGAGGTTTATCGAATAGTTAAGTTGGATTCAGTTTAGCGATAGTTTGTACCTTAATTGTTACTTTTAAGGTTTAAATGATGACACATAACTCTTTGATAGATTTAAGGTGCATTTTATATTTACATTTATTCGAAACTGTTAACAATGTGAGTGGTTAGTGTAGGGTTTAATTTGTTCGTTCATTCATTTTTTGTTCATTTTATACTGTTAGGATGAGCCCCGACTTTGGCTAGAGAGCCTAAGCATAGACAATAAGATTTATAGGGAATTAAAAATGAAAAAATTAGCCGTTATCATTTCGAGCATTTTATTATCAAGCGCTGCAACCACTGCAATGGCTGCGGATACTTACCAATCAATCAGCCATGTAGGATACGTGGATGTAGATGGTGATGACACTGTAAGTGTTGACTCAATTTATTATTTCTCTCCAAAAGCGACATTAGGTCCTTACGATCAATTTGAGTACATCAATAAGCAAACAAATGTTTATGGTTCATACAGTGATAATGATTTTGTAGATGTTACTAACATTGGCGGTGAGTATTTTGTACAAGATTTCGTATTAGGTGCACAGTACAATAATTTCGATACGGATTTTGGCTCAAGCACGGATGTAATTGAACTTTCTGCTGGTTACTTTTTTAACCCAAACCTTGTATTAAAAGCAACGTTTGTAGATGTAGAAGATGCTGACAATCAGTTTGTGTTTGACCTAGCATATAACCACGAACTAAACAGCACTGATTATATCGGCTTTACAATAACAGCAGATGATGAGTTTGACTACCGTGCAGTAGCAGCTAAGTACTTTGTTGATTTACAGCAAGGTAACTACTTAACTGTTGAAGGTAAGTTTGAAGATGTTGATGGCGGTTCAAGTAACTGGGAATTAGCATCTAACTACTATTTTAGTAAAGCAACATCAGTATTTGTGACAGTTAACAAGAACGATGATTACACTTTTGGTGCTCAACACTTCTTCAATAATAATGTTGGTTTAGAAGCAGGTTACGGCAATAACTGGGATGATTCTGATTACGATGTTTACTTTGCAAATCTAAGCTTACAGTTCTAATTTAACTAAAAATTAGAATATGAATAAAAAGCCCGCTCATTTGAGCGGGCTTTGTTGTTTTTAATGTTTGAGCTTAATTATATTACCAGCCGCAATTACGGCCTTTGTTTTGCTCATCTAAATAGCGTTGCAGCGGTGCAAAGTAATCAAGCATGGCGGTTGCATCCATTTGCGGTTTGCCTGTAATCGTTTCAAGGGCTTCTTGCCATGGGCGAGATGAGCCCATTTCAAGCATTGCGTTTAGTTTTTCGCCTGCTTCTTTTGAGTTATAAATAGAGCAGCGATGAATAGCTTTATCGTTACCGGCGATTTCACATAAACTGCGATGAAATTCAAATTGTAGGATATGCGCTAAAAAGTAACGTGTATAAGGGGTGTTGCCCGGAACGTGGTATTTAGCACCAGGGTCAAAGTCGTCTTCGCTGCGTGCGATAGGCGCTTGCACACCTTGGTATTTTTCACGTAGCTCCCACCACGCTTTATTATACTCCTGTGGCTTTACTTGGCCCGAAAATACCTGCCAGCGCCATTGATCAACCATTAAGCTAAAGGGTACAAAGGCCACTTTATCCAGCGCCATTTTCATTAGTAGGCCAATGTCTTTTGACTCATCAGGTACTTGCTCTAGTAAGCCAATTTCCTTTAAGTAACCCGGTGTAACCGAAAGAGCGATGGTGTCGCCAATGGCTTCGTGAAAACCATCGTTGGCACTTTCTTGATAAAATAACGGCTGTTTGTTGTAAGCTCGCTGATAAAAATTGTGCCCTAGCTCATGGTGAATAACAGAAAACTCTTCGCCGGTGCGTTGAATACACATTTTAATACGTAAATCGTCTTTGCTATCTATATTCCAAGCTGAGGCATGACACTGCACATCTCTGTCTTTTGGTTTTACAAACAGTGAGCGCTCATAAAAGGTCTCTGGCAGTGGCTCAAATCCCATTGAGGTAAAAAAGGTTTCAGCCCCTTTTACCATTTTAAGCTCGTCGTAATTATTTTTAGCTAATAGCTCGGTAACATCGTAACCCGGATCGGCGTTTTCTGGCGCGACTACATCGTAAATGTTACCCCACGCTTGCGCCCACATGTTTCCTAATAAATGCGCAGGAATAGGCTCATCTTGTGGCACTTTGTCGGTGCCGTATTTTTCACCTAATTTAGCACGTACATGGCAGTGTAGGGAGTTATATAGTGGTTTTACTTGCCCCCAAATGCGGTCAAGCTCGGTTGTAAAGTCATCGGCGGGCATATCGTACTTGCTGCGCCACATTGCGCCGGTATCTGCATAACCTAGCTCTTTAGCGCCTTCGTTTGTTAGGGTTACTTGTTGCTCGTATAGTGGGCGCATAGGTTTTGAAATCTGACGCCACCCTTGCCATAAATCAAGTAGCTCGTTGTAATCACGGCTGGTGGCCATTTTTGCGGTCATATCACCAAGGCTTAAACAGCTGCCATCGTCTTTACAATATTTACCTTTACCGTATAAACCACCTAGCTCTGCCACAATAGTTGAAAGCTGAGCTGTTTTTTCAGCGTCCTGTGGAGCGGGTAAAGTAAGCGCGAGTTTAAGTTTATTAAGCTTGCGACGTGCATCGTAATCCAGCGCTAAGTCGTCAAATTGGGCTGCCTGATTAGCTAAACGTACGACCGACTCTGTCATTTTACGATTAACCTCGGCAGATAACGCCGAGGTGTCGTGTGTTATAAAATTTGCGTAAATCCACTCAGCGCGGCTCGACTCTAGGTAAAGTTCGCTTAGCTCTTGCTCGGCTTTGGCAATAAACGCATTGGCATCTTGTTTTGTAAGAGGAGGCTCTGATTGTGCTGAATCGGTAGTGTCTATGGCTATTTCAGCTTCGCAGGCGCTCAGCGCTAATGTACTTGCGACTATTAAGGCGCTCATACTTAATTTAAAGCGTGGTGTGTTCATTGTATTCCTTTGGTTTATTGTTATTAAGAAAGTGATAATAGCAGCGATGTTTAAAACAATGAAATTAATACGTTAAGGCGTGTGGCACATCGCGCAATGATTGTATTTAAACTAAGATGGGTCATAATTAAGTTACTATTTTCATTCAATGTAAAAGGAATGTGCTCATGTCGGTATTTATAATATTGCTGGTCGTGGTGGTGGTTATTTTTGCAGTCAAAGATATTCGCCTCAACCTGATCAGCCGTCCTACGTTTAAAATGTTTAAAAAGGTACTTCCGCCGCTCTCGCAAACTGAGCGAGAGGCAATGGAAGCCGGCGATGTATGGTGGGATGGTGAGCTATTTAGTGGTAACCCAGATTGGCAAAAACTGCATAACTTTCCTAGACCTGAGCTTAGTGCTAAAGAAAGTGACTTTATGGATAATCAGGTTAACACGCTCCTGGCGATGCTAGATGATTACCAAATTGTACAAAAAGACAAAGACCTGCCAAAAGAAGTCTGGGATTACTTAAAAACAGAAGGCTTTTTTGCGCTGATCATTCCTGAAAAATTTGGTGGGAGAGAGTTCTCTGCCATTGCTAATTCAACCATAGTGTCAAAAATTGCCACAAAAAGCTTAACTGCGGCTGTGACGGTTATGGTGCCTAACAGCTTAGGCCCAGGCGAATTATTACTACATTACGGTACAAAAGAACAACAAGAGCGCTGGTTACCAACACTTGCTAACGGTAAAGATGTGCCGTGTTTTGCACTTACCGGCCCAGAAGCTGGCTCTGATGCAGGTAGTATCCCTGACTCTGGCGTAGTATGTAAAGGCCAGCATAATGGTGAAGAGGTAATAGGCCTGCGTTTAAATTGGTCTAAGCGCTATATTACACTGGCGCCTATTGCAACTGTACTTGGCCTTGCTTTTAAAATGTATGACCCCGATGGGCTACTTGGTGATGAAAAAGAGCTTGGTATTACCTGCGCACTAATTCCTACCGATCACAAAGGGGTAGAAACCGGCGAGCGCCATTATCCATTAAATATGGCATTCATGAACGGGACTACTTACGGTAAAGATGTGTTTATACCACTAGATTGGATTATTGGCGGTGAGCAAGGTGCAGGACGAGGCTGGCGTATGCTGGTTGAGTGTTTAAGTGCTGGGCGCGGTATTTCATTGCCAGCACTGAGTACGGCAACAGGGCATTTAGCGTCAAAAATGACCTCTGCTTACGCCATGGTGCGCCAGCAGTTTGGTGTATCTATTGGCCAGTTTGAAGGTGTACAAGAAGCACTAGCCCGTATTGGCGGATTAACATATACACTTGAGTCAGCACGGTTAATGACTGCCGGTGCCATTGATTTAAAATTAAGCCCCTCGGTGGTGACCGCCATCGCAAAATACCATATGACCGAAATGGGCCGTACGGTAATGAACGATGCAATGGATATTCACTCAGGTAAAGGAATACAAGTGGGCCCTAATAACTATTTAGCCCATGGTTATATGGGCATTCCGGTATCTATTACGGTTGAAGGAGCTAATATTTTAACGCGTAACTTAATGATATTTGGACAAGGTGCCACCCGTTGTCATCCGTTTGTGTTAAAAGAAATGGAAGCTGCCGCAATGGAAGACGACGATGCAGCACTTGATCAATTTGATAGTTTATTGATGAAGCATATTTTATTTGCAGCCAGTAATGCAGGCATGGCTTTTGTGCATGGCTTAACACGTAGTTGTTTTGCTAAAGCGCCCGTGTGTGGTGCAACCGCTGTTTACTACAAACAGCTAAGCAGAATGAGCCGTGGCCTTGCTTTTACAACCGATGTAGCCATGTTGGTACTTGGTGGCGAGCTAAAGCGTAAAGAGATGATTTCAGCGCGTTTAGGTGATGTACTAAGTCATTTATATTTAGCGTCTACAGTGTTAAAGCGCTTTGAAGACGAAGGTCGTCAGCAAGCTGACTTACCGTTTGTGAAATACGCAATTGAAAACTCATTGTATGAAATTGGCCAAGCGTTTGATGGCTTTTTCAAAAACTTTTCAAACCCGGTGGTTAACTTTTTACTTAAACGCATTGTGTTTCCGCTGGGGAATCATTACCACAAGCCAAGTGATGAAACAGCCCAAAGTATTTGCGAGCATATGACGCAACCAGGGGTGTTTAGAAACCGTTTAACGCACTTATGTTATGTAGATGAAAATGCGGGCACGGGCGTGATGGAAAATGCTTTTTTAGCGATGCACGATATGCAAACACAGTTTAAAGACTTAAAACAATGGCAGCGAAAAGGTAAGGTACCTGCGACACTGGATATAGAAGGCGCGATTAATTATGCGTTAGAGCAAGGCTTTTTAGAGCAAGCTGATGCCGATGCAATGCACCATACCAATAAACTAAGAAAACAAGCCATTGCGGTTGATAACTTCCAACCTGGTGAGCTTTGATCAAATTCACATTTAGCTAAAATGCAAAAGGCCTCGTATGTGAGGCCTTTTTTATAATTGAGTATTTGCAGCTCGCGTTTAGCGTGCGTAAGGATCTGCCACTATTTTGTCTATATACCATTTCCCTTTTTTACGAAGCATTTTTACGCTGCGCATATCGTCAATTTTATCGCCATTAAAATAACCGGTAAAAATTAGATTTATTTTGGCGTTATCACCATATTGCTCGCGCACACTCATATTGGTCATATCGACTTCAATCACAACTTCATCGTATTGTAGGTTGACTAAGTTTCGTGCAAATTGTTTAGCGGTGCCGTAAGATTTCATTATGCGGCTGAGGTTTGGGGTGGCCATTGTACTGGCTTTTTGTAAATCTTTTTGATTGTATAACGCATCAAAGTAGGCAGTGGCTGTGTCGCCGGGTGAGTCGCCCAGTGTTTGCACGTTATCGCCACAAGCGGTTAAAAATATGCAAACTATAAAACTTAAATAAGTTGTTATTTTTTTCATGGTGTATTTTTTTAATTAATTTTTTAAAGTGTGTGATTAATTAAACAAGATGTAAAGCAGCACCGCGTAATAAATAGAAAATCGAATCATAAATAATAAAAAAGGATGCCATAAGCATCCTTTTTAGTATCTCAAGGAGAGAAGTTTACTGTACTAATTCTTGCTCGCTAAATTCTTCAGCAAACATTGGGCTTGATAAGTAACGCTCCGTTGCACTTGGTAAAATTACCACAATGTTTTTGTCCGCGTTTTCTGGTTTTTCAGCATAGCGTTTAGCGGCAACAACCGCTGCGCCCGAAGAAATACCTACTAAAATCCCTTCTTTTTTCATTAGTTCATGAGCCATTGCAATAGCATCTTCGTTTGATACTTGCTCAGCAGCATCAATCACACTTAAATCAAGGTTACCAGGAATAAAGCCCGCGCCAATGCCCTGTATTTTATGTGGACCTGGTTTAACTTCTTCGCCTGCAAGCGTTTGGCTAATAACGGGTGAATTAGTTGGCTCAACTGCAATCGCTTTAACATCTAGGCCTTTTTCGTTTTTAAGGTAACGACTAACACCTGTAATAGTACCGCCAGTGCCTACGCCTGCTACAAAAAAGTCGATATTGCCATCAAGTGCTTCAAAAATTTCTGGACCCGTTGTTTCAAAGTGAATTTTAGGGTTAGCTGGGTTTTCGAACTGTTGTAATAAAATGTATTTTTCTGGATCGGTTGCTTGAATTTCTTTTGCTTTTTCAATTGCGCCATTCATGCCTTTAGCACCATCTGTCAGCACTAAGTTAGCGCCTAATGCTTTTAATAGTTTGCGGCGCTCTAAGCTCATTGTATTGGGCATGGTGAGTGTTAATTTGTAACCACGTGCTGCTGCAACAAATGCAAGGGCGATACCTGTATTACCCGATGTAGGTTCAATTAGTTCTTTACCTTCAACAAGCTGACCTGATTTTTCAGCTTCCCAAATCATTGATGCACCAATACGACATTTAATACTAAAGCTAGGATTACGCGATTCTACTTTAGCGTAAACGTTACCGCCTGTTACGCGATTAAGTTTTACCAGTGGTGTATTACCAATGCTTAGTGAGTTATCTTCAAAAATAGTAGACATAATGTTCCTTTGGATACAATCTGATCAATGTGTTAATAGCCTTTGCTATTAACTATATAAATACACTTTACTGCGAGTTTAAAAAAACTAAAGTAAAGTTTGGCTATAACATATATCTATTGAGCTTATAACTAGCCGAAATAAAAATTAGTTATTATTGTTGCTTTAGTTATTAAGAATGCGGGCTTATTTTTAAATTTAAAGAGTAAACCTCGTCACTTAGTTAAAAAATGCGTGGGATAGGCTAATAATTGAGACGATTTTGTGTGTTATTTGTGCACATGAATATAACTTGAATACTTTTATCACACAACGCGTCTAAAACATGTTAAAAACACTCTATCTATATTCAATTCAACTAAGCAATCACAATGAAGTTAATCTTAAAATTAATTGCCGGTATTGTGGCCGGTATTTTAGTCGGGCTTTATGTGCCTCTCACTGGTGTTGAGCTTTTATTTACTATTAAAGAACTTATTGGCCAACTCATATCTTTTACCATCCCATTAATTATTTTATTTTTTATTGCTTCGGGAATTGCTGGTTTGCCTAAAGGGTCAGGCCATTTATTAGGTAAAACAGTTGGCTTTGCTTATAGCTCTACAGTAATTGCAGGTACGCTTGCTTTTTTATTGGTAAGTGCGGTTATCCCACTTTTAAGTGGTAATATTACATTTGAAGCTGAAGTAGCTACAGAAATTGGCAGTTTTATTGATTTAGAAATCCCACCGCTAATGGGGGTAATGACAGCCCTTGTGACTGCGTTCGTATTTGGCATAGGCATGAGCCAACTTGAGTTAGAAACACTTAAAAAAGTGTCTGATCAGGGTCGCGATGTAATCGATGCATTATTATCTAAAGTAATTATTCCAGCGTTACCATTTTATATAGCGGGTGTATTTGCAGAAATGACCGTAGCTGGTACCGTGGTAGATACACTGCAAACCTTTGGTGTTGTGCTTATTGCAGCACTTGTTATGCATTGGCTGTGGTTAACCGTATTGTATGTTTCTACAGGGTTACTGCTTAAACGTAACCCGTTGGAGTTAGTTAAAAATATGCTGCCTGCTTATTTTACAGCGTTGGGGACAATGTCGAGCGCGGCTACAATTCCAGTTTCGTTGCAATCAAGTAAAGCTAATAACGTAAAAGAAGATGTAGCAAACTTTACCGTGCCACTGTGCGCTACCATTCACTTATCGGGTTCTACCATTACGATTGTGACGTGTGCAATGGCCGTAATGTTTTTATCGCCAAGCATGGAAGTACCTTCTTTAATGGGGATGCTGCCGTTTATTATGATGTTAGGGGTAGTCATGATTGCAGCGCCAGGTGCACCTGGCGGAGCAGTAATGTCGGCGCTGGGCTTATTAACAAGCATGCTTGGCTTTAACGAAGGGGCTGTTGCATTAATGATTGCTCTTTACCTTGCGCAAGATAGTTTTGGTACAGCATGTAATGTTACAGGCGATGGTATTATTGCCCTTTGGGTAGACCGTTTTAGCGAAAAAGCAGCGTCATAAAAAGCTAAAGTACTGGTTTTTAGCAGTAGTAAAATAATGCTAAAAGATGAGTAAACCTAAAGCGAAGCAATAATATTAGTTATTGTTTCGCTTTAACTGTGGTAATGTGGCAAATTAGATTGTTTGTCGCGTATTGTTAGGTTAATGAGGGTATTACATTGATTAATGTGCTTTTAGTTGATGACCATGAGCTGGTACGAACTGGTATAAAACGTATATTAGATGACGTACGTGGTTTTAAAGTGGTAGGCGAAGCTAAAGATGGAGAGGCTGCGGTACAGTTTTGTCGCCAGCACGCACCTAATATTGTATTAATGGATATGAACATGCCTGGTATGGGCGGCTTAGAGGCTACTAAAAAGATTTGTCGCTATTGCCCAGACGTAAAAATTATTGTGCTTACGGTTAATTGCGAAGACCCATTTCCATCAAAAGTGATGCAAATTGGCGCGCATGGCTTTTTAACCAAAGGTGCGGGTTCTGATGAAATGGTTCGTGCTATACGTTCTGTTCATGCGGGACAGCGTTATATAGCCCCTGAAATTGCACAGCAAATTGCCCTGGCGCAAGTAACAGGGCGTACCGACGAAAATCCTTTTCAAAGCTTATCTGAGCGCGAGCTACAAATCATGCTAATGATCACCAAAGGTGAAAAAGCACAAGATATTGCTGAGCGCTTAAATTTAAGTTCAAAAACAGTAAATAGCTACCGTTACCGTATGTTTGAAAAATTAAACGTAGGAGGCGACGTAGAGCTTACTCATTTGGCTATTCGCCATAAAATGATTGATATAGACGTATCTCACTAATTTTTTAATTTATGTCTGAATTCGATCACGCCCAATTTTTAAAAACGCTATCAAGTGAGCCGGGTGTATACCGTATGCTTGATAGTGAACATCAAGTTATTTATGTCGGTAAAGCTAAAAACTTAAAAAAACGGGTAAGTAGCTACTTTAGATCTAATCTAACCGACAGCAAAACCCGTGTGTTAGTGAGTAATATTTGCGATATTGAAGTGACGCTCACAAACACCGAAACCGAAGCGCTATTGCTTGAAAATAACCTTATAAAAAAATATCAGCCGCGTTATAACATTTTATTACGTGATGATAAGTCATACCCCTATATATTACTGACCAATCATAAACATCCGCGTTTAGCCTTTCATAGAGGCAGCCGCAAGGTAAAAGGCGAGTACTTTGGGCCTTTCCCAAGCGCTGGTGCAGTGTCAGAAAGTTTGCGTTTAATGCAAAAAATATTTCCGGTTCGTCAGTGCGAAGATGCCTATTACCGTGCCAGAAGCCGTCCGTGTTTGCAGTATCAGCTAAAGCGTTGCTCCGCACCGTGTGTTAATAAAGTGACGGAGCAAGAGTACGCCGAACAAGTTGATTATGTACGTAAGTTTTTAACGGGCAAGTCGCACGAAGTAATAGCCGATTTAATAAAAAAAATGGAAGCGGCGAGTAAAGATCTTAACTTTGAGCTTGCAGCAAAAGTGCGTGACCAAATCATGCTACTTCGCAAAATGCAGGAGCAACAGTCTATTTCAGGTAATTTTGCTGAAATGGATGTGGTGGGTTTTGCACACTTAAATGGACTAAATGGGATTCACTTATTAATGATCCGCGATCATAAAGTGTTAGGCAGTAAAACCTACTTCCCTAAGGTGCCTAAAGATTCAGGCCAAGAGGAAATACTCACTTCGTTTTTAGGGCAATATTATTTAGCGCCGGGTGCAACAGGGCGCATAGCAAAAGAAATTATTTTACCGTTTGAGATTGAAGAAAGTAGTGCATTGAGTGAAGCCCTTACGCAAATTAGTGAGCGCAAAGTATCCCTTAAAGTGGTTACCCGAGGAGAGCGGGCACAATACCTCCAGCTTGCTAATAAAAATGCACTAAACAGCATTACCGTAAAACAAAGTACGCAAGATTCTATAAACAAACGTTATGCACAATTAAAAGCGACCCTAGGGTTAGATGATATAAACAGAATGGAATGTTTTGATATCAGCCACACCATGGGAGAGAACACAGTAGCTAGTTGTGTTGTATTTGATTCGCAAGGGCCAAATAACAAAGAGTACAGGCGTTACAACGTGACAGGTATAACCGGCGGTGATGATTACGCGGCAATGGAGTTTGCACTTAACAAGCGCTATAACAAAGTGGTAGATGAAGATAAAATTCCTGACGTTATATTTATTGACGGTGGTAAAGGGCAACTAGGCCGTGCTGAGCAATACTTTGCTACGTGGCCCCATGCTAAAATGCCGTTGTTAGTGGGTGTAGCAAAAGGCACAAGCAGAAAGCCAGGCCTTGAAACCTTATTAATAGATGGCGGGCGAAAGACGATTCCTATGGATTCGGATGCGCCAGCGCTTCATTTAATCCAGCATATACGCGATGAATCGCATCGATTTGCCATTGCCGGGCACCGTAATAAGCGCCAAAAACAGCGCACGCAATCATTATTAGAAGAGATCAACGGAGTAGGCTCTAAGCGTCGCCAAACATTATTAAAATATTTAGGGGGCATGCAAGGGGTAAAAGCTGCTAATATAGAACAGTTAAAAAAAGTTCCTGGGATCAGTCCTGACATGGCTGAGAAGATATTTAACCATTTGCATGACAAGGGCTAGCCCTTCATGCGAATATAGAAAAAAAGACATATCCAAGTAGTTATGTGGAATATTCCAAACACACTCACAACCTTTAGACTTTTTCTTATCCCCATATTTTTGGTGATATTTTACTTGCCTTATAGCTGGGCTTTTTTTGCTGCCGCTTTTATTTTTTGGCTAGCATCAATTACCGATATACTTGATGGCTATTTAGCGCGAAAGCTAGAGCAATCTACGCCTTTTGGTGCATTTTTAGACCCGGTAGCCGATAAGGTTATGGTGTGTGCTGCACTTGTTGCGCTCTCTGATCATTATCAGTCTATGTATATGACAATCCCCGCGCTTATTATTATCAGCCGTGAAATAGTGATCTCTGCATTACGCGAATGGATGGCCGAACAAGGTAAACGTGGCAATGTAGCAGTATCAAATATGGGCAAAATAAAAACCGCAGCGCAAATGCTAGCGATTATTGGCCTGATATGGCAATTTGACACGTGGATGGTCTATTTAAGTTTTGCCTTATTGTATATAGCCACCTATTTAACACTGAGTTCTATGGTGCAATATTTAATGGCCGCATGGAGTGAATTGACCAAAAATTGATTGTAAACGTCTAATAACGCACCGTTTTAGATAAAAAATAATCAAACAGTTCAAAAGTGGCATTTTTTGTGTTGACGCGTTTAATAATCTCTGTAGAATGCGTCCGTGTTGAGAGGGCATAGCCCCTAAGATAAAGAAAACCAAAGTTACTTAATTACCAGCGTAAACATCGCAAGATGTTGAATGAAGCGAATAATTAAATAATAATGCGGCACTAGCTCAGTTGGTAGAGCGCGACCTTGCCAAGGTCGAGGTCACGAGTTCGAGCCTCGTGTGCCGCTCCAAGTTTTCATTAGGTTGTCCAACGGTTTGGCGGAATGGCAGAGTGGCCATGCAGCGGATTGCAAATCCGTCCACCTCGGTTCGACTCCGGGTTCCGCCTCCATTCAACACTCCACATGCTTTAAATAGCAAACTCGATGCCCGAGTGGTGGAATTGGTAGACACAAGGGATTTAAAATCCCTCGACTAACAAGTCGTGCCGGTTCAAGTCCGGCCTCGGGCACCACTTTGTGGTTTAATTACATCGCCAAGTGTAATTTATAAAAACAATATTACATAAATTAGTTTATGTATTTAAATTTAGAATTAATATGATGCGGCACTAGCTCAGTTGGTAGAGCGCGACCTTGCCAAGGTCGAGGTCACGAGTTCGAGCCTCGTGTGCCGCTCCATATTAGTTTTATCCACTTGCTTTAAATAGCAAACTCGATGCCCGAGTGGTGGAATTGGTAGACACAAGGGATTTAAAATCCCTCGACTAACAAGTCGTGCCGGTTCAAGTCCGGCCTCGGGCACCACTTTTAATTATTTTACCAAGATAATTAAAAGTTAGATAAAATACTAATGAAAAGTTTAATTCGGCACTAACTCAGTTGCCAGAACGTTTTACCGTGAGATACTCGCGCAACAACGGACAAATTACTGACAATGTTTTATGCGGCACTAGCTCAGTTGGTAGAGCGCGACCTTGCCAAGGTCGAGGTCACGAGTTCGAGCCTCGTGTGCCGCTCCAAATTATTTGGAAGCGTTAAGGCGGAATGGCAGAGTGGCCATGCAGCGGATTGCAAATCCGTCCACCTCGGTTCGACTCCGGGTTCCGCCTCCATTTAATTACTCCACATGCTTTAAATAGCAAACTCGATGCCCGAGTGGTGGAATTGGTAGACACAAGGGATTTAAAATCCCTCGACTAACAAGTCGTGCCGGTTCAAGTCCGGCCTCGGGCACCACTTTTACTAAAGTCCTTTTAGTAAATTAACTAACCCATTATTTAAAATAAATACTCAGTTTTATTATCCAAAAATCTTTTTATTTATGTTTTTGCCTATCTTTAAAAGTTAATAGCAATTGGCTTAATTAAATGAATGATATGAAACAAGACAATCGTGCTTAAAGTAAAGCGTACGTATTGTTGTACCTTAGCGTTAGTTGATTAAACCTACATTACTTTTTCTATATCCCTTTGCAGCGGTCGAACAACTACTTTTAACACTGTTTATTAAAGCGATTTTGCATAAATGCACGACTAATAGTGCATTTTAAAGGTGTATTGCCAAAGCTAAATAGCTTGATGAGTAAATACGTTCGTAAATGTATTAGCTGAAGTGTAGGTAAGGGCAGAAATAAAGTGAGAGCGCAAAGCGACACCAAGCCGCTTTGCTAAAGTATATAATGCTATAACTTTGTTTGTGCCTTATAGATAGGGTATTCGCTCATTAAGCCTTGAATCAGCGCTACGCACATTAAAATGAGCACAATTGAGAAAGGTAACGCTGTAGTTACGACTCCTGATTGCAAAGCTTGTAAGGCTTGAGAGCCTCCTACCCACAGTAATACGGCGGCTATAGCCCCTTCAATCGATGCCCAAAATATACGTTGTGGCACCGGCGCATCAATTTTCCCGCCAGCAGTTATACCATCTATCACAAGTGAGCCAGAGTCAGAAGAGGTTATAAAAAACACTAAAACAAGCACAATTGAAATAACACTAATAAAGCTACTTAGCGGAAGTTGCTCATAAACCTGAAATAGCGTTACTGAGATATCAGTTAACCCGTTTTGTCCAAGCGGACCTATTTTATCAATAATTTGTGAAATGGCTAAATTACCAAACACGCCCATCCAAACTAAACTTAATAGTGTTGGCAAGCCAATGACGACCAATAAAAACTCTCGCACGGTGCGGCCCTTAGATACTCGGGCAATAAACATTCCAACAAATGGCGACCACGATATCCACCATGCCCAGTAAAATACTGTCCAGGCATGCATCCAGTCTTCATCTTCTCGGCCAAACGGATTACTAAGCGGGATCATGTGCTCTACATATGCACCAAAGGTAAACCATATAGCCGTAATTGAATCACTAAAAGTAAGAGATATGATGGCTACAAGTAAAATAAATGCACATATAAGGTTTATGTTACTAAGTACTTTCACTCCCCCCTCAATACCTTTAATAACAGACACAATAGCAATACAGGTAACGAGCGCTATAACCGTAATCTGAAAAGCGGTACCGTAGTCTGTGCCCATTAAATAATTAATACCACTTGTTGCTTGCTGCGCCCCTAAACCAAGAGACGTTGCTAAACCAAAAAGCGTAGAGAGTACAGCAAGAATGTCGATAACATGACCCAGCCAACCCCAAGCTCGATCGCCAAATAAAGGGTAAAACACGGATCGTATAGATAATGGAAGGCCTTTATTGTAGGCAAAAAATGCTAAACTAAGTGCAACAATGGCGTAAATTGCCCAGCCATGTAAACCCCAGTGATACATGGTGGCACCCATGGCTAAAGAGTGAGCTTCTGGGGTGTTTGGCTGTGCATTCATTGGCATTAAGTACCAATCAGTAAAATAAGCTGCCGGCTCTGCAACACCCCAAAACAGTAAACCTATCCCCATTCCTGCTGCAAATAGCATTGCCAACCATGAAAGATAACCATGTTCAGGTTTTGCATCAACACCTCCTAAGCGAATTTTGCCAAGAGGGGAGAGCGCAAGTGCAAAGCAAAATAATACGAAACCATTAGCAATCAACATGAAGTAACTATCAAATTTATTGATAATGGCATCTTTAGTTGAGGTCAGTGCTTCCCTGACAACTTCAGGGTCAAGCAATAAGGTAAGGGCAACAAATAGTATGACTAAAAATGCGCTTATTCCAAACACGGGATTATGAACATCAAACCCCCATTTTTGTACGTTATCTTGACCTACTTGATAATCGGTAGTGTCAATACTGTATTTGTTCAATTGGTCATCCATCATGACTCCTTTATATTATAGATAACAAACTTAATTTTATTGTACGTAAGTAAATTAAAAAGCGCCTATTACTGATATTTAATTATGGTATATATCTTTGAAATACATTAATAAAATTTTATATAGTTTGTAAGGCAAAAAAAAGCGAGCAAATGCTCGCTTAATAATTTTTCAATTTAGTGTTACTTCCACGCGTTAGGATCAACCTCTTTGGCAAGCTTAGGGTGCTTGTCTTTGTCAAACGTAGGTAGTACACCTTGCTTATTTTGTGCGTTGTAATCTTTTGATAACCATACAACAACACCAGAGAGCATAAACAGTGCAACCACGTTTACAATAGCCATTAGGCCCATAGAGATATCAGCAAGTGTCCAAATAATCCCTAGTTCACCAATGGCGCCAAACATAACCATACCTAATACCAATAACCTAAATATAAACATTCCTTTATTAGAGTTATGTTCTAAAAACATTAGGTTTGTTTCGGCATATGAGTAATTCGCTACAATAGAGGTAAATGCAAAAAACAAAATAGCAATGGCAATAAAGTAAGTGCCCCAATCACCTACGTGCTCTTGCAGTGCAGCTTGTGTTAACTCTATTCCTAATACACCCGATTCAGGCACAAGTTGATTAGACAGTAAGATTAATGAGGCAGTGGCTGTACAGATCACAATAGTATCTATAAATACACCTAGCATTTGCACATACCCTTGCGATGCTGGGTGCGGAGGGTAAGGTGTTGCCGTTGCTGCAGCATTGGCTGCGCTACCCATACCTGCTTCGTTTGAAAACAAACCGCGCTTAATACCTTGGATCATAGCTTGTGTTACACCATAGCCAATGGCACCGGCGCCTGCTTGCTCTAAACCAAATGCACTTTTTACTATAAGTACAATAACATCAGGCAGAGCAGTGAAGTTTACTGCACATACATATATAGCAACTAGCAAATAGGCAAGCGCCATAAATGGAACAACCATTTCGGCAAAACGTGATATTGTTTTTAATCCACCAAAAATAATGATGCCAGAGCCAATCACAAGTGCTATGCCTACTATATACTTAGGTACATCAAACGCTACTTCAAATGCGGCAGCAATAGAGTTTGACTGTACAGCATTAAATACCAAGCCAAAGGCTAAAATTAAGCACAGTGAAAACAGGACACCCATCCAGCGTTTGCCTAAACCGCGCTCCATATAATAAGCAGGGCCGCCTCTAAAGTTGCCATCAGCGTCTTTAGTTTTATAAGCTTGTGCTAACGTACTCTCTGCAAAGCTAGTTGCCATACCTATTAAAGCAATCAGCCACATCCAAAATATAGCGCCAGGGCCACCTAAATAAAGTGCCACGGCAACACCGGCCATATTACCTGTTCCAACACGCGCGGCTAAAGAAGTACAAAAAGCTTGAAAAGAAGAAATCTCATCACCACCACATTTACGTGAGCCAAACATAACTTTAAACATATGGGGGAATTGTACAAATTGAATAAAGCCCAACCGAATGGTAAAAAAGACACCTGCTGCTATTAATAAGTAGACGAGAACTTGGCCCCAAAGTAAGGCACTTATACTATTTATTATATCTGTCATGAATACTACCTAAGTACATGAGTTGAAAAAGTGCTGGCAACTTACCATAACGAATCAAAAGAGTTTAGTTTTAAAAGCAAAAAAGCAGTCTTATCCACAAGCTTTTGTGGGTAACATGTGCTTTTAATGTGGGCTTCTTATGGGTATAAATTAAATGCAATTTTATTCAATAAAACGCTTGCGTATAAAACGTTTCTCCCTATAATGCGACCCCACTGAGACGGCAGAGCAGGCAACGCTTAGCGAGGCAAGCAAACCACTCAGTGAGTCGAGTAAAACTTAGTTTTAAAAACTTTCAAGTTTAACAAAATTAAGTGTTGACAAAAAAATAGGAAAGCGTAACATGCGCAGCCCTAGCGAGATAAGGCAACGCGCTTTAATCGCAACGTTCTT
>NZ_PNCU01000074.1:0-13790 GCF_005886915.1 Pseudoalteromonas sp. S3776 | reverse complement strand
GGGGCTAAACGTGTCGCTATCTGCGTTAAAAAATTCTCATTTAGAACAACTAAATAGCGAATATTTTGCCTTGCTATCAACACGTTTTTCCGTCCTCAAAATAGATCACTTACTTATGCGGATTGGTATAAAAGAACGCGACGACCACCTCAGTGCTCAGTGAATCCCATTAAAAAAACATTAAGAGTACTTCGCTATGTGTCTCTCCATCGCTGTGGGCACTACGACATTGCCAGGGTTCAAATACGATAAAGCCGCTTTAGAAATGAAGCGGCTTTTTTGCGTCTGTAAGAAAGTGAAAATATTAGCTATCAGCTGCACAGCTTCAACCTGTACCTCGTAGCGTGGGTTGAGTATCACGAAACCCGCGGATAAGGCTCGCCGCACATCTTTTTATGGTAAATATAGCGTTTCAGCAGTGAGCTTTACGAGTACTTTAGCGTAATTATGCCTGAGCGTAATTAGATTTATTGCCGAGCCAGCGATGAATTAAGGGGTCTATAAGGTTGGGATTTTGCTTTAGCATTTGCTGTGCAATAGGTCTTACTTGATTAAGAGTGTGTTTGTCGCGAGTAAGGTCCGCTATTTTAAATTCGGCTAAGCCAGTTTGTTTAGTGCCGAGTACTTCGCCCGGGCCACGTATTTCAAGATCACGCTCTGCGATGACAAAGCCATCATTACTGTCCCTTAATACACCTAAACGCTTTTGAGCAGTGTGAGATAAAGGGGCGTGATATAACAGTACGCAGTGGGAAGCGGTGGCCCCTCGCCCTACGCGCCCGCGTAATTGATGTAATTGTGCTAATCCTAAGCGTTCAGGGTTTTCTATGATAATCAAACTGGCATTAGGTACGTCTACACCGACTTCTATTACTGTTGTTGCAACAAGTACGTGAATATTGCCAGCTTTGAACTCGCTCATAATGGCTTGTTTCTCAGTGGCTTTCATGCGGCCATGGACAAGTCCTACATTAAGTTCTGGCAAAGCCTCCTTTAATTGTAATGCGCTATCTTCTGCTGCTTGGCATTGTAGGGCTTCTGATTCGTCAATGAGAGTACACACCCAATAAACCTGCCTACCTTGTTCATTACAGGCAAGCTTAACACGGTTTATTATATCGTCTCGGCGCGTATCAGGAATGGCCACAGTGGTAATTGGCGTTCTACCGGGAGGGAGCTCATCTATTACTGAGGTTTCTAAATCGGCATAGGCCGTCATAGCCAATGTACGCGGAATGGGGGTTGCAGTCATGACTAACTGATGAGGGTAACAATTACCAAACTTTCCTTTTTCTCGGAGTGAGAGGCGTTGATGAACACCAAAGCGGTGTTGTTCATCTATGATAACCAATACTAAATTATTGAACTTTACCTCGTCTTGAAATAGGGCATGCGTTCCTACTATCATTTGCGCTTCCCCTGAGGCTATTTTTTCAAGTGTACTAGCACGCTCCTTGCCTTTAGTTTTTCCACCAAGCCATGCGACATTAATTCCTAAGCTTTCAAACCATTGCTTGAAATTTATCCCGTGTTGCTCAGAGAGAATTTCTGTGGGTGCCATTAGTGCAGCTTGGAAACCTTGTGCTATTGCTGTTAATGCACTTAATGCTGCAACCAGTGTTTTACCTGAGCCTACATCACCTTGTACTAATCGCATCATGGGGTAGGGGTGCTGTAAATCTCCTTTAATTTCGGCTACTACTCTATTTTGTGCTTTGGTCGGCGCAAAAGGGAGTTGCGCTAAAAATTGGCTTTCTAATGTATTTGTAGGGCTTAGGGTAACTGCACTTACTTGCTGCCCTTGCTCGCGTACTTTTAACAAGCTTAAGTTTTGTGCAAGTAGCTCTTCAAACACTAAGCGTTGCTGCGCTGGATGAGTCCCTTGTTCAAGTGAAATTACATCTACGTCATTAGGTGGACGATGAAGTAACAGTAAAGCATCACGCAGTTGCATATGTGAAGGTTGCCATTTTTCAGGAATAAGTTCTTCTACTGAGTACTTGTGCAGTAAGTTTATTGCTTGCTCGCTTAAGCCCCTAATCGATAATTGCTTTAGCCCTTCGGTTGTTGAATAAACCGGTGTGAGAGTTGTTGCTGTTGGCTGTTCATTGGGTGTATCGCTGATACTGTATTCTGGATGGCTCATTTCAAGCCCAACGCGCCCGCGTCTAATCTCACCAAAACAGCGAATTATTTTCCCACTGATAAACGCATTTTTTTGCGCAGCAGTAAAATTAAAAAATCGTAAAGTAAGCCTAGCTGTACCATCGTTTATTTGCACAACTAACATGCGACGTTTGCCAAAGGTCACTTGGCTTGTTTCTATTGTTGCCTCAACGGTGCAGTGGCTGTGTAAAGTAACATCGTTAATAGCATAGATACGGGTACGATCTTCATAGCGTAAAGGCAAATGAAAAAGCATATCTTGCACGGTAGCTATACCTAGCTTTTGTAGGCGCTCGGCCATTTTTGGACCGACCCCTTTAAGTTCTGTAATAGGGTACTGGCTTAAGCTAGGTTTAGACAATGTGGGCTCAAATCTGTTTATTTGTGAATGAGTTAAGTGTACTCACAGGTTTGCTAAGCATCAAGCATGTTTTAAAGCGTGCCAAAACTGCTCGTTAGCGACTATTTCACCTTCTTCATCAAGTGGTGGGTAAGGTAGGTTTTTTAATCTACATTGTTTTGCAATTACTGGGTGATAGCCTTCAAAATACATAGGGTGTTTAACCTCTTCACTTAGCATATCGCGCTTATATAGCCCTGCCTTTTCTCGTTGATGTTGTGCTTCAAATAAAATAAGTGCAGCCGCTACCGATACATTTAGGGATTGCACCATACCTTGCATAGGTATAATAATATTTTGATCTGCGTGCTTTAATGCTTGCTCAGAAATCCCCGTTTTTTCTTGGCCTACAATTATAGCCGTGGGTTTTGTGTAATCTATTTCTCTAAAATCTACTGCATCTTCGCTCAAGTGTGTTGCTAATATTTGTACATCTGGGTTGTGCTTTCGCATCATTGTGGCAGCATCATCAATATTTTTATGAAGGTGTGTTTCTAGCCAGTTTTTACTGCCGCCAGAGGTATTATTGGTCAGCCATTTTTGGTTTTCTGGCCATACCGCGTGCACATGATGACAACCTACTGCATCAGCACTTCTTACAATAGCTGAGAGGTTATGATGTTTATGTACATCTTCTAGACAGACCGTTAAGTCTGTTTGACGACGAGATAGTACGTCTTTTATTCGTTGGTAGCGATTTTGCTGCATGGTGATCCTCTTTTTTGATAATTATACGTAATTTTATCTATTAAGGCATTACTGTGCGGCTAATTGGATTTTGCAATGAAATAAGTGTTTCGGTTGATTGAATTGCTTCTATCGCTTGTATTTTATTAATCAATACATCTTGTAAGTGGTCTATAGACTTAGCCATAACTTTGATAAAAATGCTGTAGTTACCCGTGGTGTAATACGCTTCAACTACTTCTTCTAGTGCTTCTAGTTTAATTAGTGTTTCTGGGTAGTCGCGTGCATTATTTAAGTTAATACCAATAAAGCAACATACATCGTAACCAAGTTGTTTTGTACTAATGCTTAATTGGGTGCCGGTGATAATACCTGCTTGTTTCATTTTCTCCACACGCACGTGAATTGTGCCGGCACTTACAGCAAACCGTTTGGCTAATTCAGCGTAGGCTGTGCGGGCGTTGGCCATTAGAGCGTGAAGTATCTGTTTATCGAGATTATCGATTTGATAATTTTCCATTATTTTTGCTTACTTAAATTAGTGAATCTTCATTTTTATACCGTTTAAATTAATCGATTTTGCATATTAAAGCTATTTTTATTGTTGTTTATTGAATTAAAAGTTTAAATCGTTACAGTAACTTCATTAAAGGCGCCCGCAGGGTGTTTTTTCATTAATAAGCAAGTAACAATAACTGGGAATGAGGCCATTTATTATGAGTTCACACTATGTGCAGCAACAGCAGCAAATAAGTAAAGTTAAGCAGTTTTTTTCACAGCAATTAGAGCAGCAACTCGGATTAGTTGAAGTTCAGGCTCCTATTTTGGCCAAAGTAGGTGATGGCACACAAGATAACTTGAGTGGTCACGAGAATGCAGTTGCTGTTAACGTAAAAGCAATTACCGATAGCAGCTATGAAGTTGTTCATTCGCTTGCTAAATGGAAACGTAAAACGCTCGCTACTTACGGCTTTTCTGTAGGTGAAGGTATTTATACGCAAATGAAAGCGTTGCGCCCAGATGAAGACTCATTAAGCCCAATACACTCTGTTTATGTTGATCAATGGGACTGGGAGAAGGTAATTTGCCAACGTACTGAGCGTACGCTTTCTACGTTACAAGAGACAGTTAAAGCCATTTACACTGGCATTAAGCAAACAGAACAGTTTGTAAGTGAAAGCTTTGGTATTGCGCCATTTTTACCCAGTGAAATTACCTTTATTCACAGTGAGCAGTTACGCAAAATGTACCCCGACTTTAGCGCAAAGCAACGCGAAAAAGCCATTGCACAAGAGTACGGTGCGGTATTTTTAATTGGTATTGGTGGTGCGTTAGCTGATGGCAAAATCCATGATGTACGCGCTCCAGATTACGATGATTGGTCTACCCAAACGGTTGACGGATACACAGGATTAAATGGCGATATTTTAGTGTGGAACCCCGTGTTAGAAGATGCCTTTGAAATATCATCTATGGGTATTCGTGTAAGCCCCGATGTATTAAAAGCGCAATTGAGCATAACAGGCGATGAAGAACGTCTCGCTTTTGATTGGCATAAATCGTTATTAGAAGAGGCATTCCCGCAAACAATTGGTGGCGGCATAGGGCAATCGCGCTTAGCAATGTTATTACTGCAAAAGCAGCATATTGGACAAGTGCAAGTAGGTGTATGGCCAAAGCAAACGCACGATACGGTAAGCGGCTTACTGTAAATTATAAAGGGCGCTAAATGCGCCCTAATGTGTTTTAAAGTTTATTTCTACTTTATTGTTTTGTAAGTTTATATTGCAAGGCGGGTAGTTGCGGGTAGTTTTTAATACTTTATCAAAAATATGGATCTCTACCCCTGAGTGTAATGATGTATTAACAGCAAGGTTTGCATCGCTAAGTAGGTCGTGTAGTTCATGATCTAGGCTAGATAACTTTTTTTCTAGCAGCTCTGCTTGTTGGCAGTAATGCTGCTGTGTTGCGCCAATTTTTTTAATGAGCAGATTTTTCTTTTCTATATCTTTTACTTTATCTGCTTTTTCTAGTGCTGCTTGAAGGGTATCAAGCTGCTCATCTGTTTTTGCTAAGTCTTTAAAGCAGTTATCTGTGTCGGCCGTTATTTCAGCACCTGATGCGGCTAAATTAATTGCCATTTTAGCACCTGATTCATTACCTATTTCGCCAGCTATTAATACAGTTGCATCGAGAATCTCTCCACCAAAAATTTTCCCTTTGGGTAACTCTGTTTGGCCAACTTGTAATAAGTGTTTTGCTTTAATAGTACAATGGCTGGCTTGGCGGTCTATAAAAATGTTTTTGCCTTGAATATAGCAATATTGTGCATGAGAAACATGAACATCTCCGTCACTTTTTATAGTGCACGATAGTGTTTTATCTTCGAGTTTTTGATGGCCAATAATACCTTGTTTTACAGTGATGTTTCCGCCGGCCGATAATTCGCCAGATTCAACTATGCCAAAAACCGTAATGTCGCCTTTAGCCATTACGCGCATACCTGGGTCAATGTTTTTAGTCACAATAACACTGCCTTCAAAATCAATATGGCCGCTCTTAACATCTACATCAGAAATGGTAAAAATATCATCAACTCGCATACCGTTAGGTATTTCTACCGGAACACCCGCCGTTGTAGAAACAAGCTCAAGCGGATTTGTTTTTGATATTTCGGCGCCTTCGCCTGCTACTAACTTTTTATTTTCGCCAGGTTTAGCGGGGAGTATGTCACCTACTACAGTGAAGCCTTCTTTACCGGGGGTAGCAGGTTGTTGGCGAATCAGAACAGTACCAGGCTCTACGCTCGCAAGCTTACCAAAGTCGCGCATATCTACACTGCCATCTTCCATCATTTTAGGTGTTTTTAGGCGATCTTTGAGGGTTTCTACCATAGCGACAAATTTTGTTGCAGTGCCCTCAGCTGGCAAACGGCCCTTGGCTAGAATCCCTTTTGCTACGGTTCCAGGGGCTAAGTTAAATTGTTTATCTAAAAGCTGCTCTAAAAAAGCTTGTTTGTAGCCACGTACAACCCCTGCTTTTATGAGTTGTTTTTTACCCTCTTCTAACGAAAGTACCTTACCACCATAGGCTAAAGTAAGCTCGCCTATGGCTTGCATTTTATCTTCACTTAACGTTACCACAAGCGATGCATCGTGTTTACTTGCTACAACCAAGGTTGGCTCATTATTTTGCGCTTTAAAAAAATTATCAATAGCCTCGTGGTCAATTTTGCATTCGCAAAACGTCGACTTCTCAAGTGCATCAATTATAAAAGCGGCGCTAGGTGGAGCGTGTTTACTTACATCAAGTATTACGTTCCCGTTATTGGCAAGCTTAAACACTAGTTAATCCTTTTCTACTACTAAAGTTAAGATTGATTTTATTGCATGATTACAGAGTGCTAGATATTTTCATGTGAGTCAAGAAAGGGAGATAAACAAAGCTGAGCTGAAGAAAATAGAGCTATAAAGGGGGTTTATAGCTCTGTATTTGTTAGTTAGTTGAAGGAAGTTCCATAATGCCATCAATTTCAACTTGTGCGCCTTTTGGAAGCGCACGTACACCTAGTGCTGCACGTGCAGGGTAAGGCTGCTTGAAATATTGGCTCATTACTTCATTCACAGTGGCAAAGTTAGATAAGTCTGTTAGGTAGATATTAATTTTAACAAGATCTTGGATTTTGCCGCCTGCTTCTTCGCACACCGCTGTAATGTTTTTAAATACTTGATGTGTTTGTTCGCTAAAGTCTTCTGAAACCATTTCCATTGTTTCTGGGACAAGTGGAATTTGTCCAGATAAATAAACGGCAGTACCTACTTTAACCGCTTGGCTATAAGTGCCGATAGCAGCAGGTGCTTTTTCGGTAGAAATAAATGCTTTATTCATGAGTTTCCTATTTTACTTTTTACGATAGACTCTTTGCACATCAGGCATCACGCGAATGCGGCGCATAATATTAGCAACATGGACGCGGTTTTTAACGGTAACGCCTAAGTCTATCACATATAAATTACTTTCTTTTTCGTCGGTCGTGATCTCAACAATGTTGGCTTGGGTTGTAGCAACAACATTTGTGAGTTTAGCCAAAGCCCCTTGGTGGTTAATTATTTCCACTCGTAGCGCAGCTATATATTCTTTTTCTGGATTGTCATCCCATTTTACAACCAGGTATTTTGAGCGTTCGTTTTCCCAGCCGCGAATATTTTTACATTCTTGGCGATGAACCGTAAGCCCTTTACCTTGGCTAATATGCGCAGTGATGGCATCCCCAGGTACAGGTCGGCAACACTTAGAATAATTAACCAACATGCCTTCGGTACCAATAATGGTTGCTTTGGCTTGTTTACTAATATCTGACAAGTCGTCGCTTTCTTCTTGCAATAAGCGTTTAGCGATTAATACGCTCATTAAGTTACCTGCGCCTATTTCTACCAGTAATTCTAATACTGTAGATAGTTCGTGCTCTTCGAGTACGCGGGCTATGTTTTCATCAGCAATGCTGTCGAGCTTATTTTCACCCAAGGCAGAATCGAGTAAGCGGCGGCCTAATAACAATGCTTCTTCTTGGTGTTGGCTCTTAAGGTAGTTTCTTATCCCTAAACGGGCTTTACCTGTAACTATAAAGTTTAACCATGTTGCATTAGGGTGTGCTCCTGAGCTGGTTATAATTTCCACACTTTGCCCAGTATCTAAGGCTTTGCTTAGCGGGTAAGGTTTACGGTTTACTCTTGCCCCTACACAAGTATTACCTACATCAGTATGCACTGCGTAAGCAAAATCAACCGCGGTAGCGCCCATTGGTAGCTCTACAATGCGGCCATCGGGGGTAAATACGTATATTTCTTCTGGGAATAGCTCAGTTTTAACGTTCTCGACAAATTCGAATGATGAGCCGGCACTTTGTTGAAGCTCTAGCAAGCTTTGCATCCATTGGCGAGCACGTTGCTGCGCGGTATTACCTGCGCCATCACCGGCTTTTTTATACATCCAGTGCGCAGCAACCCCTTTATCGGCCATATGATCCATATCGTGGGTACGTACTTGGATCTCTACCGGAATACCGTGTGGGCCCACTAATGAGGTATGCAAAGACTGATAGCCATTTGTTTTAGGTACGGCAATATAATCTTTAAAGCGCGTTTCGATAGGTTTATACAGGTTATGTGCAACACCTAGCACGCGATAGCAGGTATCCATTGCATCTACGTTTATTCTAAAGGCGTAAATATCCATTACCTCATTAAAAAGCAGCTCTTTATTCAGCATTTTTTTATAAATGCTATAAAGGTGTTTTTCGCGCCCAGAAACCGTAGCTTTAATTCCCGACTCTTCAAGGCGTGCTTCTATTTCGGTTTGAATGTTAGAAATAACTTCTTTGCGATTGCCTCGCGCTTTTGCCACTTCAGATTTAAGTGCGCGATGGCGCATAGGGTATAAAGCCTGAAAACCTAAATCTTCTAGCTCATTTTTAATATCGTGAATACCTAAACGGTTTGCAATAGGTGCGTAAATTTCAAGTGTTTCACGGGCAATACGACGGCGCTTATCAGGGCGCAGAGCCCCTAATGTACGCATATTGTGAGTACGATCGGCCAGTTTAATTAAAATAACCCGAATGTCTTGGGTCATCGCCATGATCATCTTTCGGTAGTTTTCAGCTTGGAATTCTTTTTTGTCTTTAAAGCTGAGCTTATCGAGCTTACTTACCCCTTCAACAAGTTCGGCAACCGTATCACCAAATATTTCGGCTAAGTCTTGCTGGCTAAAGTCGGTATCTTCAATAACGTCATGCATTAACGCGGCCATAAGTGTTTCATGGTCAAGGTGCATGCCAGCAAGAATTTGGGTTACTTCAACAGGGTGAGTAATGTACGGCTCGCCGCTTGAGCGAGTTTGCCCCTCGTGAGCCTCTCGGGCTACCACGTAGGCTTTTTGCACTAGCTCTACTTCAGCAGCAGGCAAGTATTCAGATATTTTCTTTTTAAGACCTTCAAAAAGATACATTCACACTCCAATGTTCTTGTGAAGCAATAAGTAACGGTAAGTAATAGAATATACGATGAAAAGAGGGGATTGCCAACGGCTAGAGTAGAAATACTGAGCCGTTGACTAAATCAAACCGGGTGGTTGATTATTGATTACCGCCAACAATAGCAGCAACCGCAGCTAATTCAGCTGCTTCTTGGTGTTGTTGTTCTTCACGGTCAATAACGTCCATTGATGAACTGTCAACTAAACCTTTTTCGATTTCGCGCAGAGCGATAACGGTTGGTTTGTCATTTTCAGCGTCTACTAGTGGGTCTTTACCACCAACAGCAATTTGGCGGGCACGACGAGCCGCAACTAAAATTAAGTCAAAACGATTACCAATTGCATCTACTGCATCTTCAACTGTTACGCGAGCCATCTCAGCACTCCAAAATAATTTAAAAGCAAAGGCGTAGTTTACTGCAAGCAGCTTGTTTCGCCAATAGCCAGTGGTTAATTTTTACCAGTTTTCCCTGTAAAGGGCATAAATGGCTTATTTAAGTAAGTTTGTAATTAAATCGTGATGACGACTAGCTTGGGCTTTTAGCGTTAAGCGCTGCGCTAATACGATCGTTTCAATATTGCTAAGGGCGGTTTCAAAATCATCGTTAACCACAACATAATCATATTCATTGTAGTGCGATGTTTCTGATTGCGCTTTGGCCATACGCCCTGCGATGACTTCGGCAGAATCTTGGCCTCGGTTATTTAAGCGCTGTTCAAGCTCTGCTTTAGAAGGGGGCAATATAAAAATTGTTTGCACGCTTGGCATAATTTCGCGCACTTGCTGCGCACCTTGCCAGTCAATATCTAAAAATACATCAATACCTGCATTTAACTGCGACTCAATAGCTTGCTTTGAAGTACCGTAGTAATTATCAAATACTTGCGCCCATTCAAAAAAATCATCTTTGGCAATTAATGATTTAAATTCATCAGCGCTTACGAAGTGATAATGCACCGCATTTTCTTCACCGGGACGAGGGCTTCGAGTGGTATGCGATACCGATACTTTCATATCTGCATGTTTTTTTAATAACGCCGTGATTAAGCTAGATTTACCCGCACCAGAAGGCGCTGATAAAATAAATAAGTTTCCGCGAGTTTGAGCCATGTTTTTCTCTACTTAAAATAAACAGGCTTGGACTAAATCAATAATCCAAGCCTTTAATTACGCTATTGTACTTTATTTAACTAATTGTGCTCAAGTAAGTAGCACACAAGTACGATTACTCAATATTTTGGATCTGCTCTCGCATTTGCTCAATGAGCACTTTTAGTTCCACAGCCGCATTAGTAATATCACTATTAATTGATTTAGAGGCTAGCGTATTTGCTTCGCGGTTAAACTCTTGCATCATAAAATCTAAACGGCGGCCACATGCTCCGCCTTTTTTAAGAATTTTTCGTGTTTCTTTAACGTGCGATTTTAAGCGGTCTAGTTCTTCGGCAACATCTTGCTTTTGCGCTAGGTAAATAAGTTCTTGCTCTAGACGAGACTCATCAATATCTGTTTTTAGGTCTTCAAGCTTTTGGTTAAGCTTTTCACGCTGCCACTTTGCTATTTCTGGTAAGTGACTTTCTACTACGGTAACTTGCTCAAGTATGGCATTAAGGCGAGTGGCAATCATTTCTTCTAAATTTGCGCCTTCATCGGCACGGGCTGATTTAAAATCTTCAACTACTTGGTCAAAGCCCGCTATAAGTGCTTTATTAACGGTATCTAAATCAAGTTCTTGTGCTTCCATTACGCCAGGCCAGCGCAGTATATCAACAGGGTTAATATCACCATTGCTTTGCTGCTGCACCCATTTAGCACTATTTATTAGTTGCTCAGCAAGTGACTCATTAATTGATAGCTCACCCACGTGAGCAGGATTTGCAACAAACTTTAAAAATACTTCAACTTTGCCACGTTGCAAATTTTTACGTAAACGCTCACGAATTACCGGCTCCATGCCACGAAATTGCTCTGGTGCGCGAATAAACGTTTCAAGGTAGCGCTGGTTTACTGAACGAATTTCCCAGGTGCCAGTGCCCCAATCGCCTTTAATTTCGCGACGCGCATAAGCAGTCATACTGTGGATCATGGATAAGTTCCTAAAATTTATTAATACAATATTGCGATGATTATACCGTAACACTGCTCAACCTCTAGAGAAAATTTATTACGCTGAATATTTTACAATCAGCATGGCATCTACCTGCACATGCACTTATAATGTCGCAAATTCAGAATTAAGGGGATCGTCAATGCGTCCAAGCGAAAGAACACCTAACCAAATTAGACCGGTATCATTTACCCGTAATTACACATTACACGCAGAAGGCTCAGTACTTGTTGAGTTTGGTAATACCAAAGTACTTTGTACTGCAACGGTTGAAGCAGGTGTACCACGTTTTATGAAAGGTCAAGGTAAAGGTTGGGTCAACGCTGAATATGGTATGTTACCGCGCTCAACACATACGCGTAATGCACGTGAAGCTTCGCGTGGTAAGCAAGGCGGTCGTACAATGGAAATTCAACGTTTAATCGCTCGTGCATTAAGAGCTGCAGTAGATTTAAAAGCGCTTGGCGAAAACACCATTACAATTGACTGTGACGTAATTCAAGCCGACGGCGGAACACGTACAGCTTCTATAAGCGGTGCCTGTGTTGCTTTAGTTGATGCACTTACCCACATGCGCGCTAAAGGGATGATCAACTCAAACCCACTTAAGCACATGATTGCTGCTATTTCGGTAGGTATTTATAAAGGCCAGCCAATTACTGATTTAGAATACCTTGAAGATTCTGAAGCCGAAACCGATATGAATGTAATTTTAACTGAAACAGGTAAAATTATTGAAGTGCAAGGTACCGCAGAAGGCGAACCATTCTCGTTCGACGAATTAGATGAGCTACTTACGTTAGCTAAACACTCTATCCGTGAGATTATTGACGTTCAAAAACAAGCGTTAGCATAAGCGAGTATCCCAATGAAAGATTATCAAAAAGAGTTTATTGAATTTGCTTTAGAAAAGCAGGTTTTAAAATTTGGCGAGTTTACCCTTAAATCAGGCCGCACTAGCCCATACTTTTTTAATGCAGGCCTTTTTAATACGGGTCGCGATTTAGCGCGTTTAGGTCGCTTTTACGCATCAGCCCTTGAAGATGCCGCAATAGAATACGATGTTTTATTTGGCCCAGCTTATAAAGGTATCCCTATTGCGACTACAACTGCAGTTGCCTTAGCTGATCATCACGATAAAGACGTGCCTTATTGCTTTAATCGCAAAGAGAAAAAAGCACATGGTGAAGGCGGTACATTAGTAGGCTCTGAATTAACGGGCAAAATCATGCTGGTGGATGATGTGATCACAGCGGGTACTGCTATTCGTGAATCAATGGAAATCATTGCCGATAACGGCGCAGACCTAAGTGGTGTACTAATAGCACTCGATCGCCAAGAAAAAGGTAAAGCTGAGCTTTCAGCTATTCAAGAAGTTGAGCGCGACTTTAATACCAAAGTGATCTCTATTGTAAAATTAGCTGATCTTATTAGCTACCTTGAGAGCCAAGGTACAATGGACGAGCATTTAGCATCAGTTAAAGCATACCGAGATCAATACGGTATTGCTTAATTAAAAAAGCCTCGCAATTGCGGGGCTTTATTTTGACCACAAATCATAGAGCTAATAATGAAAGATGTATTTAAACCTAATGGCCTTGGTATAAAGCGCATATTTAAAGCGACGTATTGTTCGTACCTTGGTTTTAAAGCGGCCTTTATAGAAGAAGCGGCTTTTAGGCAAGAGTTGCTACTTAGCATTATTTTGCTACCCATTTCTTTTTGGCTAGCTTCATCGGTATTACATTGGGCTTTGTTAGTAAGTACATTACTGATCATATTGATTGTAGAGCTACTTAATTCAGCAATAGAAGCGCTCACTGATCGCGTTAGTACTGAGCGGCATGTATTATCGGGGCGTGCAAAAGATATGGGATCTGCAGCGGTAACACTCTCATTAATGATCCTTACGATCGTGTGGGGTGCTAGTTTGTATTTAAAGTTATTTTAGTAAACCTACCGTATAAATCAATTAATACAGCTAAAATGTTAATAAATTGCTAGTTATGTTGTGTTTTTAGCGCATTTAGCTCAAATACGCAGCGAACAGTCATTTATTTCAAGTTTTCTTCAAAAAAGGGTTGATCTGTTTTCGGATCTCCCTATAATGCGACACCACTGAGACGGCAGAGCGCAACGCATAGCGAGGCACGAGCTAATCAGTGAGTCGAGTAAAACTTAGTTTTAAAAACTTTCAAGTTTAACAAAATTAAGTGTTGACAAAAAAATAGGAAGGCGTAACATGCGCAGCCCTAGCGAGATAAAGCAACGCGCTTTAATCGCAACGTTCTTTAACAATATAAAGCAATCATCTGTGTGGGCACTCGTACAGATTGAGTTCTAACAGCCGAGCTTAGTTCGCTAAGTAAGGCAAAAAATTTAGAGTCTCAATTGAA
>NZ_PNCU01000073.1:0-20921 GCF_005886915.1 Pseudoalteromonas sp. S3776 | reverse complement strand
TGTAAGCTGTAAGCTGTAAGCAAAATTTCAAACGCTAATTAATAGCTTGCAAGATAAATTGAATTATAAGAGTTTTTCAACACAGGACATAAAATTGGCCTATAAATGGCCTGAAGTTAGGTATTTTAATGGAAAATCTTTTTCTTGATATAACCACCGCGATACAAAGCCAGCAGTGGTTTTATTTTTTAACTGTGGGCTTAGTAAGCCTGTGTATTGGTAGTTTTTTAAATGTAGTTATTTACCGGCTGCCACTGATGATGCAGCGTGAGTGGCAAAGTGAATGCCGATTATTATTAGAAGATGAACTTACAACTAAGCCTTCTAAGGCTAAACCCAACGAGCCATTTAATTTAGTAAAGCCTCACTCTACCTGCCCTAAATGCAAAACCGCGATTAAGCCTTGGCAAAATATTCCAATTATTAGTTGGATTGTACTTAAAGGTAAATGCGCTAATTGCAGTAACCCAATATCAGCGCGCTACCCGACAGTTGAAGCCATTACCGCACTATTAAGTTTAGTTGTTGCCTACCGCTTTGGTGCTACAGAGCAGGCCCTTTTATATATTTTTGTTACTTGGATTTTAGTCGCGCTCACCTTTATTGATATTGACCACATGTTACTGCCTGATCAGCTCACTTTGCCTTTAGTATGGCTTGCGCTTATAGCCGCTGTAATGGGTATAACAATAAGCCCGAGTGATGCAATAGTGGGTGCAGCCTGCGGCTATTTAAGCCTGTGGAGTGTGTTTTGGCTATTTAAGCTATTAACCGGCAAGGAAGGCATGGGCTATGGCGATTTTAAGTTACTGGCCGTGTTTGGCGCACTGCTAGGGTGGCAGTCGCTATTAACCATTATTTTGCTTTCAAGCGTGGTGGGCGCCATTATTGGTATTGCCCTTTTAAGTATACAAGGTAAAGACAAAGCAACCCCTATCCCATTTGGCCCCTACTTAGCCATAGCAGGTTGGATAACACTTTTGTGGGGCGCTCAAATTCAAGCGGCCTATTTTAATTTAATTGGTTATTAGTATGAATAAGCCAGCAACTAAAATAAACAATTGGGTATTGGGTTTAACAGGCGGTATTGGCTGCGGTAAAACGGCTGTTAGTAATATGTTTGAAGAACTAGGTATTTGCGTTGTTGATGCCGATATTATTGCCCGCCAAGTAGTGGCGCCTAATAGCATAGGGCTAAATGCTATTGCTGAACACTTTGGTGAGAGTATTTTACTACCCGATGGCACATTAAACAGAGCAGTGCTGCGCACTAAAATATTTACCAACAATGATGATAAAGAGTGGCTTAATGCTCTATTGCACCCACTTATTCGAGAGAGAATACTAACCGATTTAAATAATGCAACCAGTGCCTATGTTGTATTAGTTGCACCATTATTGTTTGAAAATAAACTTAACACATACTGCAACCGTACTTTATTAATTGATGTACCACTGCCTGTACAGATTGAACGTACGATAAAGCGAGACAATATTAGCCTTGAGCAAGTAAATAGCATTATAGCATCGCAAATGTCGCGTGAAGAAAAACAACAAAAAGCTGATGATATTCTAAATAATGACCGCGATTTATCGCTTATTCATGCAGAACTTGTTGTTCTTCATAAAAATTACCTACACTATGCGGTATAAAATACAACTAATGCCCCTTAATGCGGTCATAACAACATAAACTCGTAATTTGGTTAGCAAAAAAGGTGTTGATAAACTTGACGAATTTAATCACCTGCTTTTTTCTGATAAATTGTTAACTATTGAAGGACTAGAATAGGTGCGCAATGAATATTAACTCACCGTTATTGAGAAAATTTATAACGCTTGGCCGCATTGATGCCGATACCGTAAAAGCAAAGCAGCAAGAGTTTGCCTCAACCGCTGAGCTTATATCTAAATGTGGAAAAATTGACAGCAACGACTTAGCTGAGCAATGTATAGACCTATTCCGTGTACCGTATTTTGATTTAAAAGACTTCGACCCTGCACAAATCCCAGAAGACTTAGTTAAAGAAAAGCTAATACGTAAACACCACATTTTACCGCTGGTTCAAAAAGGCAGAAAAGTATACATTGCCGCCTCCGATCCGACTGACTACGGCGCCTTTGAAAACTTTGAATTTAGCACCGGCTTATCGTGCGAAATAGTCGTGGTTGACTATATTCAGCTGGATAATAAAATTGAGCAACTTCTTGATGCCGCAGGCAGCTTAGATTTAAGCGCTGATGAATTTAAAGAATTTGCCGACTTAGATAGTGAAAGCCCTAAAGAGACCACACCTAAAGATGATGATAAAGACGATGCGCCAATCATTGTTTATATTAATAAAATTTTAATGGATGCCATTAAAAAGGGCGCTTCTGATTTACACTTTGAACCTTACGAGCATAAATACCGCATTCGCTTTCGTATTGATGGTATTTTGCATGAAGTTGCCAACCCCCCTAATACTTTAGCGAGTAAGCTATCGGCGCGTATCAAAGTCATGTCGCGCCTTGATATTGCAGAAAAACGTAAACCACAAGATGGCCGTATTAAATTAAAGATTACCGAGCGAAAAAGCATCGATTTTCGTGTAAGTACTATGCCTACGTTATGGGGCGAAAAAATAGTAATGCGTATTCTTGATTCATCAAGCGCTATGCTAGGTATTGACGTATTAGGTTATGAAGAGGATCAAAAAAAGCTCTACATGGATGCGCTTGGGCAACCACAAGGTATGATACTTGTAACCGGCCCTACCGGCTCAGGTAAAACAGTATCGCTTTATACCGGTTTAAATATACTTAACCAGCCAGAGCGTAACATTAGTACCGCCGAGGATCCGGTAGAGATAAACCTTGAAGGGGTTAACCAAGTACAAATTAACCCTAAAGCCGAAATGACCTTTGCTAACGCCCTGCGCGCATTTTTGCGTCAAGATCCAGATGTAGTGATGGTAGGTGAAATACGTGACCTAGAAACCGCAGAAATTTCAATTAAAGCGGCGCAAACAGGTCACTTAGTGTTATCAACACTGCATACCAACTCAGCCCCTGAAACCATAACGCGTTTATTAAATATGGGCGTGCCTGCGTATAACGTGGCAAGCTCAATAAGTTTGATTATTGCCCAGCGATTAGCTCGGCGTTTATGCCCTAAATGTAAAACCCCTGAAACACTGCCAGCAGAAGAATTGGCTCGTCAAGGCTTTAGCACAGCACAAATTGAAGACATGACACTGTACGCACCCAAAGGCTGCGAAAATTGCACCGATGGTTACAAAGGCCGTGTAGGTATTTACGAAGTAATGCAGATTACCCCTGAAATTGCACAAATTATTATGCGCGGTGGTAATTCACTCGAAATAGCAGAGGTATCACTGCAAGCTGGGTTTAATAACTTACGATTATCGGGTTTACGCAAAGCCGCAGATGGTTTAACGTCTCTGGCTGAAATAAACCGCGTTACAAATATGTAGAGTTAGTAGCGTTAAGTACATGTGCTTAACGCGTAATTGTAGAGAGTAAAGTATGCCAACAATTGTTAACTGCCCAACCTGTAAAAATAAAGTTGAGTGGTCACAGCAAAGCCCCCACCGTCCTTTTTGTTCTAAACGCTGTCAGCTTATTGACTTAGGTGAATGGTCGTTTGAGAACAATAAAATCTCAACGCCTATTACCTCGGCGAACCAAATTAGCCAAGATATGATTGAAGATATTGAAGAAATGATGGCTAAAAACGATGATGACTTTTTTAAATAAACCTTTTTCATCTTCTTAAACAACAAAAGCCAGTTTTAAGCTGGCTTTTTGATGTGTTGGGTAAAGAATATAATTAGTCTCTTTGCTTACGGTGCTTTTTACCCATACGCTTTTGCATTTTAGCAAACTTTTCTTGCTGCTCAGCGTTAAGCACCTGCATTACTTGATGCTGTGTTTTTAGTTTAATTAAACCAATTTCAGTGCCTTTTTCGTGGCGTGCATTTAATAGCTCTTTCGCCGCGTTTTCGTCAAATGTTGGAGCGCTAAGTAGTGCATCCATTTTTGCTTTATGCGCTTCGCGCTGTGCTTTACGGGCTTCTTTATCAGTGCCACGTAGTGCTTTCATTTGCGTTTTTTGCGCTTCAAAAATAGCTTCAAGCTTAGTTTGTTGCTCGTCAGTTAAATCAAGCTTGTCAGCACCGCGCTCAGATAATAAAAAACGCGCTTGAGAGTGGCCTTGCTTATCGTGCATGCCGCCTTTTGCTAATACGCTACCGGCACCAAGTGTAGCCGTTGCTAGACCACAAATAAGTACTAATTTTGAAAGTGTATTTACTTTAGTCATAATCATCACCTTAATATTGGATGGATTGAATTTGGTTGTGACTGCTAAGCCAGTGAGTTAACTATACCCCTTGCAACGCAAAGTAACGCAAAGCAGTGTAAAGGTTGTGTAAAGATTCACTTTTGCACAATTTACGAAGTAAAATAACCATATAGAAACTGCCTAAGGGTTTGAAATGAAGCTATTAATGATTGATGACGACACAGGTTTGTGCGAACTACTTACTGAATATTTAGCCGCGCAAGGTTTTGAGGTACAAAGCGTTCACGATGGCGAGCAAGGCTTAAAACTTGCTCAAGCAAGCGACTACGCGCTGATATTACTAGATGTCATGCTCCCCACCCTTGATGGTTTTGAGGTACTTAAACAACTTAGGCAAACCAAGTTAACGCCGGTCATTATGCTCACTGCAAAAGGCGAAGACTTTGATCGTATTTTTGGCTTAGAGCTGGGCGCTGACGATTATATCCCCAAACCCTTTAACCACCGTGAGTTGCTTGCTCGCGTAAAAGCGATTACTCGTCGCATAGAGCACATAAATAGCTTAAATGTTGCAACACCCAGTAAAATAAATATAAACGGCATTACGGTTAATTTGGCAGCGCGTGAGGCAACCATTAGCGACCACCCCCTTACACTTACTGGCACAGAGTACGAGGTACTCGTGCTATTAATTAAAAATGCCGGCGAAGTTGTCAGTAAAGAGCAAATAAGCGAGGAAGTACTGGGCAGGCGCTTAGCCTCGTTTGATCGCTCAATTGATATGCACGTTAGCAATATTCGCAAAAAAATAGCCGAGCACATCCCAGGCGAACGAATAAAAACAATGCGAGGTACAGGCTATGTTTTCATCCAAGGGGAGTAATAAGCATTACTTTGCCTGGCTAAAGCACCCTAGGCATTATTTATTTTTTAAAATATTTACTTGGTTTTGGCTGACGATAACAGGGACTGTAGCAGCGCTTATATTTTTAAGTAACATTACTGCAATCAATGCTGTAAGCACTGAGTCTCTGCGTGGACCAATGAAAAAAAACCTAATTTACACAGCCAAAAGTATTGAGCGAAGTGTAACTAAGCACAAACGAACGCTTGCCGATGTTTTAACGCACCCTAGGCTTTCAAAACGCAAAATTTTATATTTAGCTACAGCGCAACCCGAAGACGCATTAAGTAATAAAGAGATACCCGCCGAAATAGACTTAAATTTACTTAGCTTTAGCCAAAACTTAGCACCACAGATTATTTTTACCGAAAAGTACCAAGCTTTTGGTCCTGTACTAATCACTGTGCCCGAGGGGCAATTTTACCTTTACGAAATCGATATTAACCACCAACCGCCTTTACTCATGCGTTTTAAGTTAATGCCAAATTGGATGAAAGTCTTGGTGGCTATTTTTGCCTCTTTAGTACTGAGCTTTATATTTAGCCGTAACTTAATTGCCCCAATTAACAGCCTTAAAAAAGCAGCCATAAAACTGTCATCAGGCGACTTATCAGCGCGTGTTGCCATACCTGCTAACAGAAAAGACGAATTAGGGGTGCTTGGCCGCGACTTTAACAGTATGGCCAATCAGCTTGAGCAACTTATTAGTGCCCAAAAGCGTTTGCTTGCTGATATATCTCACGAGTTGCGCTCCCCACTTACGCGTTTAAAAATGGCCACTGGGCTTGCTCAAATGCAAGCCAACGAGGCAAGCCAATCATATTTATTACGGATAGAAAAAGAAGCGAATCAACTTGATAAAATGATTGCTGATGTACTGCAAGTGTCGCGTTTAGAAGCGCAAAGCCAAGCACTGTCTCTTCAAAAGCAGTCGTTAAAAGATATAGTAGAACACGTATTAAACGATGCGCAGTTTGAAGCTAAACAAAATACTAAAACACTCACATTTAGCGGCAGTGCCGATGTTATGCTCAGTTGCGATGAGTCGTTAATAGCCAGTGCACTCGAAAACTTATTACGCAATGCAATAAAATACGCACACAGCAATATTAGCTTTAACGTACACTATAACAGCAAAATTTATATTGAAATTTGCGACGACGGACCAGGCGTGCCAAATGATCAATTAAGCAAGCTTTGTGAGCCCTTTTTTAGACAATCTGACGCCCGCGACCGAGTAAGTGGTGGCACAGGGCTTGGCTTAGCCATCGCTAAAAATGCTATTATTGCGCATGGTGGTAGTTTAGCGTTATCAAATAAAGAAAATGGTGGTTTATGTGCCAACATAACCTTACCAATAACTAAAGAGTAACCCATGTTTTATAGCAGTGAAAGTGAGCTTGAAAATAACCAATCTGCAATTGAAGAATTTTTTGAAAACACACTCATTAAATCTAACTTAAAAACCTTGCATGGCACATTATTTTACGCCTATGCAAAACCCGCTAATGCAAAAATGGCGTTAGTTATTAGTTCTGGCAGAGTAGAAGGCACTGATAAATACAAAGAGCTTTTATGGGAGTTTTATAACAATGATTACGCTATTTTTATAATCGACCATCAAGGACAAGGCCGCTCTTATCGGCATTTAAAAAACAAGCACAAAGGTTATGTTAAAGACTTTCAAGATTACAGTGCAGATCTAAACCAATTTACTGAACAGGTTGTTAATGCTCACTGGCAAGGCAATAAAGCGTTAATAGCGCATTCGATGGGAGGAGCCATTGCGCTGCATTATTTAGCAACCTATACGCATGATTACAAAGGAGTATTTTTGTCAGCTCCCATGTTAAATATTTTTACCAAAAAGGTGCCTCGTTTTTCGACTACTTTGGCCGTCAACATAGCTAAAATTTTAGGCTTTCAATACAGCTATGCCTTTGGGCAAAAAAACTATATTCCCTTAAATTTTGACCTAAACGTGCTAACAAGTAGTGAAATACGTTACAAACAATTTAGGCAAACCTATCATGCTACACCTTCGTTGCAGCTTGGCGGGGTAACCTATGGGTGGTTGCATGCTGTTATTAAGTTTTTGCCATCAGTAGATAAGCTAAATATTACTATTCCAATGTATATTGCTAAAGCCGAAAAAGATGAAGTAGTTAATAACACGGCACTTGATAAGCTGGCAAACAGCCATGAAAATGCATCAATTGAAAGCTTCAAAGATGCAAAGCACGAACTTTTTTTTGAACGAGACGAAATTCGTAAACCAGCACTCAAAAGTTTATACACATTTTGCGAGTCGATTAATCTTTAATAACAACAGATAATGGGTCGAGGTGGATAAGTATATCAACCTCAGACTCAAAGCAATCAGCAATCATTTTTTCGACTTCGTCAGCCACATTATGAGCTCGAATTAACGATAAATCGTCATCTAACTCTAAGTGCATTTGTATAAACTTGATCTTTCCACCTTGGCGAGTGCGGATGTCGTGTACGCCATAAACATCTTGATGCTTATTCGCTATATCGTAAATGCTTTGCTTTTCTTCGTCTGGCAGCTCTTTATCCATTAAATGATCAGCGCTATCACGTGCTATATCCCAGCTGTTGTAAAGCAAATAACCGGCTACACCAATAGCAAATAGTGGATCAGCATATAACACCCCATAGTATGAGAGCAAAATAGCCAGTAATACCGCAGCATTTAAAATTAAATCCCCTTTATAATGCACCGAGTCTGCTTTTATAGCGATAGACTCGGTATGTTTAACTACTTTAGTTTGAAAAAACACAATCACTAACGTACACGCAATAGCAAATACACTTACCCACACGCCAAGCAATGAATGACTTAATACGATGGGGTTGAATAAACGCTCAATGCCATGAAATGCTAATAAGCACCCAGAACCAGCTATAAATGCAGCTTGACCAAGCCCTGCAAGCGCTTCTGCTTTACCATGGCCAAAACGGTGATCGTCATCGGCTGGACGCAGTGCGTAGCCAAGTACTAAAAAGCTCATAGCAGTGGCTGTAATATCCATTAAAGAGTCGGTCAACGAGCCAAGCATAGAGGCCGAACCCGATGCCAACCAAGCCCAAGCTTTGGCCGCTATCATTAAGCTCACCATAACCATGGTCACTATGCTTGATGTTTTAACCCAAAATTCGTAACTGCGGTGATGCACGTCAATATTCACTATTTACGGTATTCAATGGCGCGAGTATATCATTTTTTTTAACGGTTTCGTGTATACTGCCAAACGTCAAATTATAGATTAATAGAAAGGCGCATTATGCTGGATATCGTGTTATATCAACCTGAAATTCCGCCAAATACAGGCAATATTATACGCTTGTGTGCAAACACAGGTTACTCCCTACATTTAATTGAGCCATTAGGTTTTGAATGGGACGATAAACGAGTAAAACGTGCGGGCCTTGATTACCACGAGTTTAGTAATGTTCAGCGACATGCATCGTTTGAGGCATACCTTGAAAAATGCCAACCTAAAAAAGTCTATGCATGTACCACTAAAGGCAGCCAGCTTCATCACGAAGCAAGCTACGAAGCCGGTGACTGCTTAGTATTTGGCCCAGAAACTCGTGGTCTACCCGATGAAATGATTCAAGCATTACCTAACAATCAACGTGTACGTATTCCTATGCAGCCGAATAGCCGCAGTATGAATCTATCAAATTCGGTTGCTGTATTTATTTACGAATCTTGGCGACAACTGGGGTTTGTTGGAGGCAAGTAATACCAATTTGTTTAATTAATTGATCTGTTTTGAGGTTAGAAAAACGTGTGGATAGCTAGGCAAAAATTTTCTATTTAATTTAAAAGAAAACTCTTAACAAAGGTAGCGACACGTTTTGCCCTGCAAAATGGTATAAGTATTATTGCACATTGGTATCATGCTAGGCTCATCAAATTAAAGCCTAACAAAAAGGCCGAGGTTATTCGGCCTTTTGTTCTCGGCCTAATAGGGCCATAGCAGCTTCTTTCATATCTTTACTTTCGTAAAGTACTTTATAGATTTGCTCTGTGATTGGCATTTCTACACCGGCGCGCTGAGCTAATAAATACACTTCTTTTGTATTTCTAAAGCCTTCTACAACTTGCCCGATAGACTCAATAGCAGCGTCTACTCCTTCACCTTTGCCTAATGCTAGGCCAAAGCGTCGGTTACGTGATTGATTATCGGTGCAGGTTAAGATTAAATCACCAAGCCCTGCCATCCCCATAAAGGTTTCTTGCTTTGCGCCTAAGGCGCACCCTAAGCGTGTTAATTCAGCCAAGCCACGGGTGATCAACGCGGTACGCGCATTAGCACCAAAGCCAACCCCATCCGACATACCCGCGCCGATAGCGATTACATTTTTAACCGCTCCACCTAACTGAATGCCAATAAAGTCATCGTTGTTATACACACGGAACGAGCGCCCACAATGGAGTAAACCTGCAAGTTGTTGCGCAAACTCCGTTGAAGTAGACGAGACCGATATTGCGGTAGGTAACCCCATCGCCATTTCTTTAGCAAAAGTGGGACCAGATAAAACCGCAAGCGGTATTGCATCACCCAGTTCTTGCAGGGCAACCTCTTGTAACAAACGCCCAGTGTTTGGCTCAAGCCCTTTAGTTGCCCACGCCACTTGCGCACCTTCAACCAATGCTGGTTTTATTTGCTGCAAAGTATCGGCAAAAGCATGGCTTGGCACAACCACAAGTACAATAGCACTACTCGCTACGGCTTGTTGTAAATCGGCTTGTAATACAAGAGTGTCAGGGAATGGTACATCAGGAAGGTAACGTTGATTTTTCCGCTCAGCTGCAAGCGTGGCAACGTCGTCGCTATTGCGACCCCAAAGTGTCACTCGGTGACCATTTCGGGCTAAGCAAATAGCAAGAGCGGTGCCGTAAGACCCCGCTCCCAATACAGTAACAGCTGAAGTTGCTGTACTCATAGATTATGCGTCTGCTGAAACCTGCTCAGCTTGCGCAGTACGTTGTTGCATGTATTGTGCAAATAACGCATCAAAGTTCACTGGCGCAAGGTTAAGCTGTGGGAAAGTACCACGGTTAACAAGATTAGATACGGCTTCACGCGCGTATGGGAATAACACGTTAGGGCAGTATGCACCTAGCATATGTGCTAGTTGTACTTCTTCAAGCTCACCAACAGTAAAAATACCAGCTTGCTGAATTTCACATAAAAACGCAGTTTCTTCACCAATAGAGGCAGTAACAGTTAATGCTAAAACAACTTCGAACACACCTTCGTCTAATTTATTAGAGCGTGTGTCTAAGTCTAATTTAACTTCTGGCGTCCATTCTTTTTGAAAAATCGCAGGCGAGTTAGGCGTTTCAAACGATACATCTTTAGTGTAAATACGTTGAATCGCAAATTGTGCGCCACCCTCTTGTGCTGCTGCGTTTTGATTTTCTTCGTTCATTGTGCTTCCTACGTGTTAGTTTTTATAATTAAAATTAAGCATTTAGCTTAGCGTCAAGTTTACCTTGCGCTTCAATAGCCATCATGTCGTCGCAGCCACCGATATGTTCATCATTAATAAAAATTTGCGGTACTGTGCTTGCGCCACCTGCTTTGGTAATCATTTCGTCGCGAAGCTCTGGTTGAACACCAATATCGATATTTGTGTACTCAACGCCTTTACTGTTTAAAAGTGCAAGAGCACGTTGGCAAAATGGACAATACGCTTTGGTGTATAAAACAACATTACTCATAATAAATCCTCTATCGGTACTACTAAACTGATTAGCGACCTGTTGTAGTTGGAAGGCTGGCTGATTGCCACGACCCCATACCACCTGATAATACATAAACCGATTCAAAGCCTGCTTTATGCATTGCATTAGCAACGCCTTGTGCAGTCATGCCTGTGGCACACACTAGTATAATGGGTTTACTCTTGTGCTTTTCAAGGCTAGAAAAGTCAGATTGTTTTGCTTTTTCAGGGCTTAAGTGTTCAGCGCCCGCTATACGACCAGCGTTAAACTCTTTTTGAGCGCGAATATCGACTACTTTGCCATCTTCACGGTTAATAAGAAGTGTTAATTGCTGTGGATTTATTTCTTTCACCGCTGAAAGTTTACTTTTAATCCAACCGCTTACAATAAGAAATACAATACCAACCCAAGCTAGGCTTAAAATAGGATGATTTGTAATAAATTCAATATATTGATCCATTCTACTTCCACTATAAAATTATGTTCTAAACCTAGGGCGTGTTGGCCTTTGTGGATTGAAATTTGTTCAATCTAGGGGCGATTAAATCGCGGCGCGAGGTTTGTAACCTAGTGGGCTAAGTAAAAACCGAGCAAAGCTTCCGCGTCCTGCTCACGCCCTTACCTACATCCATGTAGGCAACAAAGAGGTAATAATCCCTAGAAAGAACCCAACGGGCAGCGCATGTTTGGTATTTATGCTACGTTATCGCCTATTTATGGGGAATAACCACACTTCATAGGCTCTGCCTTACCTAAAAACCAAACATACTGCTGCAAATTCAGCCACCAAAGCGCAACACGCCCTAATATTCTAGGTATTTTGTACTTTAGCCACGCAAGTATACCCAAACCAAGTTAAAATGCGAGTTTGCTGCAGTTTAAAAACACATAAAGCGCCCCATATAAAATAGTATGTAAAAATTTAATATCTTGTTTTCAGTGCTGATTCTATCGCTAAAACACGGTATGCTAAAACTAACCAGATAACCTTTCGGCGCACAGTACCCATCAACAGGTGCTAATTTTCAGGAGCGATTATGACAGAGCATAAAAAACCACTGGTATTAATGATTTTAGACGGTTGGGGTTACCGCGAAGAAGAGCAAAGTAATGCAATTCTTGCAGCAAACACCCCTGTCTTAGACAACCTATGGGCAAACCGCCCACATACATTAATTTCAGGCTCAGGATTAGATGTAGGCTTACCTGAAGGGCAAATGGGTAACTCAGAAGTAGGCCATGTAAACCTAGGTGCTGGCCGCATTGTTTATCAAGACTTTACCCGTATTACCAAAGCGATTAACGATGGCGAGTTTGACTCAACACCTGCACTTGTTGAAAACATCGACAAAGCAATAAATGCAGGTAAAGCAGTACATATTATGGGTTTATTAAGCCCAGGAGGTGTGCACAGCCATGAAGATCATATTGTCGCCAGTATTGAATTAGCAGCTAAGCGTGGTGCAAAAGAAGTGTACTTCCATGGTTTTTTAGATGGCCGTGATACACCACCGCGCAGCGCTAAAGCCTCAATAGAACGTATAGAAGCCCTATTCGCCGATCTAAATTGTGGGCGCTTAGCATCGTTAGTGGGTCGCTATTACGCAATGGACAGAGACAACCGTTGGGACCGCGTAAAAAAAGCCTATAATGTAATGACACTAGGTGAAAGTGAATTTAACTATGCTGATGGTGTAACAGCATTAGAAGCCGCGTATGAGCGTGACGAAAACGATGAATTTGTAGCACCAACGACAATCACTCCTCAAGGCACAGACACGGCACAAATTAACGATGGTGACACCGTTATCTTTGCTAACTTTAGAGCCGACCGTGCCCGTGAAATTACTCGCGCTTTTGTAGAGCCTGACTTTGACGGGTTTGAAAAGAAAAAATCACCCCAGCTTAGCGCTTTTGTAATGATGACTGAATATGCAGCCGATATTAATGCCCCTGTCGCATTTGGTCCTACACCACTTGTAAACGTATTAGGCGAATGGCTTGAAAAGAATGGTAAAACGCAATTGCGTATATCGGAAACAGAAAAATACGCTCACGTTACGTTTTTCTTTAGTGGCGGACGCGAAGATGAATTTGAAGGCGAATCGCGTGAATTAATTCCTTCTCCACAGGTTGCAACTTACGACCTACAGCCCGAAATGAACTCAGAAATGTTAACCGATAAACTTATTGAAGCCATTAAAAGCGGTAAGTTTGATGCCATTATTTGTAATTACCCAAATGGCGATATGGTTGGCCACTCTGGCGTATTCGAAGCAGCCGTTAAAGCCTGTGAAGCCGTGGATGCTTGTATAGGTCGAGTAGTAGAGGCGCTAGATGAGTTTGGCGGTGAAGCGCTAATAACGGCCGACCATGGTAATGCTGAGCAAATGGCCAGCCCTACAACCGGGCAAGCACATACAGCACACACCAGTGAGCCTGTGCCGTTTATTTATGTAGGACGCGATGCAACACCAAGTGAAGGTAAAGCATTAAGTGATGTTGCCCCTACCATGCTACATCTTATGGGTATGGAGCAACCAAGCGAAATGACTGGCACACCAATCATGACGTTGAAATAACACATGAACAAGCCAGTCAATTGGTTTAGTGTTTATACCTTGGTATTGGTTTCGTTAGTGGTTGCACCTGCATCCGCTAACGAAAACCGCACTAAAAAAGACCTATCCGAAGTACAATCTGCCTTAGAACAAAGCCAAGCAGAATTTAAAGCACAACAAAAGAAAATTGCCGCACTGCAAAAAAACTTAAAAAAACATGAGCTAGAAATAGCTAAAAATGCCAAAGCCCTCAATATGGCTGAGCAATCGGTAAAAGAGACAGAGCAAAAACAACAAGTACAGCAACAAAAAGCACAGCAATTAAAATCCCAGCAGGCAAAATTTCAAGCCGTTTTAGCTGCCCAGCTAAAAAGTGCTTACATGGCTGGGGGCGACGACTATCCCAAAATGCTGTTAAACCAGCAAGACACGGCTAAATTTGAGCGTACCTTAAGCTATTACAACTATTTAAATAAAGCACGTATAGAGCAAATTGAAGAGCTTAAAGTACTGCAACAACACATTGCAGATAACCAAGCTGCACTTGCAAAAACAAAACAAAAGTTAGCCGCTTTATTTGAAGAACAGAAAAGGCGCCAAAATGCGCTAGTAAATGCCCAAAGCGAGCGCCAAACTAATCTTAAAAACCTACAAGCACAGCTCAACAACACCAAAAGCTCGATTAATTACTTAAGAGATAACGAACAAACTTTAATCTCTACTATCAAAGAGCTTGAGCAAGAAAAAAGCCAAAAAATTGAATTACTTGGCCTTAATAAAAGTAAGGGCAAGCTTAATTGGCCCAGCAAAGGAAAGCTAAAACACACCTTTGGCCAACGTAAACATGGCGGTATAGACTGGAAAGGCGTATTAATCGGCGCCAAAGAAGGCACCAATGTCAACAGTATTAACAATGGCCAAGTTGTATTTGCTGATTGGCTAAAAGGTTTTGGCTGGGTAATTGTGGTTGATCACGGCGAAGGCTTTATGAGCCTGTATGGCCATGCACAAACTTTACTAAAGGATGTAGGCGATATGGTCCGCGAGGGCGAAACACTCGCTTTAGTAGGTCAAAGCGGCGGGCAGTCGAGTTCTGGTCTATACTTTGAAATACGCCACAAAGGACGCGCAGTAAATCCTGTTAAATGGTGCAGACGTATTTAAGTGAATAAAGCAGCTGCACCGCATTAGGAGCAGCTGATGACTCATAAAATACTACAAATCCGATTATTTCCCGCTTCTTGTACACGCTATTCGTTTTTATTGTGTTCACTTGCCTTTATTGCTGTTTTTTGCTTTAGCAATCCGTCACTTGCTGGCTCAGTTAAAGACCTCAAAAGCCAGCAAATTTCTGAAATACTCTTTAATATTAAAGCCTATTATGTTGATGACCTACCGCTTACAGAAAGTGCAGAGGATGCCTTCAATAATCAACAGGTAGAGATGTTATTAAACCAGCTGGACCCTTACTCCAAATACCTTAATGAAAATGACTTAGACGCCTTATTTAACAATACAAATGGTCAATACACCGGCGTGGGCATAGAAGTAAAAGAGGTTGATGATAACATTACTATTGTGGGGGTGGTTAAAAACTCCCCAGCCAAAAAAGCGGGTATTTTAGCAGGTGATATTATCGTTAATGTAAATGGTACAAGCACACAGACCCGCAGTTTAGAGCAAGTAGCTTCGCTCATAAAAGATGATAGTTTCAGTACTGTTAAACTAACTATAAAGCGTGCGCAATACCAAAAAACACTAAGCTTTGCAGTCGACCGCAGGGAAATAAATTTAGAAAGCGCCTCCAGCCAATTACTCGATTCGGGCACTGGCTATTTAGCCATTAATAACTTTTCTAATCACACCTTACACGAAGTGGCGCTACAGGTAGCTGCACTTAAAAATGATTATCGCACACCACTTAAAGGGTTAGTGATTGATCTACGCGATAACCCCGGTGGTACTTTACAAAGCGCAGTGGCAGTAGCGGATTTATTTTTACAAAGCGGCACTATAGTCACCACTAAAGGGCGCTATTATGATGCTAACCAAGCTTACTACGCTAAACGGGGCGACATACTCAAAGGGATACCTATTGTGGTACTTATTAATGAAAACTCAGCGTCTGCTGCTGAGATACTTGCTGCAGCTTTAAAAGACAATAAGCGCGCTAAAGTGGTTGGTAATCAGTCTTATGGCAAAGGCTCAGTGCAATCCTTAATACCACTTGGTGATGGCAACACGGCACTAAAATTAACAACAGCCAAATACTTTACACCTGCGGGCATATCAATTGAAGGCGTGGGAGTCACGCCGGATGTAGCAATTGCGCAAGCAACCCTTCCACAATCAAATAAAGCCGTTATAATAAAAAATGAGCAGAACAAAAATACACCACAGTTTGAACATGAAATACTGGGCGACTTGCAGTTAGTAAAAGCTAAACAATTACTTAGTATGCAATAGTAAATCTCAATAAACTAAAAAGATAATAAAAACTATAAACGTGAAAATAATAAAATGGCTGTTGTTGGCTACCTGCTTTATATCTAGCACTGCTTGGGCAAAGCAAATAGCCATCGTAATTGATGATATTGGCTATCATCAGCGAGATTTAGAATTTCTTACCTTACCTGGGCAATTGTCATATTCAATTTTGCCCCACACCCCCTACTCTCAAATTTTTGCGAGCCTTGCTAGCCAAGCAAATAAAGAGCTGTTATTACATGTACCCATGCAAGCCTTAAACGGTAAAGCACTCGGCCCTGGCGGGCTTACAGTTAATATGGATAAAGAACAGCTACAAAAAACCTTAGGCACGGCACTAGCCAGCCTACCCCAAGTAAAAGGGGTCAATAATCACATGGGTTCGGCGCTAACTCAGCACAGCCAAGCCATGAAGTGGACTATGGAAGTACTAAAAAAACGTAATTTATTCTTTTTAGATAGCCGCACTACCGACCTAAGTCAGGCACAAAATGCAGCCAATTTTATCGGGGTTGAAAATATTGGCCGCCATGTGTTTTTAGACAATATAACAACGCATGACCAGCTACAGCTGAGGTTGGATGAACTAAAACACAAAGCAACAAAGCACCACTTTGCTATTGCCATTGCTCATCCGTACCCTGAAACCATCGACTTTTTACGCCAAGCCCTGCCTAAGCTCACTCAGCAGGGTTTTGAGTTAGTGCCGGTATCGCAGTTAGTACACAAAAAGTATATACAATTAGCCCAAGGTAAAGGGATTAACGCCAGGTAGCTGTGGGTGGTATTTTAAGTATATTTAAGCCATATAACCAAGCTGATAAAACAATAAAATTGATTGAAATACTTATAGCCACATAGCAAAAGCCCCGCATATAATGCAGGGCTTTTTAAAATTTACTATTTTTTCGCTATTAGCTCATAGCACTTTGCAGCTTTTTCATTGCTGTTTTTTCAAGCTGGCGAACACGTTCAGCTGACACGCTGTATTTTTCAGCAAGTTCTTGCAGTGTTGCTTTGTCATCAGACAACCAACGTGCACTAACAATGTCTTGCGAGCGTTCATCTAGCGTTTTAAGCGCGCTGAACAAGCGTGTATGAGATTGCTCTTGCCATTGTTGCTGCTCAATATCATCAGCTAAATCAGTTGAACCATCTGTTAAGTATTGCACTGGTGAATACGTGCTTGTTGGCGCGTCATCGTTATCGTCGCCCGTTAAGTCAAAGCCCATGTCTTGGCCGCTCATACGCGATTCCATTTCACGAACTTCTTTTTCACTCACACCTAGCTCATTGGCTACAGTGCTTACTTCAGCTTGGTTAAACCAACCTAAACGTTTTTTGTTTTTACGAAGATTGAAAAACAATTTACGTTGCGCTTTAGTGGTCGCTACTTTTACTATACGCCAATTTTTAAGCACAAACTCATGAATCTCTGCTTTAATCCAATGAACAGCAAACGACACTAAACGCACGCCCACACTAGGGTTGAAACGCTTAACCGCTTTCATCAGGCCTATGTTGCCCTCTTGGATTAAGTCTGCTTGTGGTAAACCATAACCCGAGTAGCTTTTAGCAATATGTGCTACAAAGCGTAAATGCGACATAATGAGTTGCTTTGCAGCACTAAGATCGCCTTCTTCTTGAAGTCGTGTTGCTAGCTCTTTCTCTTGCTCAGCTTTAAGCATAGGAATAGTACTAACCGCTTGAAGGTAGCCGTCCATACTTGCGCTTTGTTGCCCAACTGTAAGTGCCATTGCGTATAAATCTTTACTCATTTTTCACCTCGGTGATAAACATTTGAAACCATCTTAGCACTCTTTCTCTAAGAGTGCTAACCCCAATTTAAAACTTTTTTTAAGCGTAAATCAAGCGGTTTTTTAGTGTAAGTTAAGTCTACTACATGCGACTGAATAAGTGATGAACTAAGGGATTGCAGAGATTAGCGTAAACATAACAGCACATTTACAACTAATCTCTATTAAGGATAATAATACACAAAAATGACAATTTTAAGTCAGCCATTAGCAGGCGTTGTTATACTTTGTCTGGCTCAATCTCTTTAATATACCGGTTAACTGATAAATAAGAACCGACAAAGCCTAAGCTGGTTGCTAATAATACCAAGGCGCCAAACTCATTAAGTGTTAACCCAATTAACGAAAAACTTGTCTGATACACGCCAGCAACACTACTTACAGCACTTGTTAACCACCACATCATTAGGGCAATACAAATAAAGGCAAATAAACCACCTATTACACCATACCAAATACCCGTCCATAAAAATGGGGCATGTATAAACGTATTGGTAGCCCCTACCAACTTCATTACCTGTATTTCTTCTTTTTTATCCATAATAGATAAACGAATCGTGTTACCAATTATAAGGGTGACAGAGGTAAGAAGTAACAGCGCAATTGTTATAACACTTTCTTTTAATAAGTCTAACAAAGCATTCAGGCGCTCAAGCCACGCAATATCAAGCTTACCAAAATCTACCTCGCGCTCGTTTTCAAGCTTTGTAAGCAGTGCTTTAGCTGCATTGGGCTGGCGATGTCGTTTAGTAGGTGTAACCAATACAACATCGGGAAGTGGATTGCTATCTAGGTATTCTAAAGCCTGCCCAAACCCGGACACGTCTTTAAATTCAGTTAGCGCTTGTTGCTTAGAAATAAATTCAACACTGTCCACCTCGGCGTAAAGTGCTAAACGCTTTACTAAGGTTTGTGTTTCTTGCTCACTCATGCTTTCTTTTACAAAAAGTGATATTTCGCTAGCTTCTTCAAACCCGCTACTGACTTGCTGTACATTTTTTACAACTAAATACAGGGTTGCAGGTAATGTTAAACTGAGGCCAAGTACAGCAATTGTCATTAACGATGCAAGTGGTGTACGCCACATTTCACCTAAACTGTGTACGCCTTGGCGAAAAATATTAATAATAAAAAAATAACCGCCTGCAATCGCTGATTTTTTTTGTTTATCGTTGGAGTTTTGTCGCCCTTTAAATAACAAGCTCACAGTGCTACCTCCGCAAGTGGGTCTTCAAGCATACGGCCATCTTTTAAAGTCAGGCTACGGTATTTCAAACGAGAAACAAGACCAAGATCGTGCGTTGCTATAAGTACGGTGGTACCGTGTTTATTAAAATCTTCAAACAGCCTTAATATTTCCATAGATAATTCTGGGTCAAGGTTACCCGTTGGTTCGTCAGCTAATAAAATAGGCGGAGAATTTACAATCGCCCTGGCAATACCTACCCGCTGCTGCTCACCACCTGAGAGCGTAGAAGGATGGCATTTCACTTTATCTAATAGCCCGACTTTATCTAACGCCCCATGTACCCGCTTAGCAATATACTTATGGTGTGTACCTTCAATGATCAACGGCAATGCAACGTTATCAAAAACGGTGTAGCGCTCTAACAAACGATGATTTTGAAAAATAATTCCAATATCGCGGCGCGCATAAGGAATTTGCCGAGAATTTACTTTATTTAAATCAACACCGTTAATTGAAACGCTTCCAGCAGAAGGGCGTTCCATCAAGCTAATGAGCTTTAATAAGGTGCTTTTACCCGCACCACTGTGACCTGTTAAAAAGGCCAGTTCGCCAGGCTTAATATGAAATGTAACTTTTTCGAGAGCACGATGCCCCCCCGGATAGGTTTTACTTACTTGCTGAAAATTTATCATTTTTATTATGCCAGTCCCAAATTTGTAAAATGGAATTCCTTGCAATTAAAAAGGGAGTAAGCTCCCTTTTATTTATTAAACGTCGTCCTCATCTTGGCTAAATAAAGCATCAATAAAGTCATCGCTTTTAAATGCGCGCAAATCATCAATACCTTCACCCACACCAATGTAACGAATAGGAATATTAAACTTGTCTGCAACAGCAAATATAACCCCACCTTTAGCTGTACCATCAAGTTTTGAAAGGGTAATACCGGTTAAACCGACACACTGATTAAATAGGTTTACTTGGCTGATTGCATTTTGACCTGTACCAGCATCAATAGTTAGCATAACTTCATGCGGTGCATCAGGGTCAATTTTCTTCATTACGCGGGCTATTTTTTCAAGCTCTTGCATGAGGTTATCTTTATTTTGCAACCGCCCTGCTGTATCAGCGATTAACACATCAACATTGCGTGCTTTAGCGGCTTGAAATGCGTCAAACACTACTGAAGCACTATCTGCGCCAGTATGCTGGGCAATCACAGGAATGCTGTTACGCTCTCCCCACACTTGCAGCTGCTCTACTGCTGCTGCACGGAACGTATCACCTGCGGCCAACATAACTGACTTACCTTCATTTTGAAACTGCTTAGCCAACTTACCAATAGTAGTTGTTTTACCTACGCCGTTTACACCTACCATTAATATAACAAATGGTTTTTTATCTGTGTTTACAACAAGCGGTTGCTCTGCTGTTTTAAGCATGGTGGCCATTTCTTGCTTCATAAGCTCATAAAGCGCATCGCCATCTTTAAGCTGTTTGCGATCGGCGGCATCAGTTAGGCTATCAATCAGCTTCATGGTGGTATCAACACCTAAGTCGGCGGTAAGAAGCTGTGTTTCTAGATCTTCAAATAGATCATCATCTATTTTTTTACCACTAAAAATAGAGGCAAAACCAGAGCCTATATTTACACGGGTTTTTAATAGCCCTTTTTTAAGACGTGAAAAAAACCCCTCTTTTTTAGGCTTTTCAGCAAGTTTAGCCTCTTCTTTTGCAAGCTCTGCCGTAATACGTTCTTGCTCTAAACGCTCAGCCTCTGCTTGCTCTGCTGCAATACGTTCTTGCTCTAAACGTTCAGCTTCGGCCTCTGCAGCAATACGCGCTTGCTCTAAGCGCTCAGCCTCTGCTTGCTCTGCTGCAATACGTTCTTGC
>NZ_PNCU01000072.1:0-20534 GCF_005886915.1 Pseudoalteromonas sp. S3776 | reverse complement strand
CTATCAACACGTTTATCCACCCTCAAAATAGATCACTTAATTAAGCGTATTGGTATTAAGCAAAAAATAGTGGTGCATTAGCGCCACTTTTTCCATCCTCAAAATAGATCACTTAATTAAGCGTATTGGTATCGCTGATTGTGCTACTAAATCCGTGTTCGTCACTGTTAAGCGTTAAAGTAAAGTTGTGCCTATCGCAAATTGCTTTTACGGTAGCAAGGCCTAAGCCAAATCCGTCTTTTTGCCGTGCAATATCGCTTCTGTAAAAACGCTTAGTAAGTTGACTTAATTGCTGTTTATTAACCCCTTTACCATTGTCGCTAATAGTAATGCTATTTTGTAATAGAGTAATCGTTATAGTGGCGCCGTTTCCTGCGTATTTAATGGCGTTTTGCAGCAGGTTATAACATGCTTGAAACACGAGGTTTTTGTCGCCTTCAATTATAAGGTTGTGGTTTTTAAGTAGCGTTATTTGCTGCTGATTTTGCTCTGCTGTGGGCTCTAGTATTTCTATTATGTCGTTAATTAAAGGCACTGCGTGTACAGGCTCTAATTTTAGCGGAAACTGCCCATGCTCTAAACGAGTAAGCTTTAACATAGCGTCAAAGGTGTGCAGTACGTTTTCTAGCTGCTCTATTGCAAGCCCTAGGCTTGGTTGTTTTAACGCTTCTTGCTCAAGCATTAAACGTAAACGCGTTAGCGGGGTTTTTAAATCGTGCGCTATGTTGTCGGTTATACCTTGCACAAGGGCAAAGTTTTCTTCAATGCTTTGCAGCATGGTATTAATGTGTTTAGCGAGGGTTACAAATTCGTCGCCTTTTTGTTTGTGTACAACACGCGCCGATAAATCGCCTTTTTGCACTTGCTCTGCCACATTGTTAAAGTAATTTACACGTTGTAAATGGCGCCTAGCAAAAATATACCCAAATACACACGTAACTATAAGGCTGAGTATGCAAGCCCATATTGCAATTGTTTTAAACTCGGTAATTAAGCGGCTTAAATGCTCGGTTGGCGTGGCAATAACCACGGTGCCATGCTGAGTTTTAACTAAACCTGTGGTAAGTAATCTAATTTGCTCGCGTTGCGTATCTAATACCGGAAACTCCACCGTTTGAGGTAGTTGAGGTATATCGTTTGGCAAAAAGCTTAAACCTTGGCTTTGTTCGTTATCGTTTTGCCAAAACATTAAAATGCCACCTTCGTTTTTAAATACGTTAAGTTGTTTAAAAAACGAGGCTTTATCAAATTTATTGGCAAGCCCTTGTATTCTTACTTGCTCTGCATTTAAACGCCTGTCTACCTGGCGCGTTTGCTCACCAAGTAATAATTGATAAATAAGCACAATACATAGCACCAGCACCACCGAGGTAATTGTGGCAAAGGCAAGCGTTAAGCGCCACACCGAGCTTACACGGGGGTTAAATTGCCACCATAGCGATTTATTGTTCATTGTGCTGCGCTTTTTGTAACCGATACCCCACGCCCCGTATAGTTTGTATTTCTACGGTGGCATGGTGCTGCATAAGTTTTTTACGAAGCCTAGCTATGTGTACATCTATTACATTGGTTCCGGGGTCAAAATTATATTCCCACACCGATTCAAACAATAACGTGCGTGTAACTAGCTTGTCTTTATGATCTAGCAAAAAGTGTAATAGTTTAAATTCTTTAGGTTGAAGAGTGAGTGTATTGCCGTTTACCTGCGCTTTATGGTGGCGATAATCTAAGCGTACGTTTTCAAACTCTAAGGTGGTGTTTTGCTCACTTGCAGGCGAAGGCCTGTTTATCAGTTTTTCTACACGTATGGCCAGCTCAGAAAACGCAAATGGCTTTGTTAGGTAGTCGTCGCCACCCGCTTTTAAACCTGCTACTCGTTCATCTACTTTATCTAATGCGGAAAGAATAAGTACCGGGGTACGTTTGCCGGTGGCCCTAAGTGCAGCCAATACTTGTAGCCCATCAAGTTTAGGTAACATACGGTCGAGTATTATTATGTCGTGCTCTTCGCAGGTGGCCATAAGCAGTGCTTGCTGGCCGTCTTCGGCAGTGTCTACGGTATAGCCTTGCTCGTTAAATGCTTTGTATAAAAACTCACGGTTTTGTTTGTCGTCTTCTACTAGCAGCAGCTTCATTAATTACCCCAACGCAGTAAAGGCAGGTTTTTACCTGTGGCTAAATCTATGGCTTTTTTATGCCGACCTTTCGCTGTAATAAAGGTGGCAACAAGGTAGGTTATGCCTATGTCTTGCTCTAACTGCGACTCAATTAAGTAATAAGGCGGCGCAGGGCTTAACTGCTTAACTAGCTGATGCATTTGGTAATTTTTTTTCTTCATTAGTTTGGCAGCAGCTACTTCGTCTTCTTCGTCAAGTTCGGGTTGTTCATACTCCTGCTCAATAACCTGCCCTTGGGCATTAACAATTAACTCAATAAAACGGTTATTGTTTAAATCAAACAGCGTGACTTCGTAAACGGTAATGCCTTTTTCAAACTCAAGTTCAAACTCTACAATAATGCCTTGGCTTGCAAAGCTTTTTTCTATTTTTGCTAAAATTTGCTGTGCAGAAGGGGCGTTAGCTTGGCTGAGCTTATTAAAAATAGCGGAGCTATTAGCGTGGCAAAATACGCTCGCAAACAGGGTTACAGTTAATAAAATATATTTCATAAATAGGCTCTTGTGGCTTGAACGTTATTTTATGCGTTAGTTTATCAAATAAACAAACAACTCTGTTTAACTTTAATAGGGCTTGTTACCGTAAAAGGTAACAAGCCCTTTGCAAAGTTAAGCGTAACTATTGTAGTTAATCGTCTAATACGCAGGCTCTTACTTGGTTAGCACTCACCCATTGGCACTCAAGATCTACATACTGGCCGTTAAATTGTGCTAACGAGCTATCTTCGCTCACATAACCCCATATTGAGGCTTGGCCATTGTTATTTAACGCTACATTGCCTTTTAGGTCTATGGTGTTGTTGTCATCCTCAATGTCTACTTCGCTGACTAGGGCTTGCTCAGCGGTATAGGTGCCTTCGAGTTCTAACCATTGGCCGTCTAATGTGGCTGCGGTTAAACCATCTTCGTATTGTGTTTGATTGGTTAATGTAAAGTTTTGGCCGTTAATCGTGGCTGTGTTATTGGCATAGCTAACAAGCCCCGATACAGAAAATGTATAGTGCGAGGTACTTGGCGCTGTATTAGTGTCTTCAAATTCAATGCTTGTGGCCAATAATTTGCCATTACTTTGCTGCCATTGGCCGTCTATTTCTACCTGTTGGCCTGTGACTAAATTAGCGGCGGTGCCATCTTCGTATTGGGTTTGCTCGTTTAATGTTACTTGCCACTGAGTATTAATAGTTATAAGCGTTTGGGTATTATTTACAAAGGTAATAACGCCTTCAAGCTCTGTGTATGTGTTATCGCTAAACGCAGGTGTTTGCTCAGCATCTACCTCACTGGCAATAACGTGTTGTTCATTAAATATGCCTTCTACTTCTACAAATTGGCCATTATTGAGCGCGCCTTCAACGTCGGCTTGTTGATAATTAATAAGCAAGTCACCTAAATTAAATGTGCCAGCTTGTGCATTTAAGTGAGTAATGCTGCCTTTTAGTTCAAGCTCTTCTTGTGGATTATTTACAGGCGCTTGGTAGGTCACTGTAATGCTATTGGTTGAGTCGCTGTAGCCGCTAATTTCAAGAAGGTCGCCTTGCGACAGGCCTGCGCTTTGCACGTTGTTTAGTTTCGTACCTGCTATGGTTAATGTATCGCCATCAATATTTACAGGGCCTATTAATAAGGGCTCGTACTCAATTTCGGTGGCTTGCGAGCCATTTGTTTCAACTTCTAGGTACATGCCTGTTTGAATATCGGATAGGCTGGCGTTAGTGCCATCTATTTCTATCTCTGCGCTACTTGCTGGAATAATATGGTTATTAATAGTAATTGCATTGTCGCTTACCTCTGACACTTGGCCAATGATAACACTTGGAAAATTACTCACCTCAGAAATGGCATCTGTGTTTTCATCACTTGAGCTGCTTCCGCAGGCGCTTAAAGCAAGTGAAATAGCAGATAACGAAATGAATTTAACGGTTGTGTCTAATGGTGATTTAATCATAGCTTACTCCTTGTTTTTGATATGGAATAAGTGTACCTAAGCAAGGTTATTTTTAAGGTGGACGCAAGATTAAATTTTGTTAATGTTTGGGGTAAACAAAAAAGAGCGCCAGGGCGCTCTAAAGGGAAAAAATACAAACGGTTAAACTAATTTAGGTTATTTAAAATTAGCAATGCTTGTTTTAGTGTCGGTCACGGTGCGAATAGCATATGCTTGGCCAGTTACACCAAAGGCTAGGCCATTTACACTCCAATTAGGATTTGAGAAGTAATCGTATTGGGTTGCGCTGCCGTAAACGTGCGGGTAAGCCATAATGCTGGCAAATTCGTTTTGCACACCGTGGCCCATACCATCAACATATACTCCACCTGAGGTATCACCTTGTTTGCGTGAGTGCGCTAAACCTTGGTTATGACCCAGCTCGTGCACAAACGTAGTAGCACCACAATCAATAGCCGTAATCGAGTACATACGGTCGCTCATTGAGCTGTATAAATTACCGTTAGTGCCTTGGCCAACCCATGCTAAACCACACGAAATTAAACCATTGCCCGCACTTTGACCGGTACCCAGCACGGCTACCATATCGGCTTTCCAGCTAGTGCGTAAACCATCTACATAGCTGCTGTTTGTTACTGCATCTAACCAGTCTTCAGACGGTGTAATGGCATAATCGCCAAGGTTTTCTGTGCCCGCTAAACGCAGTGTAATATCGACCCCATTTTGGCTATAAACTTGGTTACTAAAGGCGATCAGCTGGTTTATTTTAGTGTTTATATTACTTGTTGCTGCGGCCGATTGGTCGGTATATAAAATACCAATATCAATCGTTACTGCCTGTGCTGCACTTGTTGCAAATAGTGCGCTGGCAATGGCTGCTGTAGTGATTAGTTTTTTCATTTTTATATTTCCTTACTTATGTAGTGGTTGGAAGTTTTACTGCTGATTGATTTAGTTGGGTTACTGCATGTTGGGTTGTTCGGTTTTTTTGGGGGCAAACATATCTATGGTTTTATCTGTTTTTGGCGTGGGTGCATCTACGTGATGCTCTATGTGGCTTTTGTATAAGTCGCGTTTTGCTGCAATCCAGCCATATTTACCTTTGCTTTCAAAAACGTAATTGCCGCTAGGTGCGGTAAATTGTCCATAAATTGCGTCGTTTCCTACGGTCATAACTGTGGTGTGGAGTTGCCCATTGGCACCTATTACTTGGCCAAATATGCTTTTATCGCCATTACTAGCCTCAGATAACGAGGTGATTTCGGCGCTGTAGGTTTCGGCGGTTTGTGGGATTGAAATATCAAATGAGTCGCCAGTTTCGAGCGCTTGCAATGTGTTTAGGTCAAACTCTATGTAAGCTTCGTTGTTTAAATCGCTTGGCAGCACCTTGGCGTTGGTAAGTACCTCTTTGGCTTTTTCAGATACCTTATTAATGGCTTCAAACTGGCTGCTTTGTGCTGGCTCATTAATTGTTTGAGGCTGTACGTTAACAGGATCTTTGCTCATATCTATAGGCTGAGGTGCTTTTTTATTGGCTGCAAATTTAGAGTCAACGGGCACTATATCTACTGCAACAGGGGCTGATACCTGCTGTACTTTTTCGGTATTAAATAGCAGCTTATAAATAGCAAAAGCAGATAGTCCAAAGGCAACAATTATTAAAAGAGCGCGTTTCATTTGTTTCTCTTATGGGGTTTTTGGTTAACTAATTGTTATGTTTTATATCATATGAAGAATTAGATCAAGTTGGGGTGTGTAGTATTAAAGTGCTGGTTTTACTTTTTGTAAATGATTGTAAATAAACAATTTACCTGTTTTAGGTTTTAAATTTTTTACTTTACAGGATGAGTTTTGCTAGGGTTTTAGCGAGGTATAGACGGACGCTAAAAAATATATTTATTTTTAATCTGGCAATTAAGTGTGTTCACTTTATAGGTAAAAAAAATTTTAAAATAATGAATATTTTTCACGCTTAATAGCGCAAACGCTAATTGCAAAGCGTAAATAGGCAACGTATGTTGTGAGCATAAAAATCTGAATTTAAGAGGGATTTTATGGCGTTTTCTGATCAGCTACTTAATCGTGCAACTGCAGGATTAGTGGCTGTTATTATAGGTTTTTTCAAGCTCTATTGCGCTTATTTATCAAGTTGTTATTACCCTTGGCGGCACACCCGACTTAGTGGCAAGCTGGCTTTTAATGTTAGGGCTGGTAATGGGCATAACCACCATTGGGCTATCGTATTATTATAAAGTGCCGGTTTTAATTGCGTGGTCTACCACTGGGGCGGCTTTACTTATCTCAAGCGCAAAAGGCTACCATTTAAATGAAGCCGTTGGTGCATTTATGTTTGCCGCTACATTGGTTTTTGTATCGGGGATTACGGGTTGGTTTGAAAAAATAATGAACAGAATACCAAGCGAGCTTGCCTGTGCCATGCTAGCAGGCGTGTTGGTCACTTTTGGTATAGATGTATTTAATTTTATGAATGAGCTACCACTGGTTATTGGCTTAATGGTGCTTATGTATTTTTTAGGAAAACGCTTTTTTGCGCGTTTTGCCATGCTAAGTGTTTTAGTTGCAGGTGTAATACTGGCGTGGCAAATGGGGCATATTGATACGGGTGCTATCCACTGGAAACTAAGTGAGTTTACATACATAACGCCGCATTTTAATTTGCAAGCGTGCATAAGTATTGGCCTGCCACTTTATATAGTGACTATGACCTCTCAAAACTTACCGGGTATTGCTGTATTAAAGGCTCATAATTATAAAGCGCCTATCTCAGCCACGCTCAATGTAACCGGTTTTATTAATATTTTAACAGCTCCATTTGGTACGTACTCTATTAATTTAGCGGCCATTACCGCTGCTATTTGTATGAGCGATGAGGCCGATAAAAGCGCTGATAAACGCTATTGGGCAAGTATAGCTGCAGGGGTTTTTTATATTGTTATGGCACTATGCGCGGCAACGCTCGTTGGCTTAGTGGCAAGTTTACCGCAGGCATTAATTTTGGCTTTAGCGGGGATTGCGTTGTTTGGCACCATTGCTAATAGTTTGCAACAAGCGTTAAGTTCAGCCCAATATACCGAGGCCGCAATAGTGACGTTTTTGGTAACCGCATCTGATTTAACCATGCTCTCGGTGGGTTCTGCGTTTTGGGGAATTATTGCTGGGGTGTGTACGTTGATGATCACTCGTAAAGGTTAAAGCAAAGCGTCTGAAAATGGGTTTTATTAGGTTAATGCAAGATATTAGTCACTTCTCTAAAAGCGGAGCGCCTCTAAACCTCTTTGTGATTAATTGATTTTTTTAATACAAAAATGCACAAAGAGAAGGGATGAAGGAGTAAATGAGCAGGCAAAATATACCACCACAGAGAACACCGAGGCGCTTCGCGCTACACAGAGTTGAAAAATATTGATTAGTCACTGCTCCTGCTCTTCTCCTTCACTTCTCGGTGGTGAGTTAATTACTTTATAACCCTTAAAAGCGTATTGCACAAAGAGAAGGGATGGAGGAGTAAATGAGAAATGAAAATTGTAGGTGCGAAGCTTGCTCGCGTGAAATTGGCTATGGCAGTTAATAAATGCTTACCTGCGCATTAAAAAAGCGGTGTTAAAATTAACACCGCTTTTTTACGTTAAGGCAATAAAAATGCGTTTAAAGCATTGGTTTTAGCACATCATATAAAGCGTTGATGTGATCGTCTCTGTCGTTCAATGCGGCTATGTAACGGTATTTTTCGCCACCTGCGTTTTCAAAAATTTCGCGGTTCTCTTCTTCAAGTTCTTCGAGTGTTTCTAGGCAATCGGCGCTAAAAGCAGGGCTTAAAATTGCTATATCGGTAATGTTTTCATCAGGGAGCGATGCAAGCGTGGCGTCGGTGTATGGCTTTAACCATTCGGCTTTACCAAAGCGGCTTTGAAATGTGCTAATGGCTTTGTCTTTATCAAGGCCAAGTTTTTCCATCACCAAGCGCGTGGTTTGTAAACATAGGCAGTGGTATGGATCGCCTCTATCTAAAAACAGTTTAGGCATACCGTGGTATGAAAAAACGAGTTTTTGTGGCATGCCGTTTTTTTCTAAATCTTCGCTTATGCTGCTTGCTAATGAGTCTATGTAAGTGGTGTTTTTGTGATAACCATTTACAAAATGGAGCTCTGGCACCCAGCGCCACTTTTGTAACACTCTTGATACGGCATCAAATGTTGAGCCGGTTGTCGGGCTTGAATATTGTGGGTAAAGCGGTAATACAATAATGCGCGTAAGGCCTTTGTCGCGCAGCTGCTCAAGGCCTGCTTCTATTGAAGGGTTACCATAACGCATGGCCATTACAACCTCGGTATTGGTATAACCTTGCTCTTTTAATAGCGCGTTTAGTTTATCGCGTTGTAGGCGGGTAATATGCGTAAGCGGCGAGCCGTTTTCGGTCCAAATACTTTTGTACAGTTTTGCTGAGCGCTTAGGGCGAATACGCAAGATTATACCGTGAAGTATTATCATCCACACTAAACGTGGTATTTCTACAATACGGGGGTCTGATAAAAACTCACGTAAGTAGGTACGCAGTGCTGATGGGGTAGGCGCGTCTGGACTACCTAAATTGGTGAGTAAAATGCCTGTTTTTTGATTAAAACGCCCGTCGTGGGGATTGTCAGTAACAGCAGAAAATCGCGACACGGTATGCTCCTTAAAGCAATGTGATACTAATACTTAATCATTTTGCGGGGCTAAACGGGTCGCTATCAGCGTTAAAAAATTCTCATTTAGTACAACTAAATAGCGAGTTTTTTGTCTAGCTATTAACACGTTTTTCCACCCTCAAAATAAATCACTTAATTAAGCGGGTTGGTATTAAACAGTTTAAAACATATACCCAAATCAATAGGTACCTGTTTGAGTTAGTTTAGCTTATATACGGCCATTGTAACGAAAAAAAGCACAGTTTAGATCAATCATTTAGCGCTTTTTACCATTATTCTAAATGGGGTTGGTTTTTTGGTTTCTAGTTGTTGTAGCTTTTCGATGGATTTTTTACCAAACACGTGGCCTTTAGGTAATAGCATTATACCGCTGTGGCTGTGCAACGTGTGGCCTAAAATCATATTGGCTTTTAGCTCTTTAGCGCTGCATATCATAATTGAACCGGCATTATTAAGCTGCTCGTTTAATTTACTATGGCTTGCTTCAAGCGCGCGCACAATTTTAGGGTGGTAAAAGGTGCCGCTGTACATTTTTACGGTTTCGAGGGCATCGCTGTGACGCTCTTTATCGGTAGAACCTTGGCTTTGCTCAAATGCGTTCCAATAATCGCGAGCCACGCTAAGTACCATGGCGCCAATGGGTATATCGTTCCCAGCTAGCCCCTTTGGTAAGCCGTTACCATTAAATCGTTCATATTGATGGTAAATTGCATCGGATACATCGTGTAAGTGAATAGCAGGCATAAGCATTAATTGTGCGGTGCTAGGGTGAGTATAAAAAGCTTTGCGCTGTTGCTCGCTCAGCCGGCTTACTGGCTTTTTATAAAGCTCTGGGTCCATGGCAAGCAAGCCTATTTGTGCTAAGTAACCCGCCATAGGGGCTAAATCTATACTTTTTTGCGATAGGTTTAAATACAGCGCTATTTGCGTGCACGTGTCGGCAATTTTTTGTGCTCTGTTGCCATCTAAATAAGGATTAGCGTTTATAAAGTTATAAAGCAGCTCTACGGTGGCTTTATGTTCGTTTTTTTCGCGCTCGTTAGCCTCTTCTAGTTGTTTAAGCACCTGCTTAATTTGTTTGGTGCGTTTGTCTACTCGTTGCTCTAATGAATTATTTAGTTCCAGAAGTTCTTTATTTTGTTGCTTTACTTGCAGCTCAAGCTGTTTGTTTTGCTTTTTTAACTGAAACTTCTCGATGCTGTCGTTAATGCTGCGCAGCAGCATATCGTTTTGCCATGGCTTTTGTATGTAGCCGTTAATTTGCGCAAGGTTAACAGCGGCTAAAGTGGTTTCTATTTCGGCGTAACCTGTTAATAAAATACGTTGTGTTTCGGGGGCTTTGTTACGAGCCTGCTCTAAAAATTGCGCGCCGTTCATGGTGGGCATTTTCATGTCGCTAATGATTAAGCTAAATTCGTGGCTGCTTAAAAGCTCAAGCGCTTGCACTGGGCTTTTGCAGGTTATAAAACTAAAGTTATTATTTTTTAATAAAGAGGTTAGAGAGCGCAGAACAATTTCGTCGTCATCAACACAAAGTACGTCTACGGCAGTGATTGAATGTGCAGGATCTGCTGGTTGGGTCATAGTGCTACCTTCTAAAATAATAAGCATAGTCTAAAAATTGCTTCTAGTTTGCATAAATACGTATGGCAAACTAAACGTTATACATGGATGCATATTTATGGAGCGAATAGGATGAGCACGGTAACCAAGGACTATAAACAGGCTTTTTTAGATGAGCAACGAAAGCGCCTAGCTGCAGAACAACTGCTTGAAGATAAAAGCCAACTGTTAGTTGTGTTAAATAGCGAACTTAATAAAAATGCTGCTGAGCTCTCTTTGTATCAGCAAATGTTTGTTCAGGCCGACAAAATGGCAAGCGTGGGGGATTTGTCGTGCAGTATAGCGCACGAAATAAATAATCCGCTCTCGTATGTAATTAGTAATATAGAAAGCCTGCAATACATTAGCCCTCTTTTATCTAAATCCCTTCACTATAACGAGCAGTTTTTAACCGGCCAATTAAATGCAGGGCAATATAAAAACGTGTTAGCTGATTTAAAAAAGCAATACGAACATGCATGGAACGTTCATGAAATTTACGCTCAATTAAGCGAAAGCCTAGAGGGTTTAAAGCGCATAAAGCAAACCGTACACAATTTATTAAATCTTAGCCAATTTACATACTCACATAATAAGCAATATTTAGATGTGAGTGAGGTTGCATGTTCTGCTTTAGAGGTACTACAAGGACAGCTTAAATACTGTGAAATTAAAACCAATTTTGAACAATTACCGCTCATTTGGGGAGAGTTATCGTCAATTCACCAAATTTTTGTAGAGTTGTTATTAAATGCGCAACAAGCGTGCGCGCATGACCTAGAAAAAGGGAGCATTATTGAGCTAAGCGTAACGCAGCAAAATGAAGGTGTATGTATAAAAGTGAAAGATAACGGTTGTGGAATGGACGAAAATACTCAAATGCATCTGTTTAAGCCTTTTTTTAGTACAAAAAATACAGCACATTCGTTAGGAATAGGAATGACAGTTGTTAACTTTATTTTGCAAGATCATGGCGGAAAAATAGAAGTTAGCAGTACTTTAGGAACAGGTACTACCATTTGTTGTTGGTTACCTGTAAAAAAAGAAGAAAGCGCAATAAACCCATTGTAAATAAAGTGTTAATAAAACCGGTGGATGAAATTAAATTCCCAAATTGAATGTGTTTTGAACAAGTTTAAGTGTTATTTTGTGGTTTTTACAATTTTTTGCATAGTTAGACCTATTACTTAGTTTTTTTCATTTCTTTTTATTTGCATATGTTGCTAGGATGTTCTACAAGCGATGCGTTACATCGCAATAACAAATATTAAAGAACACACTAAACAGGGTCGTCACTATGTCAACATATCGTTTAAATTCATTAGCTGCAGCTGTTGCGTTTGCCGTAAGCGCACCAAGCATTGTAAGCGCCCAAGAAGCACCTTTAGAGGCTGCACAAAATATCGAACAAATATCTGTATTAGGGTCGCGTGTATCTAACCGCACCTCTACTGAGTCTTCGTCACCTATCGATTTAATAGACGCTGATGATTTAAACAAAGGTGGCTTTACAGAGCTAGGGCAGAGCCTGCAGGCAACGGCTCCATCGTTTAACTTTTCTCGTACACAAGTGTCTGATGGCTCAGATTTATTTAGACCTGCCACGCTGCGCGGCTTACAGCCTGATCAAACGTTAGTGTTGGTAAACGGTAAGCGCCGCCATAATCAATCTATTTTTGGCCTTAATGGCACGGTAGGTGCGGGTGCTGCGGGTACCGATATGAACGCGATTCCGCTTACTGCACTTAAAGGCGTAGAAGTATTGCGCGATGGCGCAGCAGCGCAGTACGGCTCAGATGCAATTGCCGGCGTAATTAACTTATCACTTAATAATTCAACGGGTGTAACAACCGGTTACGTACAATACGGTGGCACCAGTGAGGGCGATGGCGACACGCTTTCTGCAGGTTTAAACCGTGGTTTTGATTTAGGTAACGAAGGCGGTTTTATTAACTTATCGCTTGAGTATCGTGATGCCGATGGTACAAACAGAGCTGAGCGCGATACGGGTGGTTCGTTAAACGTTGAACCAGGCACCCTAAGTGAAGATGTGCGTTGGGGCCAAGGTAATTCAGAAAGCGAATTTACCTCGTTGTTTTATAATATGGCGCTGCCAGTGGGTGAAAGCGAATTGTATTCATTTGGTGGCTATTCTGAGCGCACTGCGCTGGGTAACGGCTTTTACCGTAACTATAACGAAGCGTCTAAAAATGTAACGCAAGTATATAGCGATGGCTTTTTACCTCGCATTTATAACGAAGCTGAAGATATTTCAGTAGCGGTTGGTTTTAGAGGCGACATAACCCCAGATTGGGGATACGATGTATCGGCAGTGTATGGTGAAAACCAATACGACTTTACTTCACGCAATACATTAAATGCCTCTTATGCGGCAGAGTATGTGTTTAATAACCCAGATGCAAGCGATGCCGACATAGCCGCAAATGCAGGGCCAACCGGTGGCTACTCGGGTGGTTTTAGGTTTGACCAAACAACGGTTAATGCAGATTTTAACGGCATAGTAGATATTGGCCGAAGTGAGCCTTTGTATATCACCTTGGGTGCAGAATACCGTAAAGAAAACTACGAAATAGTACCAGGCGATGAAGCGTCGTACGCATGTGGCCTTGCAAATATGGATACTTCGTACCCATCGGTTAACGATCCGGATCAATTTGCTCAATGTGGCTTTCAGGCTTATAACGGTCTGCGCCCAGAGGCGGCTAACAAGAGCGATCGCAACAGTTACGCGTTTTACGTAGATGTAGAAACGATGATCACTGATGCATGGAACGTAAGTGGTGCGCTACGCTATGAAGACTTTTCAGATGCAGGCGATGACTTAATTGGTAAATTAGCAACGCGTTATGAATTTAACGATGACTTTGCAGTGCGTGGCGCAGTATCAACCGGTTTTAGAGCGCCATCGCTGCAGCAAAGTGGGTATACTGCATTTACGACTAACCTAGGTTCAGATGGCACACTTACACAGTCGTTTACTGCAAATACGGGAACAGCTTTCCCAAGTGCATTGGGTGTAGATAGCCTAGAGCTTGAAACATCAACTAACTACAGCGCAGGTTTTGTTTACGATGTGACTAGCGAGCTGTCGTTAACAGTTGATTTTTACCGCGTAGAAATTAAAGACCGTATCACGCTTGGTAGTTTACTATCAGCTGATGATGTTGCCTTTAGCGATGAAGCTGTAGCTGCTTTACAAGCAACAGGCGCAGTGCAGGCTAATTACTTTTCAAACTCTGTAGATTCAACTACACAAGGTGTTGATATTATTGCCTCATACCGTACTGATGTAGAGGGCGGTAACTTTGGTGTCACTTTTGCGGGTAACCTAAACGACACTAAAATAGATAACGTAAACGCAGAAGAGGGTATTCCTGAGTCGGTGGCGTTTGACGATTTACAACGTAGCTTTTTTACCGACGGTCAACCAAGTGAGCGTGCAACCCTTACCTTTGACTACGAGCGTGATGCGTATCAAACAACACTTCGTTTTAACTACTTTGGCGAAACAGACGTTAAGTACTTTGGTAACGACCACATCCCTTTACCAGGGGAGCTTTCGCCTACGGGGTCGTTTAAGCCAACAAGTACAGTTGAATCGGCTGTGTTAGTTGATGTAAATGTAAGCTACCAAATTAACGAAATATTTAATTTATCAGTAGGCGCCGACAACGTATTTGATGAAACACCGGATGAGTTAGGTGACGACGAAGTACTTAACTTTATAACTAACGGTGCATTTAAATACCCTGTACGTGCATTGCCTTATGGCTTTGACGGGCGTACTTACTATGCAAAAGTAAGCTTTGAATTTTAATTATTTGAGCTAAACCTATTTAACCTGAATTGCTGCTAAAGATAGATTTATTATCCAGAGTTCAGGTTACTACTAAGCGCAGTTATTTACTGCGCTTTTTTATGCTTATTTATTATGAAAAAAGCGCGTTAAAACACTTGCAAGGTTGAAAATTAGGCATACAATCGCCACTTCTTAAGGTTCTTATTGTTATAAATAGTTAGGAAATAAAATGGCTAAAAAATCGAAAACCAAAGCCGCAAATAATAGTGCGGTAGAAACCGGGCGAGGTGTTATTAATCATAATGCGCTAGCGGCGTTAGTAACTTCTAAAGTGTTTAAACCACAAGTAGTAAAAGCTAAAAAAGGAAAAGGCTCGTATAAACGCACTAGCAAACACGTAAGACGAGAGTCTTATTTAATCGCGGCTTAAATAGCACCGATCAAATAAGACTTTTAACTGCTTATTTTTTGCCAAGCATGCGCGTAAGCGTGTTGTCTTTATCAATTAGATAATGTTTTATATTAAAATTTCGCGATATAAAGCCGCTGCTGCTCATTTATTTCACCACAGACGATACAGAGGCGCCTTGCGCTATACAAGAAAACATGCGTATTGTTTAGTCACTTCTCTTGGTCTTCTCCATCACTTCTCGGTGGTGAAATAATCACTTTATAGCCACGTAAAAGCGTTGCTTTTAAACGCCTGAAAATCGTGCGTCTACAAGGTAATTTATCTCGGTGATAATTTTGACGGTAGGTGTGATGCTTGCTCACGCGAGATATTTAGCATCTATTAATCTAGGCCACTTTCTTTTAAATTATTTGCGATGGTTTGTGATGGATTTTCGCCAAATAACTGCGTGTAGTCTTTAGTAAATTGCCCTGCATGCCAGAATCCCCAATTGGCTGCTATAACTGATATAGGCTTGGTTTGACCGACCAATTTGAGTTCGCGCCTTACATTATTAAGGCGGGATAAACGTAAAAATCGAAGTGGATTAATACCTAATATACTTTCGAAGCTGTACTGCAAAGTGCGTCTACTAACAAAGGTAAGTTCGCAAAGCTCAGTTATGGTAATTGTTTTTTGCGGGTTAGCTGCCACGTACTCTTTTACTTTATCGACCACGGCTTTTCGGTGTTTGTAACTTGGGGCAATGCTTTGCTGCGGGTTATCGGCTTGTAATAAGTGTAGTGCTAGCATATTAAGCATATCTTGTTGGGATTCTGGTTTTAGCCCAAAGCCAGTGCCAGTCGCCATAGTATTAATTATTTGTCTTGCTGTTTTAAGCGAAGAGTCGCTTACCGACAAACGAGCAGATTGCGCAGATGAAAGGTTTTTAATTGTAACGCCCTGTAACTGCGCCATATATTCAATGGAATGCCAGTTAATAACCAAACCGTAAATATCAAATTGCTCAGGGGTAATTAGTTCAAAGTCGCTATTGCTTGTGCGGCACATAAACTGATTGCTTGCCACATCAAGACCATTAATTTTACTTTGCTGAGACTGACTCGGTATACCCAGCCAAATAGAGTTAGGTGCTATGTTGCATTGTTGTCGCAGCGCGCGTTCGGTGTACTCTTTAAACGCATGGATACCGCTGTAATTAACGCCTTCTATGCAACCAAAAAATCCGCCCTCGCTTACTTGGTCATACTTTTGCTGCCATTGAGTAAGGTTATGTGCTTGCTCGTCAATATCGTGGGTGAATACCTTGCTCTTTTGTGGTGCATAGTTGCTGCCTTGCTGCGCCATATCGGTGATGCTCTTTTAAAGTAAATAAAATTTAGTTTACGTATGTGACAAAGTTACATTTTTAACTTGCTGAAATACAATAATAAAAGATGATTTGCCAAAATTCGATAGTCACTTGGTATAAATTAAGCTCTCTTGTAACTATTCAAAATTGATTTATAGCTAATATAACGCAAGCCCTATACCAAGGTTTTAAATATTAGTTATACGGAGTAAATCATGGCACATGGATATAGTTATACGTTAGGTACACAAACATATCAATTCAAGAGCTTAGCGCAATTAATGGCTAAAGCTACGCCACAGCGCTCAGGTGATAGACTAGCGGGGGTTATTGCACAATCGGCACAAGAACGCGCAGTAGCACAAATGACCTTGGCCGAAGTGCCGCTTAAAACATTTTTAAATGATGTGCTTATTCCCTACGAACAAGACGAAATTACACGCTTAATAATTGATGAGCACGATGCAAACGCCTTTAAACTTATCTCGCACTTAACCGTGGGAGATTTTAGAAACTGGTTATTAAGTGACTATGCAACACCTACTGTACTTGCAAGTGTTAGGCAAGCTATTACCCCTGAAATGGCCGCTGCAGTAAGTAAAATAATGCGTAATCAAGATCTTATTCTCGTTGCCAAAAAGTGCCACGTAAAAAGTGCGTTTAGAAATACCATAGGTTTGCCAGGGCATTTATCAACACGTTTGCAACCTAACCACCCAACTGATGACATAAACGGTATTGCTGCCTGCATGCTCGATGGCCTTTTATACGGCAATGGCGATGCGGTTATAGGTATTAACCCTGCCACCGACAACGTAGCTCAAGCCATAAAGCTGATGAAGCTAATGGATGATGTAATTCAGAAATACGAAATTCCAACTCAAAGCTGTGTGCTTACCCATGTAACTAATACCATAGAATGCATAGAAGCGGGGGCACCGGTGGACTTGGTTTTTCAGTCAATTGGCGGTACAGAGGCTACAAATTCAAGCTTTGGTTTTAATTTGAATACATTAGCTGAAGCGCAAGATGCTGCGCTGAGCTTAAAGCGTGGCACGGTTGGCAATAATGTAATGTATTTTGAAACCGGGCAAGGCAGCTCGCTTTCGGCCAATGCGCACCATGGGCTTGACCAACAAACTTGTGAGGCACGCGCGTATGCTGTAGCGCGTAAGTTTGACCCTTTATTAGTTAATACCGTTGTCGGCTTTATTGGCCCTGAGTATTTATTTGATGGCAAAGAAATTACCCGCGCAGGGCTTGAAGATCATTTTTGTGCCAAGCTTTTAGGCATACCTATGGGGTGCGATGTGTGTTACACCAACCACGCCGAGGCCGACCAAAACGATATGGATAACTTACTCACCTTACTAGGCGTTGCGGGTTGCTCGTTTGTAATGGGCATACCAGGTTCTGACGACATTATGCTTAACTACCAAACCACCTCGTTTCATGATGCGCTCTATGTGCGACGTGTTTTAGGTTCGCGCCCCGCCCCTGAGTTTGAAGCCTGGCTAAGTAGGATGAAAATTATGGAAAATACTGCCGAGTCCATTTTATCAAATACCTTACCAAGTGCCTTTGTTACGCCTTTAAAGGCAGTGCAAGGAGGGATGTAATGAAATCTGTAGAGCCTATAAATATAAAAACACGTAATTATAAAAGTAACGGTAAAGTGGTAGAAAACCCATGGCGTGATTTACGTCGTTTTACGGATGCGCGAATAGGCCTTGGCCGCGCAGGTATTAGTTTACCGACATCTGAAATGTTAGCGTTTCAGCTATCGCATGCTCAAGCGCGCGATGCGGTTAACTTTCCGTTAGACATTGGCGAAATGACAAAATCACTAAGCACTATTAATGGGCTGTGTGATTTAGGTAAACCTTTAAATGTACAAAGCGAAGCTGCCGATCGTGTTACGTATTTGCAGCGCCCCGATTTAGGTCGAAAGCTAAACGAAGCAGGGCGAAACACTCTTTTAAACACGATGCAAAGCAGCGCACAAGCGCAGTATGATTTAGCTATTGTAGTCGTTGATGGGCTTTCGTCGCTGGCGGTACAAAAAAACGCCGCGCCATTTATAACCGAGCTTTTAAAGCAGCTTCCCACTGAACCATCACCTTACAAAATTGCGCCAATTACCTTAGTAATGCAAGGCCGCGTGGCAATTGGTGACGATATTGGCGAGCTGCTGAATGCGCAGGTTGTAATGGTATTAATTGGGGAGCGCCCTGGGCTTAGCTCCCCCGACAGCCTGGGCCTTTATTTAACGTGGGCGCCAAAAACGGGGCTAAACGATGCGTGTCGTAATTGTATTTCGAATATTCGCCCTGCAGGGCTTAGTTACTTTGAGGCAGCCCGAAGAGCCGTATATTTATTGCAAGAGGCAAAAAAGTGCGGGCTTACAGGGGTTAATTTAAAAGACCGAACACAGGATGATGTAATAGAGCACCAGGTTCAAACCACTAATTTTTTAATCGCGGAATAAAACTATAAAAAGAGGTCAAAATGTCTAATAACAATAATGAGTATCTTGCACAAAGGCAGTTAAAAAGTGGCACAGCGGGCTGGTTATTGCTTGCAGGGCTTGGGGTGTCGTATGTAATTTCGGGAGATTTTGCTGGCTGGAACTTTGGAATTGCAGAAGCCGGATGGGGCGGCTTTGCAATTGCTGCCGTGTTAATGGCAATAATGTATTTAACGCTAGTGCTATCGCTTGCTGAAATGTCGGCCGCTATTCCTGCGGCGGGTGGCGGTTACAGTTTTGCGCGCCAAGCAATGGGCCCCGCTGGAGGGTATTTAACCGGCCTTGCGGTATTGATTGAATATGCATTAGCACCTGCTGCTATTGTTATATTTATTGGCTCGGCGGTTGAGGCATTAACAGGGTTTAATGGCCCGTGGGTATATGCACTGTTTTATTTAACCTTTGTGGGGATTCACTTAGCGGGTGTGGGTGAAGCGTTAAAAGTGATGATGGTGATTAGTGGCCTGGCTGTACTGGCAATTATTGCTACCGCCGTGGCGTTAATTGCTAATTTTGATGCGGCTAATTTGTTCAATGTGGCGGTAACCAATGCTACAGGCGCAAATGAATTTTTACCGCTTGGTTGGTATGGTGTGTGGGCTGCGCTTCCTTTTGCTATGTGGTTATTTTTAGCAGTAGAAGGCGTACCGCTTGCAGCCGAAGAAGCGAAAAACCCAGCTAAAGATGTACCTAAAGGTATTATTGGCGCTATGTTATTTTTATTATTTACAGCACTACTGGTTGTTGTATTAGTGCCTGGCGCGGGCGGTGCACAAGCCATGGGCTCAAGTGCTGTACCGCTAGTAGATGCGCTTAATGTAACGGGTAATAAAAGCTTAGCGACTGTAGTAAATGTTTTAGGGTTAGCGGGTCTAGTTGCCTCGTTCTTTTCGATTATTTATGGTTATAGCCGTTTAGTGTTTGCGCTTTCGCGTGCGGGTTATTTACCGCGTTCGTTATCAATTACTACAGCGCGTAAAGTCCCCGCGCGTGCGTTAATTGTACCCGCTATATTTGGTTTTATTGCATCACTGAGTGGCGAGGGCGATTTAATGCTCGCCATGGCGGTGGTAGGTGCGACGGTATCGTATGCATTAATGGCGCTGAGCCATATTATGCTACGTATTAAGCAACCTAATTTAGCTCGCCCTTATAAAACGCCAGGTGGCGTGGTTACATCGGGTATTGCGTTAGTGTTATCGCTTATTGCATTAACGGGTGTGTACGCGTTTGACCCTCGTGCATTTTTGTATACGGTCGTGCTCTTTGTGATTGGGGCAGCTTATTACTTTGGGTACAGCTCAAAACATTTGGTAGCTAAAAATGCAGATGAAGAATTTGCAATGCTAGCCGATGCTGAAGCAGATTTAGCCGCCTCAAACTAAATGGGTTAACAAGAGGGTAAAAGCGTTGCTTTTAAAACGCCAGCAAGCTGTGCGTCTACAGGAGTCATTAAGCTCTGCTGTTAAGGCTAGCTATGGGCGCGATATTATATCGCGCTTGTAGAGTTTAAACCCCTTTGTGATTTATTAATTTTTAATACAAAAATGCACAAAGAGAAAAGAATGAGGAGTAAATGAGAAGTGAAACTTGTAGGCGTGAAGCTTGCTCGCGCAAGATTTTAGTTATTTCTCTAAAAGCGGAGCGGCTCTTAACCTCTTTGTGGTTTATTGATCTTTAATACAAAAACGCACAAAGAGAAGAGAATGAGGAGTAAATGAGAGGTGAAAATTGTAGACGTCGAGCTTGCTCACGTTAGAAGCGCAGCTTCTCATTAATTCCACCACCGAGTACACCGAGGCGCTTCGCGCTACACAGAAAAAGCACCCGTATCGTTTAGTCACTTCTCTAGCTATTCTCCTTCGCTTCTCTGTGGCAAAACGATCACTTTATGCCTAGGTAAAAGCGTTGCTTTTAAACGCCAGCAAGCTGTTCGACTACAAGGTAATTTACCTCGGTGTTAGTTTGTCGGTAGATACCATCTCTCATTTT